>JBJMWW010000110.1:0-4570 GCA_045809945.1 Chthoniobacterales bacterium
CTCCACATGCAACTCGGGTGGAACAAACGGCGGAATTACCGGTCCTGTTCCGAGACGCACTCCAGCGACGTCGCCGCCGAAAAGCACGTCGTCCCAACTGTAAACGTGATGGTGCGTCGCGTGGCCGGTCGTCTCGGTCGCCCGGATTTGGAACGGCGCGACCTGAATGACGGTTCGGTCTTCAACCACGCGAACGCGATCTGCAGGAACCGGTTCAATGCGTCCCCACAGCCGTTCCATCTGATCGCCGAAAATGCGCGTGGCTGACTCGACCAGCCGCGTCGGATCAATCAAATGCGGCGCCCCGCGCGGATGAACGTAAATCGTCGCGCCGTTTTCGGCGAAGTGCCAGGCCGCGCCGGCATGATCGAAATGAATGTGGCTGACAAAGACATGACGAACGTCGCTTGCCGCCGCGCCGACGCGGCGCAGCTCGGCGACGACGTTATCGAAGGTTGATTCAGCACCGGTATCGAACAGCGCGATCCCGTCCTCGGTCTCGAGCGCTGTTGCGGCGATCACGCTGGGCCTGCCGAGCTGCAGCGTATCGAGAACGTGGATCATTTTGGCGGCTGGATGCCTCTCTTCGTCGCAAGATAAACCGCGAAGCTGCCCAGCCAGTGTCCGCCTTCGTAATGTTCCCCCGTCACCGCAGCGAGTCCGGCGCGTCGATGAAGGTCCGCGGTCGCTTGCAATGAAACGCGTCGCGGATCGTTCTGCGGCAACGCCGACAAAATGCCTTCGAGCATCCACGCGCGGCTCAGATTGAGGCCGTCGAGATGTGCGAGCTTCGGATCGCTCGGGTCCGGTGACACCGCGAGTGGCAGCCAATCGGTGGTCGCGCTCGTCGGAATCTGCGGCATGAACTTGCCGAGCCAGCTCGCGAATTCTTCCGGCGCCAAAACGCGGCGCATCACGTCGGCTTCACCGAGCGATGGCGACAGGAAATCTTCGCCGCTCGGCTCGTAGGCAAGCGGCGCGTCGACATCGTTCAGGAAAAATTGACGCGCCCGATCGACGAGGAGTTTCTCAAACGCCGCATCGTGCACGAGGCGCGCGTAATCGACCATCAGCGTCATGCCGAATGCCGTCTGATCGTGTTCGCCGACGCGCACCGGATTGGCGAGTTTCGGCAGCCAGACGCTCAGCCGCTCGATCGCCGCGTGCTCGAGCGGGGCGAGGTTTGCCGCCATCTCTCGCGCCTGCGGATCATCCCATTCGCGCAATTCCGCACAAAGCTGGAGCAACCACGACAAACCGTAAGGCCGCTCGAAGCTGGCGCGGCCGGCAGCGTTGATGTATTCCGCTTCGCCTTTCAGGTGTTCGGCTGTGAGACTTTTGCGCAATGCGTTGCGCGCCGCTTTCGCAAAAGGCGCATCCGGAAACGTGCGCAGGAGTCGCACGAGCAGCCAGTGCCCGTGCACCGATGAATGCCAGTCGTAGCAGCCGCAAAATGCCGGCGTTAGCTTTCGCGGAGGCGCGACGTCGGCATCGCTGTTCAGGAGGTGGCTGATCTTGTTCGGGTATTCCTTGCCGACGCACGCCAGCGCGAGCTTGGCGAATCGATCCGCGGCCGCGGCATCAAATTGCGGCCACGTCGCCTTCACGTTGAGCGGACTCGTTCGTGGCTCCTGACCGAAAACAATCGACGAAGCACCGAGAAAAAGCGCAACGAGCAAATGTTTCATCGAGCCAGCTTGGCGTTATTCTAAATCGTGTGCGACGAAAACTTCACCGCCGCCGAGTTGCGCAAGCTGCGTTCGTTGAAGAATCCGACCGGCATCCAGCGCTTTCTCGATGCGATGCCGTATCACATCGCGCACAGCTCCTGGTCACCGAGAAAGGTGTTGCACGAAGGAACAGCACATTGTTTGGAAGGCGCAATTTTCGCGGCTGCTGCGTTACGCGTCCTCGGTTTTCCCCCTTTAATCTGGGACCTCGAGGCAGACAATGATACCGACCACGTGCTTGCGATTTACAAAGTCCGCGGCTGCTGGGGCGTCGTGGCAAAATCAAACTTCAACGGCTGCCGTGGACGCGAGCCGGTCTATCGCACGCTGCGCGAGCTCGCCATGAGCTACTTCAATATCTACTTCAATCTGCGCGGCGAGCGCACGTTGCGCCGCTACTCGCGCCCGGTGAATTTGGCGCGCTTCGACGATTGTAACTGGATGGCCTCGCGAAAGGACATCTGGTTTGTGGCTGAACATCTCTGCGAGATTCCGCACACGGAATTGTTCACGCGCGCGCAGGTGGAACGTCTGACACGCGTCGACTCGCGTCTCGTGAAAGGCGAGGCCGTCGGCCATTATCGGCTGCCGGGCGTTCGGGCGCCGCGGATCTTCCGCGGCTAGTCTTCATCATTCTAAACTTGTCGAAGCATCGCTAGCACCCCGCCGCCATGAGCGCGGATTTCTTCTAGAGATGTTTCGGCAAGCTCAACATGACAACGCAGGAGGTGTTGCGCTTCGCTTCAGCTCTTCGAGCTTGTGATCGCGGCGAGCTCAGCCTGTAGCTTTTTCTGCCGCTCGTTCAGCGTCTGCAAACGAAGCTGCCAGCGCTGAACCTGGATCGTCAGCTGGTTAATGTAACCGCTTACTTCAGTCCGCTGCGATTCGTTCTCTTTCAACTGGTGCTGAAGATCTCGTGTCGCGTCGCCGCCCATCCCTTCCGGATTTCGCGACGGCACCTTGGTCGGTTTGCCGCAGTTCTCGCATTCCAGCGTCGCGCCAGCCGCGGCGGCATCCACGACGAACTGCGTGGCGCAATGCGTGCAGGCGAAAACGATGTCGCTGCCCGGCTGTCTTGGTTCCGTGGTCGCGCCGCTGCTCGCTTGCATCGGGCGACGGAAATAGCAGCCGACATGCCGAAATGTGCCTGAATTCCTGTGACAGACGGGCGCGCCACAGGACCTAAAGTTGTGACAGCATGTCGCTAATTCCTCCTTTATCGTGTTTGGACTAAATCGCTCATTGTATTGACTGACAACGACTTAGGTTTAACTGACAAATCGAGCACATCGATTGCTAAATGGTACGCCGGGTCGGTATCTCCGATCCCGAAAGGATTTCAATTTATGGCAAAAGTTTTAGGTATTGATTTGGGCACCACCAACTCCTGCATGTCGGTGATGGAGGGTGGCGACCCGGTAGTTTTGGAGAATAGCGAAGGCGCGCGGACCACGCCTTCAGTCGTAGCGTTCTCGAAGAACGGAGAACGACTCGTCGGTCAGGCCGCGAAGCGTCAGGCGATCACGAACCCGGCGAACACGGTTTTCTCGATCAAGCGTTTCATGGGCCGAAAGTTCGACGAAGTGCGCGAGGAAGAGCATCGCGTGCCTTACAAAATCGTGAAGG
The DNA here is from genome assembly GCA_045809945.1 of Chthoniobacterales bacterium. Lineage (GTDB taxonomy): Bacteria > Verrucomicrobiota > Verrucomicrobiia > Chthoniobacterales > UBA10450 > CADDYX01. The sequence continues at coordinate 3,357 of JBJMWW010000110.1, forward strand.
CGGCGAACGGCGACGCCCATGTCCAGGTCGACGTGAACGGCGAGAAGAAAACATTCAGCCCGCCGGAAATCTCGGCCATGATCCTGTCAAAGCTGAAAGCCGACGCGGAAGCTAAGCTCGGCGAGAAAATCGCGCAGGCGGTCATCACCGTGCCTGCTTACTTCAACGACTCGCAGCGTAACGCGACCAAGGACGCGGGCAAGATCGCTGGCCTTGAAGTTCTCCGCATTATCAATGAGCCGACCGCTGCCTCGTTAGCTTACGGTTTGGACAAGAAGAAGGACGAGAAGATCGCTGTCTATGACCTGGGCGGCGGCACGTTCGACATTTCGGTTCTCGAGATCGGTGACGGTGTCTTCGAAGTCAAAGCGACCAATGGTGACACGCACCTGGGTGGCGATGACTGGGACAATCGCATCATGGAATGGATCATTGCCGAATTTAAGAAGGACTCAGGCATCGATCTGTCGAAGCAGCCGGACGCCGTGCAGCGGATCAAGGAAGAAGCTGAGAAGGCTAAAATCGCGCTGTCTTCTACTCAGGAATACGACATCAACCTGCCGTTTATCACGGCGGACGCGAGCGGACCGAAACACATCCAGAAGAAGCTTACCCGCTCGAAACTGGAACAGCTTTGCGATGATTTGTTCCAGCGGACGGTTGGGCCGGTTAAGGCTTGCTTGTCCGACGCGAAGCTAAGCGAGAAGGAAATCGACGAGCTGGTTCTGGTCGGTGGCATGACGCGTATGCCTAAGGTTATCGATACCGCGCGCAGTCTGATCGGGAAGGAACCGCACAAAGGTGTCAATCCGGACGAAGTCGTAGCTATCGGTGCAGCTATCCAGGGCGGTGTGCTCAAGGGTGACGTGAAAGACGTCCTCCTTCTCGACGTTACTCCGCTTACGCTCGCGATCGAAACCGCAGGTGGCGTGGCTACGCCAATGATTCCCCGTAACACCACTATCCCGACTCGTAAGTCGCAGATTTTCTCGACCTACAGCGATAATCAGCCGGGCGTCGAGATCAAAGTGTTGCAAGGCGAGCGCCCGTTGAGTCGCGATAACAAGAATCTTGGTACGTTTCACCTCGACGGCATCCCGCCGGCGCCGCGTGGCGTTCCGCAGATTGAGGTCACCTTCGACATCGATGCGAATGGCATCCTGCATGTCTCCGCGAAGGACCTTGGCACTGGTAAGGAGCAGAAAATCTCCATC
>JBJMWW010000111.1:0-12775 GCA_045809945.1 Chthoniobacterales bacterium
GATCATGGAGGTCGCGGGCGACGATTGGTTTGGTCTGACAACTGATGCGAAACGCGAGCGCGCGAAGAGCCAGCTCGGCGTCGAGATTATTCCCAGCCTGGTCGATCACGAGATCACCCAGCACGTTTTTGAAAAACTCGTGGAAGAAAAAACCTTCGATCCGCTTTTCGTGACGCACTGCCCGAAAGAGCTCGTCCCGCTCGCGAAGCAAAATCCGGAGGACGATTCGCTGGTCGATGTTTACGAGCTGATCATCAATGGCCAGGAAATTTCGCCCGGTTACACCGAGCTGAACGATCCGACCGTTCAGCGTCAACGGTTAGTCGAGCAGGTTGGCGAGGAAACGCAGAAGATCGACGAAGAATTTCTGCTCGCGCTCGAGCACGGCATGCCGCCGGCCGGCGGCTTCGGTCTCGGCATCGATCGTCTGACCATGCTGCTCACCGGCGCGGAGTCGATTCGCGATGTGATTCTGTTCCCGCTGCTCAAGCCGAAGCGCTGATTGTCACGCGGGCCCAAGCTGTCATCCCGAGCGGATGCGAGGGACCTCGCAAGCGACGCTCGACGTTACGGCGGCAGCGTTGTCGAGCGAACGCTTGCGAGGTCCTTCGCTTCGCTCAGGATGACCGCGCGTTATGTACTCACACCAGATCGCACGCGTCACCGGGCATCCAGTGCGCGTCTTTGCCTTCCCACTTCACGTTACAGCCGATCGGATTGGTGAGGGCAACGCTGACTGGCTTCCCGGCAAGATGTTCGTCCAACGCACGCGCCAGATCGTGCGCTGTCGCTTTCGCTGAGCTGCGCGGATTGTCGATTGCGCGCCCGGTGTAGATAAGCTTTCGCTCCTTATCGAATACGTAGAAGTGCGGCGTGCGCAACGCGCCGTAAGCGCGCGCTACATCCTGCTTAGCATCGTGCAGGTAAATCCAGGGGAAATGGTGGTCCTGCATCCGCTGCACCATGTGAGGGAAATCGTCCTCCGCGTAGGTGTTCGGGCTGTTTGAATTGATCGCGATGAAGCGCACGCCGCGCTCGCCGAAGTTCTCCGCGATCTGGCGCGTGTCTTCGTCTGAGCCGGTGACATACGGGCAGTGATTGCAGGTGAAAAAAACGACGAGGACCGGGTCGTCGTCGAAGTCGCTCGGCGCATAAGTTTTTCCATCCGTGCCCGGGAGCCGGAAATCCGGCGCCCGGTCGCCGATTTGCAGAGTGAAAGCCATTCTATTCGTGTAACGGCGTTCGCGTTTCGCGCAAATCCACATACATTCGGGCACGATGGAAACTCCACAGATCACCGCCTACTTGAAAACCCATTGCGGCTGGAGTGCCGGCGTGCGCGCGGTGCTCGCGAAATACAATCTTCCTTTCACCGAGAAAGACATAATCCAGAACCCGGCATTTCGCTGGGAAATGGAAACCAAGAGCGGCCAGCCGCTTTCGCCCTGCGTGGAAGTGAATGGCGAAATGCTGCCCGATGTCAGCGGCGAAGAGGTTGAGCAGTATTTGATCGACAAGAAGCTCATCCAGCAAAATGACGCCGACGCGGGTGTGCCGACGAATGCACCGTGTGCTCACGAGCAGCACGAGTCGCCGGTGCAGGTGCGGTTGTAACGCGCGACGCGCGATGCCGCGCTCAATCCGATGAAGCTCTTTCGGCGCGGAGCGCGGTTTCCGTGGAAGCTCGCGATTCTCCTGCTGCCGATCGCAGCGGTTTTCGGCGTTATCACGTTCTACGGCCTGTGGGCGCAGACGTTCGACATTAAACGCGTTGATGAAATGCCGGAGCGGAACACGGTTTACGATGTCGATGGACGCATCTATAGCCGGCTTGCCGGCGCGAATCGCATCCGGGTTGAATACAAGGAAATCTCGCCGTTTTTCGTGGAGGCACTTCTGGCGCGCGAAGACTCACGGTTCTTTAATCACAGCGGGATAGATTGGCGCGGCATCGGCCGCGCGCTCGTTCGCGACCTGATGAGCGGCTCGGCCAAGGAAGGCGCGAGCAGCATCACCCAACAACTTGCGCGCAATAGCCTGCCGCTCGGTGGCCGAACAATTAACCGCAAGATTCTCGAGGCGATGGTCGCGCTGCGGATCGAGCGCGAGTTCAGCAAGCAGCAGATTCTCGAGCTTTACATGAACCGGATTTATTTCGGGTCGGGTTGTTACGGTATCGAGACCGCATCGCTCGCCTATTTCGGGAAGAACGCGTCGAAGCTGAACCTCTCGGAGGCAGCGACGCTTGCCGGATTAATCCGAAGCCCAAATCGTTTTTCTCCGCTGAAAAATCCCGAGGGTGCGGCGACGCAGCGAGACGCGGTCCTCGATCGGATGGTTGAGCTGAAGAAGATCAACGCCGCACAAGCGCAGCAGGCAAAGCTTGCCAGAATCGACGCGCGCCCGAAACGGATGCCGCAGATTCAGGAGAACTACGCGATGGATGCCGTCCAGCGCGATCTCAACGTGCTGCTCACGCAGGAGCAAATCGATCAGGGCGGGTTGTCGATTTACACCACGCTCGATCCGACGATCCAAAACACCGCGCAGCAGGCACTCGAGACGCAGCTCACGAAGATCGAGCACCAATCGAATTTCAAACATCCGCTCAAGGCGAACTACCGTCCGCCGGCTGAAGGCGAGGACTCATCCATGCCATACCTCGAAGGTGCGCTCGTCGCGATCGACAACGCGAGCGGCGGAATTCGCGCGCTCGTCGGCGGCCGCGATTACTCGCAGAGTAAATTCAATCGCGCCTTGCCACCGGCGAATCGCCAGGTCGGCTCAGCATTCAAGCCGTTCGTCTACACCCTCGCTTTCACCCACGGCTTGTTGCCCGGCGCCGCGATCAGCGACAATGCCATTCAACCCGGTGAAATCACCGGCGGAGGCAATTGGTCGCCGGGAAATTCGGACGGCACGTATCAAGGCGTGCAGCCTGTTTCCTACGGGCTGATTCATTCGCGTAACACGATGAGCGTGCGGGTGGGCGAGTTCGCCGGCCTCACTGAAGTTCAGAAAACTGCGACCACCCTCGGCCTCGGCGAGAAAATTCCGAACGGCCCTGCGATCTTCATCGGCTCGTTTGAGACCGACCTGAAGGATCTCACCGCCGCCTACACCGTTTTTCCAAACGCAGGAATTAGAAAGCAGTCATACATCGTCGAGCGAATCGACGACGCCGATCACAAACCAATCTACCGCTCTGCACACGTCGCGTTGCCAGCGGTCGACCCGGGCGCGGCGTGGATGACATCTCAGTTGATGGAGCAGGTCTTGACGAAAGGGACTGCAGCGGCGTCGCATTCGTTAGGCTGGAAACTTCCCGCCGCGGGTAAGACGGGAACGACCAACGACTACAAAGACGCGTGGTTCATCGGCTACACCAGCTCGGTCACGTGCGGGGTGTGGGTTGGTTTTGATCAGCCGGTTACAATCATTCCGCATGGCTACGGCGCCGCACTTGCGCTGCCGGTCTGGGTGCAAACGATGAACAAAGCATCACAGCGTTATCCGGCAGAAGCTCTCCAGCCGACCATGCCGTTGGCCCGCGCGGTTGTTTGCTCCATCTCAAACCATCTCGCCACCAGCGGCTGCACGATAGCGGGAACAGCCTACGAGATCACCTTGCCCGCCGACAGAGTCCCGACGATTGGCTGCGAAATTCACGGCGGGGGCGCGACGCAGTTCGTCCAAAAACTCGAGGACATGGGACAACGCGCCGGCACGGTGCCGGGCAAGATTATCAAGTCCTTTCGCCGTTTCTTCGGCGGGTGGTGAAGCGACCTTCGACTTTGTCATGTCGAGCCCTTCGACTACGCTCAGGACAGGGTCCGTCGAGACATCTTCGTTCGTCTAAGCGTAGATTCCCATTCGACTCGCTGCTCGCTCAGGGCAGGCTCTCGGCTGCGCCCGGAATGACAGAATCAGAACGTGATTTCACTTCGCGCTCGTCTACTCCGGGACGAGGAGAGCAAGCGGGTGAAGGGAATCGAACCCTCGTATGCAGCTTGGGAAGCTGCCGTTCTACCATTGAACTACACCCGCACCAGAATCCGGATTTTCGATTGGCGATTTTCGATTTGCAAGGCGCGAACTCACGGCCATTTCCGCATCTGTTCGGGGAAGGGACACTGGTCGCAGTCTGAGTTATCCTGCATGCAAAAGTCTTCGTAGATCTGAAGCAGGCCTTGCTGGTGTGCGAGCGTTTTGAGAAAGACGCGGCGGCGGTCGTCATCGCCGAAAAGTCGGCTCGCTGCAGTTTCGACGCGACGGTTTGTTAGCTTGGCGGACAGCTTCGTGTAGCGCGGCCAAATATCTTCGCCTTGGCTCAGCCGCCACGGATAAATAACGTTGGCTAGGATCTCGGCGATGCGCGTGTCGCCCACCAGCGCCATCGGTTTGGCCGTCCCGTCCGAGGTAAGAGTGTAGTGGCGTCCCAAAAATGGATGGGCAATGGAGCGAAAGAATCCTGTCACGGCGGTATCTTTGCGGCCTAACGAGTCAACGAACTTCGGCCATTCGCGCGCGATCGCGGCCAGCGCTGCAATGCGGCGCTGTGGGTGATTGAGTGGCCGCGCGCCGCTCAGCTTCCAAACATCGACCGGCAGCACGAATCGATCGAGCGCGTCGCGATGAAGCCACCAGCGCTCCCAGAGATCTCGAACATAATCGCGCGTCTGGTCGTTGTAATCGGCGAGATCCGCCCGGAGAAAGCCGGCGACACCGAAGAGCAGCGCTTCCGTATCGGAAGAATGTTCTCGCAGGTGGCGCAGCGTTAGCCGTTGCGCGAGCAATATGAAAGGCGGCTTGTTTTGCTTGTAACCGAGCGCTCCCGCTAATTCCTGGAAGAGCGCTTCATCACGTCCGTGGTTTGTCGATATGCGCTGAAGGCGGGCCGCTTTTTGACCGAGACGGAACCGCGCCGCCGCATCCAGGATACTGCTAGCCCGTTCTTCCGAGACGTCGCGCAGCGGCGCGTGACATCGGCCCGGTTTGGCAAGCGGCACGTTCGAGCTGAACGCGTCCGGCACTGTTGCCGGATCGACGCGCACTTGCAGCACGCTGCGGTTCGAGTTTGTCCGGGTGAAAAATTCGCGACCGCTCGAATTGACGAAGACGTGCAGGATGGCGTCGTCGAATGCGGCATTCGTAGCGTGGCCGTGTGTCTCCCAGCCGGTGTCGCTCAGCTCGAACTCGATACTGCCGCGCACCACCTTGGCGCCGTCGATGCGAATCGCAGCGTCGCTGAAATCAGGACCAGCCTCGCGGTTCCAAATTCCGAACTGCACGACCTCAATCTCTTCGCCGGTGACTGCACGGAAGTTGCGGCCGAAATCGCCGGCGAACCAGCGCGCCTGTAATTCCAGCTCGTTGTAAGTGCGCGGGGTGATGAGCAGGGGACGTTCGAGAACCCGCGCGGCGGCGCGGAGTTCGGCGTAACGCTCGTGGTCCGGTGTCATGTCGAGCGAAGTCGAGACATCCTCGTGTCTTCCTGCACGAAGATTCCTCGACTGCGCTCGGAATGACAATCTTCGAGAGCCGGCCGAAACTCGTTTGCGTCGCCGCGTTCTCTGCGTTCTCTGCGTGACTCCTATGCTCGACGTCCGCCTGATTCGCGAACAGCCCGAATCCGTCAAAGAAAGGCTCGCTACGCGCGGCGGTGACGACGCGCAGAAAATCGACGAATTGCTGAGGATCGATTCGGATCGGCGCAAGGCCGAGACGGAATTGCAGCGACTGAATGGCGAACGCAAACGGTTGAGCAAGGAAATCGGCGGCAAGCGCGCTCGCGCTGAGAGTTCCGAAGAACTGGAGGCGCAGGTGCGGGCGATCGGCGATGAAATTGCCGCGCTAAATCGCAAGACGACGGAATTCGACGCGAGACAGCGCGACATGCTGCTGCAACTGCCGAATCTCCCGCACGCGGGCGCTCCGATCGGGAAAGACGCCGCGGAAAATCCGGTGATCCGAAGCTGGGGCGAGAAGCCGGAGTTTTCCGGCGACCTACTCGATCACGTCGCTCTCGGCACGAAGCTCAAGCTGTTCGACCTCGAGCGTGCGGCGAAATTAAGCGGCAGCGGGTTCATTTGTTTCACCGGTCCAGGGGCGCGGCTCGAGCGCACTTTGATCCAGTTCATGCTCGACCTGCACACACGTGAACATGGCTACACGGAAATCAGCCCGCCATTCCTGGTTCGTCGCGATTGCATGATCGGCACCTCACAGTTGCCAAAGTTCGAGGAAGACATGTACGGGCTGGAGGAAAACCAGATGTTCCTCGCGCCGACGGCGGAAGTGCCGGTGACGAACTTCCATCGCGAAGAGATTCTGGCGGCGGCCGATTTGCCGCAGAAGTTCGTCGCTTACACGCCTTGTTTTCGTCGCGAAGCCGGATCAGCCGGTCGCGAAACGCGCGGCATCATCCGCGTTCATCAATTCGACAAAGTGGAGCTGGTGAAACTCACCACACCGGAGAGTTCGTATGCCGAGCACGAGTCGCTGACCGCAAATGCGGAGCGCGTATTGCAATTGCTTGGCTTGCATTATCGCGTGGTCGAGTTGTGCACCGGTGATCTCGGCTTCGGGTCAGCAAAAACGTACGACATTGAAGTCTGGTCGCCGGGTCAGAACGGATATCTGGAGGTTTCGAGCTGCTCGAACTTCGAAGATTTTCAGGCGCGACGAATGGAGTTGCGATTCAAGGATGCGGACGGGAAAAATCGATTTTGTCACACGTTGAACGGATCCGGCGTGGCGCTGCCACGTTTGTTTGCCGCGCTGATCGAAACCGGCCAGCAACCCGACGGCTCGATCCGGTTACCAGAGCCGTTGCGCGCATATTTCGGCGCGGATGAGATTCGTTAGGTGGATCGCGATCCGCGCTCAGACAGCGCGGCACCTAAGAGTCCGCGCTCGCAAAGAGGTCGAGCTGGCCGGAACTCGCGGTTGCGATCTCTGCATTCGTCGGCAGCGATAAATCAAAACCGAGTCGCGACGCGAGCCGTTGACACGTTTCCGGCGCGAACCCTTCGTAGTGATTGTTGACGAACGTCCAGATCGTCCGCGTTTCGTCGAGATGGCGGCGGATGCGCAGAGCCCAGCTATCGAGCGCAGCTTCACGTTTCCAAAGGAGCTTTCCGTATTGGTGGACACGCGCGCCGTCACTCCCGTACTTCGTCCGGTAATCGCCGAGCAAACGCAGATAAAGGAAGTCCGTCGTGATCGGCAGGAACTCGAAGGGCGCCAGATTGCGCTCGTTCAATGCGGTCGTATCGGGCCAGACCCAGCAGATGCGATGTTTCTCGAGCAGACGAATGATTTGCGGCTGGTGCCAACCAGGGTGACGAAACTCAATTGCGAATCGGAGGTCGCGCGGCAGTTGCGAGAGAAAATTGCGCAGCGCGGCTTTGCCTTCCTTCGGTGAAAACGAGGCGGGCAATTGGATCAGCAAGACCTGGAGCCTGGTACCGAGGGGTTCGATTGCCCGGAGGAACGCGGTCAGCTCCGCCGAGCAATCTCGCAACCGGCACGCGTGGGTGATTGCGCGCGGCAGCTTGCAGGCAAAGCGGAAACTCGCCGGCGTGCTTTGCACCCAGCGACGGACGGCTTCTTCCGATGGCGAGTGGTAAAATGTCGAATCGACTTCGACCGCGGAGAAATGACGCGCATAGAACTCCAGCCAGCGTTCGTCCGGCAAATCGGCGGGATAAAAACTGCCGCGCCATTCGTCGTAACTCCAGGCGCAGGCACCGAGCCGCAGCTTCTGCTGGTCGATCAAGTTCAATGGCTCTCGCTCCTCATTCGCACGAGGCGTCGCGACGAGCCGTCTGGCGCTGTGTAACTTGACTGAAAAGGCATCTGAATTACCCTGCGAATCGCATGACACCCCCGGTCCGCATACTGCTCTTTTCGCTCGTCGGCGCGATGCTTTTTGCATCGAACGGCGGCGCTTCTGTCGTTTTTAAGCCAGGCCATAAAGCCAAGTACATTGCGCCGGGCGATGAGGAGGTCAGCGGCACTGCGCAACAACTCTTCGACCAGGCGCAGGCAGCTGAGAAAGCGGGCAACACAAACCGGGCGATCCGCATCTACACCACGCTGGTTCGCAAACACCCGAAGGACACGCTTGCGGCCGGCGCAGGATATCGCCGTGCCCAGCTGCTCGAACAAAATCACGATTACCTGAAAGCGGCGGAGACGTATCGGATTGTGGTCGAAAGGTATCCGAAGTTCGAGCGTTTCGACGAAGCGATTGAGGCGCAGTTCCGGATCGGCGAGATGTACTTGAACGGCAAGAAAGCCAAGTTTCTCGGGATGCCGATCGCAAACGCGCTCGACAAATCGGTCGACATTTTCGCCGCCATTATTCGCACCGCTCCTTATGGCAAATACACGGCGCGTGCACAGTTCAATATCGGTCTGGCGCGCGAGAAACAGGGCAACAACGATGCCGCCCTCGCGGCTTACCAGGCAGTGATCGACAAATTTCCCGACGAACCGATCGCGGCCGACGCGCAATATCAGCTCGGCTACGTTTGGTTTCGCGCGGCGAAGACCGGGACGAAGGATGCAGCGGCAGCGAAGAATGCGAAGCTGGGTTTTCAGGATTTTCTGTTCAAGCACCCAAACAGCGAGAAAGCCGCTCAGGCCCGCGAAGACATGAAAATGCTCGACACCAAGCAGACCGCGAACGCGTTTCAGGTCGCGCGGTTTTACGACAAGCAAAAGAACTATCGCGCTGCGGTGATTTACTATAACGACGTTATTCGTCAGCAGCCCGGTTCCCGCGAAGGCGACGAAGCGAAGAAGCGCGTCGATCAATTGCAGGCAAAATTTGGCGACGCACTCCAACCCGCGCTCGCTGTTTCGAACAAGAAGTCGTCCTCATCAAAGCGCGACACCGCGGAATCACACGGCTCCTCCGCAGCGCAAATGCCGGGAACACCGACTGAGATGGCGCCCCTTCCGCCACCAGACATGGATGCCTCGCTGCCTCCGCCGGCGTCGCTCATGCCGGATACGCTTCCGCCGTTGCCATCGCCCTCCTCCGCGTCCTCCGAACCTGAATCCTCCCCCTCACCATCGGCGCCGCCGAATTAGTGAAGAGTAAACTGGTCGCTGCCGGAGTTGCCGCGGTGCTGTTGAGCGGTTGCGCGGGCTATCATCTCGGTTCGATCAAGCCGTACGCGCTGCGCGAAGTCCATTCGATCGCGGTCCCGACATTCAAGAATGACACGCTCGTCCCGCGCGCCGAAGTGCTCATCACCGACACGGTAATCAAGCAAATCCAGTCGGACGGAACTTATCGCATCGCAGGCGGCGACGAAAACGCCGATGCGACGTTGAAGGGCGAAATTTACCGGGTCGGTCGAAACCCGGCACGTTCGGTCCGCGGAAACGTTCTCGCGACGACTGAATTCAACCTCAGCCTCGTGGTTCGCTATCACCTCGTTGATAAACAGGGGAATCAGCTCGCCGGCGGCGATGCGTTCGGCGCGACAAACTTTTTCGTCAGTAGCGATGTGAATACCGACGAGCGCCAGGCGCTTCCGCTCGCGGCCGAATCGCTGGCGAAAAATCTCACCAGTCAGCTGAGCGAAGGCTGGTGATGCGCAATGAAGGGCAACGAGAAGCTATGGGCAATTCTCAACGACAAGTTGGACATGCTCAGGGCGGCGAACCGCTTCACTGAAGCGATCCGCGTCGGCGAAACCCTCTTCGATCTCGCGCAGCGGACGTTTTCTCCGACCGATGTCGGCTATGGGCTGACCCTCGAGAAGCTCGGCTACCTCTACGATCAAAATGGCGATCGTAACGCGGCCAAAGTTTACCTCGTGAAAGCACACGAGGTTTTCGAGAAAGCGGAGAATGCCGATCCGCGTATCATCTATCGTTCCGCGCGCCGACTTGCTTTCCTGTGCGACAATCTCGGGCAAACCGGCGACGCGATCCGCTACTACGAGCAAGCGATCAAAGCCGGCACGGACCTCCCTGACCTGCCTTACTCGGATCTCGGCACGATGTTGAACAACGTCGCGCTCATTTATCGGAAGACGGGTCGGCAGAAGGCGGCCGAGCCATACTATCTGCACGCGCTGCAGATTTATGAGAAGCAACTGGGTCCTGATCACCCCGATGTGGCGTCGGTGTTGAATAACCTCGCTGTCTTTTACACGAACGAGCGGCGCTTTGCCGAAGCGGAGAAAACGCATCTTCGCGCGCTGACGATCCGCGAAAATTCGCTCCCGCAGAACCATCCCGACGTCGCGCAATCGAAGTGCAACCTGGCGGTCGTCTATCACTCCAGCGGCAACTACCAGCGCGCGGCTGAGCTCTACCGTGCCTCGATCAAAGCGTGGGAAGAGACGACGGAGAAACCGCCCGAAGATTATGAAATAGTAGCCTCGAATTACGCCGATCTGCTCCGCTCGTTAGGCAAAGCGCGGCAGGCGCATCAGCTCGAGGAGCGCGCGCGGAAAAAGCGGCGCTGAGCTGCTTTGCGCGCGAGCGATTTTGCGGCAGACTAGCAGCCGCTCAAGCTCGCGTGGCGGAATGGCAGACGCGTACGGCTCAGGACCGTATGGGGAAACCCGTGGAGGTTCGACTCCTCTCGCGAGCAGTTAACTTTTCAGTTCTTCCAATGCGGCGCCGATCCGATCCAGCCCTTTGCGCACTTCGTCCGTCGGGCCGCCGACGCCGATCCGGAAATGATCGGGCATCTCGAAAAATTCACCGGGCACGACGCTGGTTTCGTACTTGTCGCGCAGCAGTTGGATAAATTGCTGAGTGTCGCCGCGCTTGAGACGCGGGAACACGATCGTGCCTGCTGGCGGCCGAAATGTTTCGAGGTCGCTGCGCGAATCGAGAAACGAATCGAGCAGCGCCCGATTGGCAGCCAGCAGGCGCTTCGCCCGCTCGCGGAATCGCGCGAGCTCGTTGAATGCGACAACCGACGCGCACTCCGCAAGGTGCGGGGCGTTGACGCCGAAGAAATCATTGAGCAGCCAGATCCGTCGCGTGATTTCCGGGCGCGCGAGAATCCAGCCGCACCGAAGGCCGCTCAGTCCATACGTTTTCGTCAGACTATTCGTGACGATGAAGGCCGAATGCTCGAAGTCGCGGTCGAGCGTGAACGCGGAGAGAGGTTCAGCTTCGAACAGCATGCCGAGGTAAACTTCGTCGACCAGAACAAGCGCCCCGGTGCGGCGGGCGATCTCGCCGGTTTTGCGCAACGCTTCGGCGGTCGTGATCGCGCCGCTCGGATTGTGGAGATTGCTCAGCACAATCAAACGGGTCGAGTTCGAGACCTGCGTCGCGAGTTCGTCGAGATCGATGTTGAATCCGTTTTCGAAGCGGCGTGAGAAGCGTTTCACTCGCGCGCCGAGATACTCCGCCACTTCGACTAACAAACCGTAGCCGGGCTGCTCGATCAGCACTTCGTCCCCAGGCTGCAGCACGGCGGCCATCGCGAGATGATTCGCCATCGACGTGCCGGCGGCAGTCGCAATGCAGTTCTCCGGTGCACCAGTGTGCTGCGCGATCTGTTGCAAGAGCAGTCCGTAGCCGTAGCCGTCCGGTCCATTGATCTCCAGGTCCTCGATCGGCATCGTGAACTCTTCGCGTAAAACGCCCAGCACACCGCTGCTCGCGAGATTGTAGCGGGCCTTCGAGCGGAGTTTCGCCCACTGCATGTAGGCCGATTGAAGTGGACGGCTCATCGGCTTGTTCGTCGCCACGCGGCGTAAACCGGCAAGCCAGCCAGCGCGATTACCAATCCGATAACTGATCGTCGCCAGTCATGGACAAACGTGCTCGCGACGACGAGCCATTCTGCCGCGATGAAAACGAGAATTGTCCACGGATAGAACGGCACGCGGATCGGAATCGCATCGGTCGATTCGCGCCTGCGCATCAGGATCAAACAGGCCGCCGTTAGTCCAAAGAAGATGCAATCCATCGCGACCACGTAGTTCACGACCTGCGCGTAGGTGCCCGTGATTGCAATCAGGATCGCACATACGCCTTGCAGCGCGATTGCGACAACCGGCACGCGGGTTCGCGGATGGACCCACGCGACTTTGCGAAAGAACACCCCGTCTTCCGCCATCGCGAAGTAAACACGCGGTGCGGTCAGCATCGATTGCCCAAGAAATCCGAACGCGGAAAACGCAATCCCGGCGGCGATCACTTTCGCGCCGGCTTCCCCGAGGAGCACGCGCATCACAGCAGAGGCGGGCGTGGTTGTTTGCGCCAGGCCAGCTGGTCCAAGCTCGCGCAAATACGCAAAATTAACGGACGTGTAGACGATAATCACGACAAGCACCCCGAGGATGAGCGCGCGCGGCAGAATGCGTTTGGCATCGCGCACTTCGCCTCCAAGAAAACTGGAAGTTTGCCAGCCGCCATACGCGAAAAGCACCGGTGTCATGGCTGATCCGAAGGCGAGCACGAGATTGCCCGGCACGGCTTCGCGGAACGTTTGCGCGGCCATCGCCGGCGGATGCGAGAAGCTGAAGATCTCGAGTAGCGCGATGGCGGCGATCGCCGTCAGCGTCATGGAAGATTGAAAACGGCTGCCGGCGCGCACGCCGAGGCAGTTGATGAGAGTGAGAACAGCCAATGCTGCGACGGCGACGACGGAATCGGCCACGGGCCACGAGGTTAGCTCGAGCAGATAACGCGCAAATGTAACCGCGACCGCCGCCATTCCGCCCGTCTGGATAACGAGAAGCAGCACCCAGCCATAAACGAACGCCACCGCTGGATGCAGCGA
>JBJMWW010000112.1:0-28482 GCA_045809945.1 Chthoniobacterales bacterium
CCTTTTTTTCGCAGTGGCACGAACCCAACTCCGAGCTGATAGGCGACAGCCGAACCGAAGAGAAACCCACGTGCATCGATGCCGACGATCTTGTCGATCTGCTTGCCGCGACAACGCTCGATGAAAAGATCGATTGAGGCGTGAAACAGATCCGCGTCGCCGAGGATCGGAGTGATATCTTTGAAGATAATTCCTTTCTTCGGAAAGTCGGGGACGTCGCGGACCGCGGTGGAGAGTTTTTGAAGCGTATCAGCGGACATGCGGCGGGATGCTATCGGCGCGCGTCGAAAGGTCAACGCCGTGCGGTTTACTAGCTTCTGCGCCTCAGCTAGAGTCGTCGTTCGATGGATCGCCAGCTGTTGATTCTCTCGACGATTTGCTACGGAATCGCTGTCACACGAACCGTGATTGGCATTCGTGCCGGAGTGTTTCGGCCGGGTCGTTTCAACTTCATCGCGATCGCGTTCGGCTTTCTCCTGCAGACAGCATTTCTTTCGTTGCGCGGACATCAACTGCACCGCTGCCCGCTCACCAACCTGTTCGAGGTCTTTGTCTTTCTCGCCTGGTCCCTTGCGCTCGTTTACATGCTCGTTGGGCCCGCTTATCGGCTGTCGTTGATGGGCGCCTTCACTGCGCCGCTCGTCTTTGTCCTGCAGGGGTTCGCGCTGGTCGCGCCGATTGATGTAGCGCACGCGCCGGCCGCGGCGCCGAATAGTTGGCTGGAATTTCACGCCTCAATTTCGATCATTGCATATGGGGCGTTTGCTTTAGCCTGTGTTGCCGGCCTGATGTATCTCGCGCAGGAAAGGCAGTTGAAGAACCACCGGCCGTTCGGCGCGTTCCATGATTTGCCGCCGCTCAGCGATTTATTCGCGGCCATCACACGACTGCTGTGGTGTGGGTTCGCGCTTTACACTACGGGTTTGGTCAGCGGATTTTTCGTCGATCAACCGCTCCCGCGCGTCAAAGTGATCTGCGCCTTCGTCGTGTGGGCTGTCTACGCTGCCGTCTTGCTCGGGCGGCACTTGCGTCAACTTGCTCCCAAACGCGTGGCCGTCCTCTGCATCGTTGCGTTCAGCGCGGCGGTATCAGTTTTGTGGGCGATCAATTTCACCGGCCAATCGCTTCCCCCGCAATGAACCTCTTCTGCGTTGGCATTAGCCATCACACTGCCAATGTCGAAACGCGCGAGCGTTACGCGAATCCGCCGGTTGCCGAAATTGATTGCGCCGAGCGGCTGATTCTCGCGACCTGTAATCGCGTTGAATTTTACGGCGTTGCCAGCACGCACGTCGCGACGACGGACATCGTGCACTGGCTCGCCAACAACGATGCAAATGAAACCGAATCATTTTACCGCTACGAAAATGAGCGCTGCGTTCAGCATCTGTTTCGTGTTGTGAGCGGTCTCGATTCGATGGTGGTCGGTGAAACCGAAATCTTCGGTCAGGCGAAGAAGGCATACGAGCAAGCGCGTGCATCCGGCAGTGCGGGTCCGTCGCTGCACCGGCTGTTTCAACGGGCGTTTCGCCTTGCGAAGGAAGTTCGCACCCGAACCGAAATCACACGCGGCGCAGTCTCGGTCGGCGGGGTTGCCGTTGAGCTCGCGGGCAAAATCTTCGGCGATCTGCGCAACGTGACTGTGTTGTTGCTCGGCGCCGGTGAAACTAGCGAACGCACCGCACGTGCCCTTGTCTCCCGGGGCGTTCGCGATCTGCGGGTAAGCAACCGCTCCCGCGAACGAGCTGATTCGCTCACCGTCGCGGTGGGCGGGCGCACGGTGCCATTCGATCAGTGGCTCGAACATTGCACGCAGGCGGACATCTTGATCTCGTCTACCGCCGCGGACGAACCGCTTCTCCGTCGCGAAATGTTGAAACCAATTCTCGCGCAACGGGTGGATCGGCCGCTCTTCATTATCGACATCGCAGTGCCGCGCGATGTGGCTCCCGACGTGAACGAGCTCGAAGGCGTTTATCTCTACGACATGGATTCTCTGCAATCTCTGGCTGAACAATCGCTCGCCTTACGTCGTCAACAGGTAGTCGCCGGTGAGGAGATAATTGCGGAACACGTGGCAGAGTTCACGTCACGATACATTTCGACTGCGGCCACACCGCTCCCGGATTCGCGGCTTCGCCCGCAGGAATCGTGATCCTCGGTACGCGGGGCAGTGAGCTGGCGCTCGCGCAGGCGCGGCTGGTCGAGCAAGCGCTCGGCGGTCACGTGGCAATCGAGAGAAGGATTATTCGGACGAGCGGTGACGAGCGCAAGGAACCAGTCGATCCGCTTGGCGGCAGAAAGGGAATGTTCACACGCGAGATCGAACGTGCGCTGACCGATCACGAAATAGACATTGCTGTGCACAGCGCCAAAGATTTGCCGAGCGAAATGACTGCGGAACTCGCAATAGCAGCAGTGCTTCCTCGTGCTGCAGCGGGCGACGCACTGTTTTCAAAACGCGCCACCTGGCGAAACATCGGAACTTCCAGTGTGCGACGGCAATACCAGATCCGTGCGAAATGGCCGGAGGCGAAAGTGGTTGATTTGCGCGGAAATGTACCGACGCGGCTACGGAAGCTTTCTGCGTCGCCGGAGCTCGATGCGATCGTTCTGGCGCGCGCCGGACTGGATCGTCTGCAGATTTCGATCGAATTTCAGCAGCAGGACTTATCGCTGGACGAATTTGTTCCCGCCGGAGGTCAGGGGATCATCGCTGTGCAAGTCCGCCGCGACGACGTTCAGACGCGCGGAGTTGTGCAAGCTATCGATGATGCGCAGACGCATCTTTGTTTGCGCGCAGAACGCGAATTCCTTCGCTTGCTTCATGGCGACTGCAATTCCCCCGTCGGCGTGCATGCGATAATCGATTCTGGAGTAATGAAAATGCGCGCGCAGCTTTTCGATGACGAACGGAGTCGGGCTGCGTCGATTGCGATGAACACGACGATCTTGCCGGAAGAAATCGCCGCGCGGCTTCTGGAGAAATTCGATGGCTAAGTGCTATCTCGTCGGTGCGGGTCCGGGTGATCTCGGCCTCGCCACGCTACGCGCAAAGGAGCTGATTGAGCAGGCGGACGTGATCGTCTACGACGCGCTCTGCAACCCGGACATGCTGAAGTGGGCGCGAGCGGATGCGGACATCATCTTCGCTGGCAAGCGCGCCGGTGAACACACCAGGTCGCAGGACGAAATTAACGCACTGTTGGTGGAGAAAACGCGCACCGGCAAAAACGTTGTGCGGCTAAAAGGTGGCGATCCGTTTCTCTTTGGTCGCGGCGGTGAAGAAGCGCAGGTACTCGCCTTGGCGAAGATCGAATTCGAAATTGTTTCGGGCGTAACCTCGGCGATCGCGGCTCCCGCTTACGCCGGAATTCCAGTGACGCATCGCGGAATCACTTCGCACGTCACCTTTTTCACAGGCCATGAAGATCCGACCAAAAGCGAGTGTGCCGTCGACTTTGCGGCGCTCGCGAAGTTGGACGGCACACAAGTGATGCTCATGGGGATCGAGCGGATCGAAGCGATCGCAGGCGAGATGATGGCAAACGGCGCGCGACCTGATTTGCCCGTTGCGCTGATTCGCTGGGGAACAACGGCGCGGCAGCAGACACTCGTCGGGACGCTCGACAGCATCGCGCAAGTCGTGCACCGGACCGGATTTGAGGCGCCGGCGGTTGCCGTGTTCGGTGATGTAGTATCCCTTCGGAAGGAACTGAAGTGGTCGGAGAATCGACCACTTGCTGGTAAACGCATCGTCGTCACGCGAACGCGAGTGCAGGCCGGTCAACTCAGTTCGCGTCTGCGCGATTTGGGTGCGGACGTTCTAGAACTCCCAACAATTCGGATTGAACCTCCGAGCGATCTGCGCGCCTTCGCCGAGTTGGTGCAGGATGCGCACTCCTACGACTGGATTGTTTTTACGAGCGTCAATGGGGTGAACTCATTCTTCGATTTGTTCTACAAGCTCTACGACGATGCGCGCGAAATTGGCGGTGCCCGCATTGCAGCGATCGGACCGGGAACGGCAGCACGGCTGCGAGAGTTTCATCTCCATGTCGATCTGCAGCCCGAAGAATTCGTCGCTGAAGCGCTGGTGAAAGCCTTCGAGAACGAGGGCGACATCGAAAACCTCAAAATACTGATCGCTCGTGCTGAGCAGGCGCGGGACGTGCTTCCTACCCGGCTCGCGGCCATGGGAGCAATTGTGGACCAAGGATTCGCCTACCGAACTGTGCCTGAAACGCGCGACAAAACTGGAACACGTCGCCGACTCGTAGAGGAAGGCGCGGACCTGATCACGTTTACAAGTTCTTCGACGGTCGAGAATTTTCTCGCGCTCGGCTTGCCGTGGCCGCGAGGAATGCAGGTAGGGTCGATCGGTCCGGTGACCTCGAATACGGCGCGTGAACGTGGGCTGAACGTCGCCTTCGAGGCGCGCCGGCACGACATTCAGGGTTTGGTAGAGTCGATTAGAAAATTTTACGGAGTATGAAGAGCGCAGAAATGGAAACAGCGGAGATGACGGACGACTTCGCGTCGGCGATGCAGCAGCTAAGCGCCCAGGCGGAGAAATCGCTGCCGCCCGATCCACTTGCCCAAATTGGGAAGCAACTGGATGAGCTACTGAAGGAATTTCGCTGCGTGAGCGAACGTGTTGAGCGTCTGGAAAACGCAACGGCTGCGCTCGAGCAGAAAGTGACAGCGACGACCACGCCGATTCCCGAATTGAGCGCGCGTTTTCTTAAGCTCGACCAGCAGCTGTCCGCATTGCGGGAGAGCGAAACGGTCAATCACCGGCTGTTCGATTCGTTGCACGACGAGTTGATTCGTTATCGCGACAACTTCCTGCACGAATCGCTCCAGAAGCCGTTCATTCGGGATTTGATCGTGCTGTTCGATGACCTCAGCGCGGCGGCGTCTCAGCTCGAGAATGCCGGGGAGCGGGTGCCGGCAAAGGCGCGGCAGAACGTTGAAAACACACTGCACGCATTGCTTGAAGTACTGCATCGGCTCGAAGTTACGGAAATGGAGCTCGTAGACCGCGTCGATCGCAAGCTCCACAAAGTGGTCAGCTACGAACCCAGCCAGTTCCAGGACGACGATGGTCGGATTCTGATGCGGTTAAAACGCGGCTTCATGTGGCGCGACAAAGTCTTGCGTCCGGAAGAGGTCGTGGCGACGCGCTTCGAATAGATTTGGCGCTCTGAAAGTCGCGGAAAATCACTCCGCAATAAGGCACGGAATCTGCATTTCGGAGAGGACGACTGCGCCGCATCGGCGGAGTTCGCATTCTCCATGTCAATGAAACACCGCAAAGCAGTCGGTATCGATCTCGGAACGACTTTCTCCGCCGTCGCGCACGTCGACGCATATGGGAAGCCACAGATTATCCCCAACAGCGAGAGCGAGCGGATCACACCGTCAGTAATTTTGTTCGACAACAGCAACGTCATCGTCGGATCGATCGCGAAGAACAACAGCGTCGCGGAAGCCGAGCGGATCGTGGATTTCGTCAAGCGCGAGATGGGCAAGCCGAAGGCGCAGTTCCAAAGGGAATTCAACGGTAAGGTCTATTCCGCCGAAGAACTCTCAGCCTTAATCCTGAAGAAGCTGAAAGCGGACGCAGAAAAATATCTCAAGGCGCAGGTCACCGATGTTGTCATCACCGTGCCGGCTTATTTCAACGATGCGGAACGCACGGCGACGATCACGGCTGGTCAGCTCGCCGGGTTCAACGTTCTCCAGATCATCAACGAGCCAACCGCGGCGGCGGTCGCCTACGGCCTCGACAAACTCGATGAGGACCAGACCGTTTTCGTGTTCGATCTCGGCGGCGGTACATTCGACGTCACGATCATGCGCATTCGCGAGCGCGGAATCGAGATGCTCGCGACGAACGGCGATCACCGGTTGGGCGGCAAAGACTGGGACGACGTAATCGTCAATTACGTGGCGGAGGAATTCGATCGCGAGCACGGCGAAAACCCGCTGCTCGATTTGGTGAGTTATCAGGATCTGCAAAGCCGGGCCCTGGCAGCGAAAATCCAGCTTTCCAGTCGGCCGCGCACGACAATCGTTCACAGCCACAATGGCAAAAGCGTGAAGGTTGAGCTAACCCGAGAGGAGTTCGAAACCCGCACCCGCCATTTGATCGAGAAGTGTAAAACGATCTGCGAGATCGTGCTGGAAGAAGCAAAGCTGGCGTGGAGCGACATTCAAAACGTGCTGCTTGTCGGCGGCATGACACGAATGCCGATGGTGCGTGAAATGATTGCACAACTCTCCGGTGCGCCACTCGTTGACGATGTGAATCCTGACGAAGCGGTAGCAGTCGGAGCAGCCGTTCAGGCGGTGCTCTCACTCCTGCAGGAAGAGCAGACGACCGGCGAAAAATTACTGCCGGACGATACTCGTCAGCAATTTTCCGGACGTGAAGGTGGCTTGATGCGCGTGACCGATATCACGTCGCATACGCTTGGCGTCGTGTTGTGGGACGACTCGCACCTCGAGGAATACGTCTTCCCGATGATCCGCAAAATGACCGCCATTCCGGCGGCGGCGAAGAATTCCTTCGGTACAGCGAGCGCAAACATGGAACGCGCAATCGTGCGGATCGTCGAAGGTGAGAGCACCGTGCCGGCGGAATGCACGCCGCTCGGCATTTGTGACGTGGAGCTCCCGGCATTTCTGCCGAAAGGTTCGCCGGTAGAGCTGACCTACGAATACAACGCCAACCAGGTCTTGGAAGTGAACGTCAGTGCCTGCGGCAATGAGGGCAAAGTTTCGATTCACCGCAAAACCGGACTTGCTCCGGAGGAAATCGCTACCGCGACGAATAGCCTGAAATCCCTCGTCATCGAGTAAGCGATGCAGGCGCAGACCAGCTTTCCGCTGCCTTTGCCAGACGATCCGCGGAAATGGGACGGCTGGACGAAGTACAAGTCGCCAAACTTGTACGAGCGGCTCTGCCTTGACCCGGGCGCGAATCCAAACGCCGAGACGATAGAGGAGCATTGTCGCGAACTGCTGCGTTGGTGGCAGAAGAAGTTGCCTCTAAAGAATCAGCCGAGCAATCCGATGACGCAGTTGCTCCGGCCGGGCCTCGATGAATCGTCGCATTATCTCACGCAAGCGCGCGTTGGCTTGCTTGACCCGACGCGTCGCAGACAAATCGACGATGAGCTTGCAGCGCAAGCACATGAACAAGCGGTCGTTGAATTTCACAAATATCTGACGTTTGCGCTCGCCGACGGCGTTCTAACTTCTGACGAAGAGAAAAATTTACAGCGGTTCGGGCGCGAACACGGACTGAACGAAGAACTGATTACCGGATATATCGAGGCCGAGCTAAAGGATAGCGGCGGGCGACGTGTTAGCGCGACCGTGCCGCCACCACCAGCTCCGAGGCGAATTGCGTCGCCGCGACGCCCCGCAGATCCGCGGCAGGATTTTTTGCGAATGTTGCGGTTGAGCGGCCTCGACTCTGTCGGCATGGCAGACGAAACGCGCGACACGTTCATCAATATGGCAGAAAACCTCGGGCTCGACGTGGGCGATGCCGAGGAGATGATCGACGCCTATCTCGACGAGATGGATTCGACGGACGAGATCGCCGTCGCCGCGCCGGCACCGGTACGGCCGGCGACGCGAGTCGCTGTTGTCGCTGAACCGGTTTCGGTGGCCGCAGAGGCGCCGGCGTTGGATCGCCCGGAATCGGAGCGAGAGCGCTTTACGAATTACGTCAACTCAGTCGGTATCCAAATGATGTTCGTCCCTTCGGCAGAGTTCACGATGGGGAGCGAGGCGGTCGACGCGACGCCAATCGAACGGCCGCTCACAAAAGTGACCGTGAGCCGTTTCTATATGTCTCGATTTCCGGTGACGAACGAGGAGTACGAGAAGTTCGATCCAAGTCACGCCCGTAAACGCGCGGCTGGCGCGGGCGACCGGCATCCGGTCGTTTACGTGAGCAGCTTGGAAGCGATCAAGTTTTGCCAATCGCTTTCTGCGCGCGAGCGAAAGAAATACCGCCTCGCGACGGAAGCGGAATGGGAGTACGCAGCGCGCGGTCTCGATGGCCGAAAGTACCCGTGGGGTAACCACGATGGCCGTGGCGATCTCGCGAACTTTGCCGATAGGAACACTGTTTTCGCATGGAGCGATCGTGAGATAGATGACGGTTACGCGGAGAGTTCGCCGGTCGGTGCATTTCCGTTCGGAGCGAGTCCCTTTGGACTCGAAGACATGGCCGGTAACGTCTGGGAATGGTGCCTCGATTTTTACGAAGCCTACCGCGGCGCTCCGCGGGTGAACCCGCGCGGTCCAACATCGGGCGCGAAGCGCGTCTACCGTGGCGGGAGTTGGAAGTCGCGATTCAGCAGTTTGCGGGCGACGGCTCGCGGCTCAAATGTTCCAAACTACTCCTGCAACGATCTCGGCTTCCGGATTGTCTGCGAGTGCGACTAGCGGGTACGCAAAAACGGCGCTCACGCGAGCGCCGCTGAAACCACTGGAGAACGCGCGCGTTCCTTACGGGTTGAAACGGAACTTCGTGCGGCCGCGCTTCGCGTTCGCTTTCGCTTTACGGCGGCTCTTCTGCGAGGGCGTCTCGAAAGCGCGTAAGCGACGCACTTCTTCGAGGATGCCTTCCGCGTCGAGCTTGTTCTTCAAACGCTTCAGCGCGCGATCGACCGGCTCACCTTTGCGAACGATGACTTCTGGCATGCGAGCGGGAGATTAAGCGGGCCGTGTGCCAGCGTCAAACACTGTGAATAAGTTTTGTTAGGCCGCTGCTAAACCGAGGCAGCTGAGCCAGTCGGCGTAGCAGCCTTTTCACGCACTTCCTTACGTAAAGTCGACGTACTGCCGCCGCGGGCTCGTGTCCACCAAAGGACGATGGGGGACGCGATAAAGATTGAGCTGTAAGTGCCAACTACGACACCGATTAGGATTGCGAGCGCGAAGTCCCTCAACACCGAGCCGCCGAACAAAAATAGACAGAGAATCGGGATCGCAGTGACCGTGCTGGTCAAAATGGTCCGGCTCAACGTCTGGTTGATGCTGTCGTTCATGATCTGCTCGATTGAGCCTTTCCGCCCGCTGGCCAAGCCTTCGCGGATTCGGTCGTAAACGACGATCGTGTCGTTAATGGAATAGCCGGCGATCGTCAGTACTGCGCCCACCATCGTCAGCGTCAATTCACGGCCCAAAAGCGCGAAGACACCAACGGTCATCAGCACGTCATGGAGCAGCGCGACGATCGCACCGACAGCGAACGACAGCTCGAATCGCATTGTCACGTATATCAAAATCCCGAGGATTCCGAGTCCCAGCGCACGGAGTGAGCTCCGTGCCAGCTCACCGCCGACCAACGCGCCGACCCGCTCCTGCTGCTCGACCTTGAAGGCGGCCTGAGGCAGAGACGTTGTGATTTGTCGCTGCATCGCATCACTTGTGTTCAGGTCGCCGCGAATTGCGACGTAGGTCTTACCGCCTTGCTGCGAGCTCTGGATTGGCACACCATCGAGATGAATTGGTTTCAGCGCGTCACGCACCTCGCCGACCGAAACAGGTTGCGTCGTGCTCAGTGTCAGCAAATCGCCGCCGCGAAAATCGACACCGAAGTTTTTCTCGCCGCGCATGTAGAAGGCAGTGCCACCTGCGATCAGCAATACGAGCGAAAGGATGCAGGCGAGGAGCCCCTTGCCGAGGAAGTTGATATGCTGCGACGAGATGAGATGCAGCATCGAGACCTTCTTTACTCTGTCTGTGTCGACGAACCAGCCGAGCGCATTTCGTCCGATAATCAGCGCCGTGAAAAGTGAGGCGAGGATGCCGAGCGTGAGCGAAATAGCGAAGCCTTTTATTGGGCCGCTTGCCTGCCAGAAAAGGATGACCGCGGTGATCAGTGTGGTGACGTTGGCGTCGAAAATTGAGCTGAACGCTTTGTCGTACGCGGCCTGGGTCGCGATCTTGAGCGATTTTCCGAGCGCAAGTTCTTCGCGCAGTCGTTCGTAAATGAGAACGTTGGCATCCACCGCGATACCAACCGTCAAGATGATGCCCGCGATGCCTGGCAGCGTAAGCACGAAATTGAACATCGTCAGCGCGCCGATCAGCAGGATGATGTTGACGAGTAGCGCGAGGTTCGCGATCAGCCCGAGAAAGCGGTAGTAGATCATCACGCCGATGAGTGTGATCGCGAGTCCGACTAGACCGGCGAGGATGCTCGCTCGAATCGAATCCAAGCCAAGCGTCGGCGATACGCTGCGCTCTTCTTCGATGCTCACCGGCGTTTGCAGCGGATTTTCAAGAACGCTCGAAAGACCTCGCGCCTCCTGTTCCCCAAACCTGCCAGTGATCACGGCGTCACCGCCGTAAATTGCGCCACGGATCACTGGCGCCGATTGAATGACGCCGTCGAGCACGATCGAGAAGCGGTGATTCACGTTGGCCGCCGTGATGTCGCCAAACCGCTTCGCGCCTTCGCTGTCGAACTTAAGCTGAACCGTCCAACCTTCGTTGCCGTAGTAAGCTGTCGAGCTGCTCACGTGATCTCCGCCCAGATCGGCTTTCTTCTTAACGAGCAGCCGTTCTTCCTTTGTATTCTTCCCGTCGGTTTCGCTGCCGCGCAGCTTGTAAGTCTCAATCCGGTAATCTGGCGGAATAACGTCCTGACCCGCATCGATCGCCTTCAGCTTCTCGCCATTGTCTGGGTAAACGAGTCGGAACTCTAACTTCGCCACGCGTGACAGCTGTTCGCGCGCTTCCTTGATCTTTTCGGTGCTGAGTCCTGGAATCTGAACAAGGATCCGATCATTGCCGACCGGCGAGATCACCGGTTCACCGCCCCCGAAGTAGTCGACACGTTTGCGAATGACTTCTACCGCCTGATCGAGGGTCGCGCGGGTGATTTGTTTCATTTCGCCAGGCTGCTGGACAAGGCGAATGAGGAACGAAGTGCCGCCCTGAATATCGAGACCGAGCTGAATCTTCTTCTGCGGCGGCCAAATCGTCGCGAAACTGAATGCGACGAGCAGAACCATAAGCGCGAGCGCGATCAGACGTTTGCGCAGACCGTGGTCGGTGGCGAAATACCACCCGAACAGTACCAGAAGGCCGAGGCCGAGGAAGAATGTTAGGGCCGGCGTCATCTCAGGCTTTCGCCTCCTGCGATCTCACAACGTTCGTTACGGCGCTCTTCTCGAATTCGATTTTGACATTGTCTGCGACCTTCACGATCACGGTCGAGTCTTTGACGTTCGAAATCATGCCGTGAATCCCGGAGGCTGTCACGACGCGATCACCGGTCTTGAGCGAAGAAACGAGCCGTTGCTGTTCCTTCGATTTCCGCATCTGCGGTCGGATCATCACAAAATACATGATGACAAAAATGAGAATGATGGGCACGAACGACGCGAGCGGATTACCGGTGGGCGCGGCTGATTGAGCTTGAGCAAAAAAATGGGTCATCGGCAAAAGGGCGTTCGGCGACCGGAATCGGTGCCTGACGTACGGGTCTGAATCAACCCACGACTGGCGTCATTGCAAGAGGCAGGCTGCCGCCTACTTCAGGCTGCCTTTTTCAGTCCACCACTTCAGGTATTCCGGTGCGAGCCGACCGGCTTTTACTAGCGGGTCGCTGGCCACCAACTGCTCCACTTCCGTCTTGTCCGCTGATTCGAAGATGAACATCCCGCGCACATTCCGGCCCGAATAGTCTTCAAACGGACCGGCTTTGAGCAGCTTCTTCTCCTCTGCGAGCCGCCGGATGTTGGCAAGGTGCGCGGCCTGCAGTTCCTCGAGTTTCTCCTTCGGGAAATCGGGCGCGTTCGGCGGCTTCACGAGCAAGACCAGCATGTGCGCTTCCATGTTTGCAGGCATGTCGTGCGATTGCGCCAGCAGACTTGTTGTGGCTGCGATAGCGAACAAAAACAACAGAAGACGTCTCATCACGCGATGCTGTCATTCCGCCGAAACTTCGTCACGCGCTTTGTAACCGGCGACGAACTCCCGACGCAACTTCTCGAACGTGCCGCAGACGATCGCTTCGCGTGCACGTCGCATTAGATCCAAATAGAAGTGCAAGTTATGCAGAGTGATCAGGCGCAACCCAAGAATCTCCTCTGCCTTCACGAGATGGCGAATGTAACCGCGCGTGAACTCTGAACACGCCCGGCACGCGCAACTCTGCTCGATCGGCTGTTGGTCGACCGCGAACTCAGCATTCTTCAAGTTCAACGTGCCGGTTCTAGTAAATGCGGTGCCATTGCGCGCCAGGCGCGTCGGCAACACGCAATCGAACATGTCCACGCCGCGCGCAATCAGTTCCAGCAGTTGCGGTGGCGTTCCGAGGCCCATCGCATAACGCGGCTTGTCGTGCGGCAGAAACGGCTCGTTGTTTTCTACCGCGCGCATCATTTCATCCTGCGGCTCCCCGACACTGATACCACCAATAGCGTAACCATCGAACCCAATCTGCACCGTGGCTTCCGCACTTGCGCGCCGCAGGTCCGGAAACGTCGCTCCCTGCACGATTCCAAAGATCAATTGTCCGTCAGCATGCGGAGCATCCTTGCTGCGCTGCGCCCAGCGAATCGTCATCTCCAGGCTCCGCGCCGCGTAATCCCGGTCGCACGGCCACGGTGGACACTCATCGAGCGCCATCGCGATATCGCTGCCGAGAGCCGATTGGATTTCCATCGCAATCTCCGGCGAGATAAATGTCGGCGTGCCATCGAGATGATTTTGAAAATGCACGCCCGCTTCCGTGATCTTGCGCAATTTCGCGAGCGAGAAAATCTGGTAGCCGCCGCTGTCGGTCAGGATTGGCCCATCCCAATTCATGAAGCGATGCAAACCGCCGAAATGCCGGATCACTTCGACTCCCGGCCTGACAAACAGATGATAAGTGTTGCCGAGAATGATCTGCGCATTCAGCTCGCGAAGCTCCCACGGACTCACCGCCTTCACGCTCCCTTGCGTCCCAACCGGCATGAAAGCCGGTGTCTCGATCACGTCGTGACTGGTCGTCAGGCGACCGCGTCGCGCCTTCGAATTCGCGTCGGTTCTTAGCAGCTCGAACATGCGCGTGATGTTCGATCAGTTCATCGTTGCCGCAACCGACGCTGCGAGGCGCGTCACAATGCGTCTCTACGCACAAAATTCCGTTTGCGACTCGTGGTTTCACAACTAATATTCCGGCTCTCCGCATCAGGTGCGTGAGTAGGGACGCACGGCCTGGAGCGGATTTTTTGTCGCTGGATTCTCGACGCTTTTTTAGTCGGTTTTTTCGGCGGCGTTATTTGAAATGCCAACCATCAATCAGCTTATTCGGAAAGGACGACGAAAGGTGTCGGTGAAATCGAAATCACCGGCGCTGAAAAATTGTCCGCAGCGTCGCGGTGTCTGCACCCAAGTCATGACACGGACGCCGAAAAAACCGAATTCGGCGCTGCGCAAAGTGGCGAAAGTGCGATTGACGAATGGCCAGGAAGTGATTGCCTACATCCCGGGCGAGGGGCACAACCTTCAGGAACACTCGATCGTGCTCGTGCGCGGTGGGCGGGTGAAGGATTTGCCAGGCGTGCGTTACCACATTGTGCGGGGCACGCTTGACTCGTTAGGCGTCGACGGACGGCGCCGGAGTCGCTCGAAATACGGCGCGAAACGTCCGAAGGCGGGCGGTGAAGCGGCGGCGGCGAAGGGCAAAAAATAATTTTTAGTTTGGTTAAACGATCACATGTCACGGCGGCGGAAAGTTTACAAAAAAGAGGAGAAGCTCGACTCGCGTTATGGCAGCGCGGCAGTCGCGCGCCTCATTTCCACGGTGATGAAGCGCGGCAAGAAATCGCTCGCGGAACGGATCGTTTACACCGCGATCGATAAATCGCGCGAAGGCTCGGACGCGGTCGATCCGCTCGAGATCGTAAACAAGGCGCTGGAGAATGTCCGCCCGCGGCTCGAAGTGAAATCACGTCGCGTTGGCGGCGCTACTTACCAGGTGCCGATGGAAGTGACGCCGGCGCGTCAGGTTTCGCTCGCGATGCGCTGGATCGTGCAATACGCCGACGGCCGCCGCGGCCAGACAATGGCCGAAGCGCTCGCGTCTGAATTGCGGGACGCGGCCAACGGCCAGGGCAACGCGATCAAGAAGCGCGATGACACTCACAAGATGGCGCAGGCAAATCGCGCCTTTGCGCATTTCCGCTGGTAACGAATTCCCCCATGGCTACTGCGACCTTAGAAAAACCGAAATCGTCGAATCCGAATTCGCCGAACCGCGCATACCCGCTCGAGCGGACGCGCAACATCGGCATCGCCGCGCATATTGATGCCGGCAAGACGACGTTGACTGAGCGCATCCTGTTTTACACCGGCATGATCCACAAGATCGGCGAGGTGCACGAAGGCACGACGGTGACCGACTGGATGGAGCAGGAACGCGAGCGCGGCATCACGATTACCTCGGCCGCAACGACCTGCGCGTGGATGCAGAAGAAGGAAGAAGGCGTCTACAAGACTTTCGAAGGCATCAAGATGCGAGTGAACATCATTGATACGCCCGGCCACGTGGATTTCACGGCGGAGGTCGAACGTTCATTGCGAGTGCTTGACGGCGCAATTGCGGTGTTCGACGCGGTGGCTGGTGTGCAGCCGCAATCGGAAACGGTCTGGCGCCAGGCGAACAAGTATGGGGTCCCGCGGATTGCGTTCATCAATAAGATGGACCGCGTTGGTGCTGACTTCGCAATGTCGATCAAGTCGATGCACGACAAGCTCGGTGCCAATGCCTGGCCGATCCTGATCCCGCTCGGCAAAGAAGATTACCTGAAGGGTCAGCTCGATGTCGTGAACAAGAAGGCTGTTCTCTATTTGGATAACGACGTGATGGGTTCCACCTACGAGGTCACTGATATTCCCGCGGAAGAGAAGGAGAACGTCGACAAAGCTTTCAACAATCTTGTTGAGCAGATTTCCAATCTCGACGACGAACTCGCTGAGGCAGTTCTCGAAGAAAAGTCGATCACGCCGGAAATGTTGAAGGCAGCGATTCGTCGTCAGACGATCGCGAATAAATTCGTCCCGGTCGTCGGCGGCAGCGCGTTCAAGAACAAGGGCGTGCAGTATCTTGTCGACGCAGTAATCGATTACCTGCCGAGCCCGCTCGACATTCCGCCCGCGAAAGGAATGGAGCCCGACACGCACGAGCCGATGGACGCGCCGACTGACGACAACGGCACTTTTTGCTCGCTTGCGTTCAAGCTTTGGAGTGATCCGTTCGTAGGCAAGCTGGTTTTCTTCCGCGTTTATTCCGGCACGCTGTCGAAGGGCGACACGGTTTACAACCCGCGGACAAACAAGCGCGAACGCATTTCACGTTTGATCCAAATTCAGGCGGACAAGCGCGAAGACATCGAGACCTGCTACTCCGGCGACATCGCCGCGATTGTTGGCATCAAGAACATCACGACGGGCGACACACTTTGCGACGAGGATCACCCGATCCTGCTCGAGCCGCCGTCGTTCCCGGAGCCGGTTATCTCGATGGCGATCGAGCCGAAGACGAAGCAGGATCAGGAAAAAATGGCGACTGCGTTGCAGCGTCTCTCCGAGGAAGATCCGACGTTCAAAGTCTTCACGCACGAAGACACCGGCCAGACGATTATCGCGGGCATGGGCGAGCTCCATCTCGAAATCATCCGCGATCGCATGTTCCGCGAGTTCAAGGTCGACGCGAACGCGGGCAAACCGCAGATCGCCTAC
The DNA here is from genome assembly GCA_045809945.1 of Chthoniobacterales bacterium. Taxonomy (GTDB): domain Bacteria; phylum Verrucomicrobiota; class Verrucomicrobiia; order Chthoniobacterales; family UBA10450; genus CADDYX01. The sequence goes on from JBJMWW010000112.1 coordinate 15,769, forward strand.
CGCGAGACGATCACGTCGAACGCCGACGGCGAAGGCAAGCTGATCAAGCAGTCAGGTGGTCGCGGTCAGTACGGCCACGTCATCATCAAGGTTCACCCGAACGAGCGCGGCAAAGGCATCACGGTCGAGAACAAGGTTGTCGGTGGAAACATTCCGAAGGAGTACATCCCCGCCTGCAAGAAGGGGATCGAAGAAGCGATGCTCAATGGCGTGGTGGGCGGTTATCAGGTGATCGACGCGCATGTCGACATCGTCGACGGCTCGTATCACGACGTCGATTCGAACGAAATGGCGTTCAAACTCGCCGCGATCTTTGCAGTCAAAGACGCGTTCAAGAAAGCGAAGCCGATCCTGCTTGAGCCGATCATGAAGGTCGAAAACTCGACGCCGGAAGAATATCAGGGAGACATTATTGGCGATCTCAATCGTCGTCGCGCGAAGGTGAACAGCATCGAGGCACGCGGCAATCTCACGATCGTCAATGCCGAAGCACCGCTCGCGGAAATGTTCGGTTACGCGACTGCGATCCGCTCACTCTCGAAAGGCCGCTCGAGCTACTCGATGGAGCCATCGCATTTCGAGCAGGTCCCGCCGAATCTCGTCAGCGCGATCCTCGACCAGAAGGAGAAGAAGTAATGGCTGACGGGCAGCGCATTCGTATTCGCCTGAAGGCATTCGACCATCGAATGCTTGACCAGTCTGCCATCGACATCGTCGAGACGGCGAAGCGCACCGGTGCGCGCGTCGCGGGGCCAATCCCGCTGCCGACGCTGATCGAGAAATTCACGATCAATCGCTCCCCCCACGTCGACAAGAAGTCGATGGACCAATTTGAAATCCGCACACACAAACGGCTGCTCGACATTATCGAGCCGACGGCAAAGACCGTGGACGAGCTGAAGAAGCTAAACCTGCCCGCCGGTGTGGATATCACGATTAAGATTTAAACTTTAACCCTGTCATTCTGAGCGTAGCGAAGAATCCCACAAGCAACCACGAGCGAGAATGCGAGATCCTTCGCTGCGCTCAGGATGACAACTGCAACGACCATGAGCATCGGACTTCTTGGACAGAAAATTGGCATGACGAGCGTTTACGACGCGAACGGCAAGCTGCGTCCGGTGACCGTAATCGCTGCGGGCGATAACGTGCTCGTCAGCCGCATCAATGCGGACGCGAATGGATATTCCGCGGTGAAAGTCGGCTACGGCGCGCAGAAGGAGTCTCGCTTGAGTGGCGCTGCTCTCGGTGAATTCAAAAAAGCGGGAGTCGAGCCGAAGAGATTCGTGCGCGAATTTCGCCTCACGAATGATGCTCCAGAAGAAGTCGACCTGGCGGTGACGCAATTCAAGCCGGGCGATTTCGTCGACGTCATCGGCCGCTCGAAAGGCAAAGGCTTCCAAGGCGTGATGAAGAAGCACAATTTCGCCGGCCAGGGCGCGGCTCACGGTTCGAAGACACACCGGCGCAACGGCGCGATCGGCAATCGCTCGACGCCTGGCCGCATTTGGAAAAACATGGGCATGCCGGGTCACATGGGCGACGAACGCGTGACGGTGCAGAACCTCGAGGTCCTGCAAGTGCGCGAGGAAGAGAAAGTGATTTTGATCAGCGGCGCTGTTCCAGGTGCGAACGGCAGTTACGTTGTCGTTAGACCGGCGATCAAGCATCCGGAAACGATCCGCGCTCTCCATGAAGAGCACCGCAAAAAGGACGCGGCTGAGCAAGCCAAGAAGCCCGCAATCAAGATTCGATAAGACATGGCCGCGAAAGTTTTAACAGCAGACGCAGCGAGGGACGCCAACATCACGCTGATCGAAGGCGGTCGTGGCACCCAGGCATTGCACGAGACAGTCGTGGCGATGCGCGCTGCGCGCCGTTCCGGTTCGGCAAACACGAAGACGAAGGCGGAAGTCGACCTTTCGGGCGCGAAGCCTTGGCGGCAGAAAGGGACAGGCCGCGCGCGTGCGGGTTACAAATCTTCGCCAGTGTGGCGTGGCGGTGGTGTTGTCTTCGGGCCCAAGCCGCGCGATTACTCGAAAAAAGTTTCGAAGACGGTGCGTCGGCTCGCGTTCCAGAAAGCGTTGAGCGCGCGTATCTCTGCCGGTGACGTTCTCACCGTAGATGGATTTGCGGTCAAAGAGCTGAAGACGAAAGCGTTCGTCGATACGCTGAAGAAGCAGACCGACGCGCGCAAGGTGCTCGTCGTGTCAGATGCGTTCGACGAGAACACCTACAAGTCGGCGCGCAATGTGAAGCCGGTGTTGCTGGCGACTGCGAATGACGTGAACACCGAGCAACTGCTCGCGTTCGATAAAATTCTGGTCACGTCGGCAGCTCTCACGAGACTGGCCGAGCGCACGCGTGGCAACGCAGCTTCGAACGAGGAGACGGAAAAGCCAAAGCGCCGCGCCAAGAAAACCAGCAAGAGGACTGCTAAGTGAACGACCATTTCGACATCATCCAGACTGCGTCGCTGACCGAGAAGTCGTCGCTGCTTGGCGAGAAGCACAACAAGTACGTCTTCCGCGTTTCGCCGCGTGCGAACAAGATTCAGATCAAGCAGGCGATCGAGAAGCTCTTCGGCAAGAAGGTGGTCGGAGTGAACACATGCAACTACGCCGGCAAGAAAAAGCGCGAGCGCCGCGCTGATTACGGCCGCAAGAACCATTGGAAGAAGGCGATCGTGACGCTGAAAGAAGGCGACAAGATCGATTTGGTCTAACGAGTTATGGCTCTCAAAACTTTTCGTCCGTTGACGCCGGTGCTCCGATTCAAGGAGCTGCCTGCGTTCACGGAAATCACAAAGTCGAAGCCGGCAAAGAGCTTGCTCGAGCCGAAGAAAAAGAGCGGTGGACGCAACAATCGTGGCCGCCTGACTTCGCGGCACATCGGCGGCGGGCACAAGCATCATTACCGCAAAGTTGATTTCAAACGCCGCAAGCACGGCGTGGCTGCGGAAGTGCAGGGGATCGAATACGATCCGAATCGCTCCGCGAGAATCGCTCTTATTAAGTACAGCGACGGTGAGCTGAGCTACATCCTAGCGCCGGACGGTTTGCGCGCGGGCGCGAGCGTCATGTCCGGACCTGAGGCGCCTCCCGAAGTCGGAAACTCGCTTCCGTTGAGTGCGATTCCGCTCGGATCGAGCATTCATAACATCGAGATCGCGCCGGGCCGCGGCGGTCAGATTGCGCGCAGCGCCGGACAGCAGGCGACGCTCAATAACCGCGAAGCCGGTTACGCGCTTGTGAAACTGCCTTCAGGCGAAATCCGACGGATTCACGAAGCTTGTTTCGCGACGATAGGCCAGGTCGGCAACGTTGATCACATGAACGTTTCGAGCGGTAAGGCCGGCCGGACGCGCTGGCTCGGACGCCGGCCGCATGTTCGCGGCATGGTCATGAATCCGATCGATCACCCGATGGGCGGCGGTCAGGGTAAATCAAAAGGTGGCGGCGGACGTCACCATCCGGTGAGCCCGTGGGGCCAGCTGGCAAAAGGGTTTAAGACGCGCGCGAAACACAAGCCGAGCGACCGCTTCATCCTGGAACGCCGACGCAAGAAGTAGCTATTGATTTTATGGGCAGATCGCTTAAAAAAGGACCCTTCGTCGAGCCGCATCTTCTCGAAAAAATCGACAAGATGAACAGTGCGGGCGCGAAAAAGCCGATCAAGACCTGGTCGCGTCGGTCGATGGTGACCCCGGATTTTGTCGGTCACACGTTCATGGTTCACAACGGCAAGACGTTTACGTCTGTCTTCGTGACCGAGAACATGGTCGGGCACAAGCTCGGCGAGTTTTCGCCGACTCGCGTGTTTAAGAAGCACGGGTCGCACACCGCCAAGGTGACGAAGTGATGTGAATTTGGCGTCGTCGAGCAGAGCTCGGGTGGCGCTTGCAGTTGTTGTTGGTTTGGCCTGCTGCATTTCAGCCGAATGGCTGGCGGCAGAGGGAAATAGTTCTTTGTCAGAATCCAAATTAGTGAATGCCGAAACGCAGGTGACGGCGGGTGCGCTGCTTTCTCAAAACGAGGAGCTGCGCCGCCAGCTTTCGCTACAGCAGGAGTCGGTGAAAACGCTGACCGATAGCCTGGCGGAATCGAATGCAGAAGCGGAGGTTTTCCGCCGCAAGTATTCGGATCTGCAACTGCGGATGGAAGCGCTCGGGCTCGACAGTGCGAGCAAGGATCGCGCAAAGCTCGAGCAGCGATTGCTCGCGGCGGTGAGCGATTTGCAGCTCGCGCAGAAAGAGCGCGACGGCTATCGCGACCAGATGCTGCGGCTGACGGAATCGATGTTGCATCTATTGAAGACATCGACGGGCGGCGACGCGCAGGCGCGCGCCGAAGTGGAGGCGCAATTGCGCAGTACGAACGAGCTGGTGGCGAAGGGTGGCGAGAGTGCGTCGCGGAACGAGCAACCGAGTTTGATGGACGGCAGCGTGATCAGCGTGAAGGACGAATGGTCGCTGGTCGTCGGCAACGTGGGCGAGAAGCAGGGAGTGAAGATCGGTATGCCGTTACGCGTGTTGCGCGGCGACAACGTGATCGCAACCCTGCGCGTAGTTGATGTTCGCCAGAAAATTTGCGGCGCGGTGATTCAGGAAATGGATTCGAAGAAGGACAAAATAAATGTGGGGGATCGGCTCCAGGTCGATGCCCGCGGAAGTGTAAGTTTAAAATAAATGGAAGTTCGATCGACATATCGTTACGCGAAGATTTCGCCGTTCAAGGCGCGCGAAGTCACGCGCGAGATTCAGGGTCTGCCGGTTTCGACAGCGCTCGACATCGTTGCTTTCAGTCCTAAGAAGGCGGCGGCGTTGATTAACAAAACGCTGAAGAGCGCGGTCGCGAACGCGGAGAACAACGCGAACCTGAAGGTCGACGGCCTCGTAGTGAAAGAGGCGACGGTCGGCGAGGGCCCGACGATGAAGCGCATGATGACACGCGCCCGTGGCAGCGGCAGCCAGATTTTAAAGCGCAGCAGTCACATTCGAATCGTACTGACGGACGAGATCGAAATCAAAACGCGCGATAAGAAAAAGGCAGGACAGAAGAAGCAGAAGCCAAAGCAGGCGAAGAAGAGCGCCGCGGCGAAAACAACTGCAGCGGCCGAACCGGCTGCGGAGGAGCAGAAGTAATTTATGGGACAGAAAGTTAATCCGATCGGCTTCCGGCTCGGCGTGAATCGCGACTGGCGTTCACGCTGGTACGCGTCGCCGCAGGAGCTGCCCGATTTCCTCCACAGCGACATTCAAATTCGCGATTACGTGAAGAAGAAGCTGCAGTTCGCGGCGGTCTCGAAGATTATCATCGAGCGGGCGTGGAACTCGATTCGTGTGACGATTCACACCGCGCGTCCCGGCATCGTGATCGGACGCAAAGGCGCTGAGATCGAGAAAATGACGGAAGAGATTTCGCGCATGGCGCAGGGCAAGCAGATCAAGATCGACATCCAGGAAATCAAGACTCCGGAGCTCGATGCCCAGCTCGTGGCGGAGAACGTCGCGCTGCAAATCGAGCGCCGTATCGCTTATCGTCGCGCGATGAAAAAAGCGGTGCAGACCGCGATGGATTTTGGCGCGCAGGGAATTCGCTTGCGCAGCTCGGGTCGTTTGAACGGCGCGGAAATTTCACGCTCAGAATGGTATCGCGAGGGCAAAGTTCCACTGCACACCTTGCGCACCCCGATCGATTACGGGTTTGCGGAAGCGAACACGGTTTACGGCAAGATCGGTGTGAAATGCTGGATTTGTAAGCCGGAAGAAAAGCCGGTTGAACAGCCGCAGCAGGCTGCGCCGCCACCGCCACCGCCCGAAATGGTTCCGGCCTAACAACGAGGAGATTTTGCCATGCCGTTGATGCCAAAAAGAGTGAAGTTTCGGAAGACCCAGCGGGGCAGCCGTAAGGGCACGGCTTCGCGCAACCTTCGAATCGACTTTGGTGAATTCGGACTGCAGACGCTGGAGCGCGCCTGGATCACGAACACGCAGATCGAGGCGGCGCGTGTTGCGTTGACTCGCAACATGAAGCGCAAAGGCAAGCTCTGGATTCGCATTTTCCCAGACAAGTCAGTCACGGCGCGTCCACCAGAAACGCGAATGGGCAAAGGCAAAGGCCAGCCCGAGTACTGGGTCGCGACGGTGCGCCCGGGTAACATCTTATTTGAACTGGACGGCGTGCCGGAGTCGGTCGCCCGGGAATCACTGCGGCTGGCCGCGGACAAGCTGCCGGTCCGGACGAAGTTTTTGACGCGTCATCACGTCGCGGTCTAACCGATCATGAAATTCAAAGAAATTTACGAAATGAGCGTCGACGAGCTGCAGACGAAGAAACGCGATCTGCGGCAGGAGACATTGCACCTGCGACTGCAACAGCAAAGCGGTCAGCTGGAGCAGCCGAGCCGTTTGCGTTTGTTGCGTCGCGACGTGGCACGAATCGAAACCGCGCTCTCAAGCAAAACGAAAGCGAACCCGAAGAAGTAATTTATGGCCGACGAAGCAGAGACGAGCACAGCGCCAGTCGAGACGCCGAATGCGGCGCAGAAACGCGCCACACGCAAGACGCGCGTTGGTGAAGTGATTTCGAGCGGCATGAACAAGACGATCGTGGTCACCACGGTCACACGCGTGCCGCATGCGAAGTTCGGCAAGATCGTGAAGCAGCGGAAGAAATTTTACGCGCACGACGAGGAGAACAAGGCGAAGGCCGGTGACACCGTGCGAATCATGGAGACACGTCCGATGAGCAAGCTGAAGCGCTGGCGTTTAGTCGAGGTCTTCGCCAAGTAGAACCGGAGAATTTTTATGGTGCAGATCAGATCCAGATTGGATGTGGCTGATAACAGCGGCGCCCGCATGGCGACGATGATCGGCGTCATCGGCAAAGGCACCGCTCAGTTCGCGCGCATCGGTGACGTGATTACCGCGAACGTGAAGGAAGCGAGCCCGACTGGAACAGTGAAGAAGGGTGAGGTCGTGCGCGCGGTGCTTGTTCGCACGAGACAGCCGATCAATCGCAACGACGGCTCGGTGCTTCGTTTCGACAACAACGCAATCGTGATCATCGACAAAGATTTGAATCCGCGCGGAACCCGTATCTTCGGGCCAGTCGCGCGCGAACTACGGGAGAAGAACTTCATGAAGATCGTTTCCCTCGCGCCGGAGGTGCTATGAGTCGGCCGCGGTTTCACGTTAAAAAAGGCGACAATGTTGAGGTGGTCTCGGGCAACTTCCGCGGCTCGAGTGGCAAAGTGCTTCAGGTGCTGCCGAAAAAGCAGCGTCTGCTAATCGAGGGCGTTCGGCTGATTAAGAAGCATCTGCGCAAATCTCAGGACAATCCGCAGGGGAAGATCGCCGAGCGCGAAGGTCCGATTCACATTTCGAATGTGCGGCTGGTCGATCGCGGTGAACGTGACGGGAAAGGCAAGGCGTCAAAGAAATCGGCCGAACCGAAAGGTGAGAAAGCTGCGAAGACCAGGAGCCGAAAGACGAAGGCGACGAAGGAAGAGTGATGAAGAACGAATTTTACCAGCACTACAAGGAACGTGTCGTTCCGGCGCTGCAAAAGGCGCACGGCTACAAGAACGTTCACCAGATTCCAAAAATCGAGAAGGTTGTTGTGAACACGTCGGTAGGTTCGCAGCAGGATGTGAAGCAGGCGCTGGAAGATGCGAAAGCAGAGCTTGGATTGATCACCGGCCAAAAACCGGCGGAGACACGCGCGAAAAAGAGCATCGCGAATTTCAAGCTGCGCAAGGAGCAGGCGATCGGCGCGAAGGTCACACTCCGCGGCGAGCGCATGTATGAATTTCTCGAGCGTTTGATCAAGGCTGGCCTGCCGCGCATCCGGGACTTCCGCGGCGTTTCACCGCGCGCGTTTGATGGAAACGGCAATTACACGCTCGGCGTTTCGGACCAGTCAGTTTTCCCCGAAGTCGAGCTCGACAAAATCAAGCGCAACATCGGTTTTGATGTTACCATCTGCACCTCCGCGCGGACGAATGACGAAGCCAAGGCGCTCCTCAGCGAAATGGGAATGCCGTTCAGCGACCGTGCGAAGAAGGCCGCGCCTCAGGCGCAGGCTGCCTAACAAATGAGCACAGTTACCGACCCTATTGCCGATCTTTTGTCGCGCGTGCGCAATGCAGCCGCCGCCGCCAAGCCGGAGCTTTTTGTGCCGTATTCCAAAATGAAAGCGGAGGTTACGCGCATTTTGAAAGACGAAGGCTACATCACGGATTACGAGCTCGACAACACCGCGGAGCGTCCGCGAATCCGCATTACGAATAAACTCGTCGATCGCAAGAGTGCCATCACCGGCCTCAAGCGCGTAAGCACGCCAGGGCTGCGGCGATATGTCGGGGCCAAGGAAATTCCGCGCGTCCTCGGTGGAATGGGTATCTCTATTTTGTCCACACCGCGTGGCGTGATGTCAGGGCGTGAAGCCAAGAAGCAGAATGTCGGCGGCGAGCTACTCGCCTACGTCTGGTAAGAGTTATGTCACGGATTGGTAATAAGATCGTCGAGATCCCCGACAAGGTGAAGGTGAACATCGGAAACGATGGGGCGGTCGCCGTCGAAGGACCGAAGGGCAAGCTGAACTGGCACCTGCCGCACAACATTAAGGCGACGGTGCAGGACAACCGCATCTCACTCGTCCGCGACGCAGAGACGCGGTCGGTGAAAGCGCTGCATGGTCTGTCGCGCGCACTTGTGAACAACATGGTTCAAGGCGTGAGCAACGGGTTTACAAAGGATCTGATCATCGAAGGCGTCGGATTCAAAGCGGCGGTGCAAGGCGACAAGCTCAATCTGTCGCTCGGCTTTTCGCACCCGATTCTTTTTCCAATTCCGAAGGAGATCAAAATCACCGTCACCGAGAACACGAAACTTTCCGTCACAGGCATCGACAAGAAGCTAGTCGGCCAGGTCGCGGCAGACATTCGCCGCTATTACCCTCCGGAGCCGTACAAGGGCAAAGGCGTGCGTTACGCGAACGAGCAGATTCGGCGCAAGGAAGGCAAGACGGTCCAGTAGTCATGGCGATCAAACGCAAAGAAATTCGCGACCGAATCCACCGCCGCATCCGCAAACGCGTGAACGGCACAGCCGACAAGCCTCGCCTCGCGGTACATTTTTCGGGCAAGCACGTCTACGCACAGGCGATAGACGATGATGCGGGCAAGACGCTCGTGTCGGCTGCGACAACTGAGAAGTCGCTCGCTGGCAAAAAAGCGGCCGCGAACCGCTCTTCAGCCGTGCAGGTTGGAAAAGCGATCGCGGAGCGGCTACTCGCAAAGAAAGTCGACGCAGTCGTATTCGATCGCGGCGGTTTCCTTTATCACGGCAAAGTGAAAGCACTCGCGGACGCGGCGCGTGAAGGCGGACTCAAGTTTTAGAAAGTAAACAATGCCAGAACCACAACGCGGCGGCCGTCAACGCGAACGCCAGACAGATAGAAGCTCGGCAGCACGAGGAGATACGACGGAAAAGGTCGTGTTTATCAATCGTTGCGCAAAAGTCGTGAAGGGCGGACGCCGGTTCAGCTTCAGCGCGCTGATCGTCGCCGGAGATCACGACGGCAGCGTTGGTGTCGGTTTTGGCAAGGCGAACGAAGTCGCTGAAGCGATCCGCAAGGCTTCGGAGTCGGCGCGCAAATCGATGGAAAAGGTGGCGTTGCGCGAGAACACGATTCCGCATGAGACGCTCGGCGAATTCGATGGCGGACGCGTGCTGCTGAAGCCGGCGTCCCCAGGAACGGGAATCATCGCGGGCGGCGGGGTGCGCGCTGTGGTTGAAGCAGCGGGAATCAAGGACGTGCTCGCGAAATCCCTCGGCTCGAGCAATCACGCCAACGTGGTGAAGGCAACTGTGCAAGCGCTCCGTAACCTACGGCGGCGTGACGAAATTTTGAAAGCCCGCGGCATCCGCGTGAACAGGCCAGCTGACGGTCAGGAGGTCGCGGCTACGTCATGATTCGATTGCACAACTTGCGTCCACGGCCCGGTTCGCGGCATCGCGTAAAGCGTCTCGGCATTGGCGAAAGCTCCGGCCACGGCAAGACGAGCGGCAAAGGCCACAAAGGCCAGAAAGCGCGGTCGGGCGGCAGCATTCGACTTGGATTCGAAGGCGGACAGATGCCGTTGATTCGGCGGTTGCCCAAGCGTGGATTCAACAACGCGGCATTTCATAAGAGTTACGCGATTGTAAATCTGAATGATCTCAATCGCTTCGATGCTGGTACGGATGTGAACGAGCAGTCACTTCGGGATGCAAAGTTGATTCGCGGAAATTTTTTCGGTGTGAAGGTGCTCGGCGACGGCGAGTTGAAGCACGCGCTCAACATCGAAGTCGATAAGATCAGCACGTCTGCTCGCGAAAAGATCGAGAAGGCGGGCGGCAAAATCATGATGCGCGAACGTACCGCTGTTCGAACGCAAGCTGAGCCACCGGAAACTCCGGCGCACGAATCCGAGGACGCACCCAAGCTTAAAAAGGCGAAGAAAACTGCGGCGAAAAAAGCCGTAGCGAAGAAGAGCGCTTCGAAGAAGAAGCGCTAAGCTGGCTGCGCCATGGTCTCGGCGTTTCTCAACACGGTCAAAATTCCGGAGCTACGGCGCCGGATTTTGTTCACCCTTGCGGTGATTGTGATCGTGCGCCTCGGCGCTGCAATCACTACGCCGGGAGTCAATTCGGCAGTGCTACAGGAGTGGTTCAAGAGTTCGCTGACCGATAAATCCGGCGGCAGCGTCGCGGCGCTGTTTAACTTGTTCAGCGGCGGTGCGCTCGAGAATTGCGCGATCTTCTCGTTAGGCATCATGCCTTACATCAGCGCGTCGATCATGCTGCAGTTGTTGACGGCTGTAATTCCACAGCTTGGAAGATTGGCGCGCGAAGACGGCGGCCGACAGAAGATCATGCAGTACACGCGCTATGCCACCGTCGCGCTCTGCATCTTCCAAGGCTATCTGCTCGCGGTGTCGTTTCAGCATCCCGAGTCATATCACACGATGTTGCCCGGCATTACCGACACGATTCAGCGGCTTGGGATTCCCCTTGTAGCTGATCAAGGATTGTCATTCCGGATCGTGACGGTGATCTCGCTCACGACAGGAACACTATTCCTGATGTGGCTTGGCGATCAGATCACGGAACGCGGAATAGGAAACGGAATTTCGCTGATCATCACGATCGGGATTGTCGCGCGATTACCCGCAGCGCTGGCGCAGGCGTGGAAAACGTTTGTGCCGAGCGAAGGCAATGCCGGTCAGGTCAATCCGGCGATCCTCGTGCTGATGGTCGGCTTTTTGTTTGTCGTGATTGCGGCGGTAATCGCGATCACGCAAGGCGTTCGGAAGATTACCGTTCAGTACGCGAAACGGGTCGTTGGTCGAAAAATGTACGGCGGCCAGACGCAATACATGCCGTTGAAGGTGAACTACGCCGGTGTAATGCCCATTATCTTCGCGTGGGCTCTCCTGTTGTTCCCGAGCACGATCATTTCAGTCGCATTCAAGAACAGCCCAACGGCAGCGAAGATCGCAGCGGCGCTGAACAACGGCTGGCCACACTACCTCTTCCTCGCAGCGATGATTTTCTTCTTCAGCTATTTTTGGGTGGCGACCCAATTCCAACCGTCGCAGATCGCCGACGATCTGAAGAAGTACGGCGGTTATATTCCCGGTGTGCGTCCGGGCAAACCGACATCTGATTTTCTCGATTTCACAATGACACGGTTGACGTTTGCCGGCGCAGTTTTCCTGACGATGATCGCGGTGTTGCCTAGTTTGTTGAGCCAGGGCATGCACGTCCCGGTGATCACGGCGCAATTTTTCGGTGGCACAAGTCTGCTCATCGTTGTCGGCGTGATGCTCGACACCATGCGCCAAGTCGAGACGCACCTGATTCAGCGACACTACGATGGTTTCTTGCGCAAGGGACGATTGCGCGGCCGTGCGTTTGACCGCGCCTCCTATAATCGCGGTGAAGCTGCGCCTCACACCACGCTTGTCTGGCTTTACGTCGGGATTGCGATCATTGCCATTGGTGGGGTAGCGGTGTTTCTCTACGGTCGTTAAGTGAAACGGCGACTCGTTCTGCTCGGCGCGCCCGGTTCAGGAAAGGGGACGCAGTCGGAAATGATTACGCGTCATTTTGGCATTCCTGTCACTTCGACCGGCACGATCCTGCGGCGCGAAATGGAGCTTGGCACGTTGCTTGGGCTTGAGGTTGCGGAACGAACCAAGCACGGCGAGTTGGTATCGGACAAACTGATCATCGATCTGATCGAGGATTATGTGCGATTGCATGGTGCGCATGGATTTGTGTTCGACGGATTTCCGCGAACTATTCCGCAGGCGGAGGCACTTGAGGGAATCCTGCACCGATTTCATGTACCCTTGGATCTGGCAATCTGGTTGGATGTGACGGCAGAGACAATCAGCGAGCGCATCTCGCACCGGCTTCAATGTCAGTCGTGTGGTTTTACAACGAGCGAGGGAGCCGCGGTGTTTTCAGAGCGTGCGATTTGTCCCTACTGTGACGGTCCGCTGGTACGCCGAACGGACGACACACCCGATGTGTTACAGAAACGGCTGGACGAATTTAACGCGAAGACGCAGCCCGTCGGGGACTTTTATGCGCGGTCGAACCAGCTCCACCGAATCGATGGCAACCGCGATCGTGAGTCGGTATTCGCCGACATTTCGCAA
>JBJMWW010000113.1:0-5100 GCA_045809945.1 Chthoniobacterales bacterium
CTTCATTCCGCGCAACGTGCGTGTGGCCGTGGAGCACAACGTCGACGTTGTTCGGCCGATTCGGCGGAATATGAACGAGCCGAAAGCGCACGCCTTTTCGGTTCAAATCTTTCACGAGCGGCCATTCTAACTCCGAGTCGCAGTTTCCCCGAATCACGGTGACCGGCGGACCGAACGCCTCGATTTGAGTCAGAATCGCCGGATTGCAGACATCACCGAGGTGCCAGATTTCATCAGCGCCTTCGGCGAACCCGTGGAGGTTCGGCGGCAGCTTGTTATGCGTGTCAGCGAGGACGAAGATCCGCAGCGGCTTTGCTGTCATCGCGAACGACGGTAGAGTGGCACAGATGTCGTTCAAAGATTTTGGTCTGTCGCCGGAAGTTGTCCGCGGGACCCAGGCGATGGGATTCGCCGAGCCGACGCCGATTCAGCTCCGCGCCTTCCCGATCGTGCTCGCCGGCAAAGACCTGATCGGCACGGCGCAGACTGGGACGGGCAAGACCGCCGCGTTCGCACTGCCCATCCTGACGCTTCTCGCAACACGCGGCGCTTTCCGTTGTCTCGTGCTCGAGCCCACCCGTGAGCTCGCCGCGCAGGTCGAGACGGCGTTTCGTGATTACGGTCGTTTCACCAACATGCACGTGTCGCTGGTTCACGGTGGCGTCGGCTACGGCAAGCAACGCGAAGAGGCCCAACGCGGCAGCGATATCGTCGTCGCGACCCCGGGCCGATTACTCGACCACCTCGAACAGGGCACCCTTAGGCTCGACAAGGTGAAGATCCTCGTGCTCGACGAAGTAGATCGCATGCTCGACATGGGTTTTCTGCCCGATGTGCGGCGGATAGTTGAAAAAATTTCCACTGATCGCCAAACGCTGCTCTTCTCCGCGACGCTTCCTCCGGAAATCGAGCGGCTCGCCGGCTGGGTGCTCCGCAATCCGGAAGTAATCGAAATCGGCGCGCGACGTTCGCCGGCGGAAACGGTGACGCATGCGGTGTATCCGGTCGCGGCGGAACAAAAGTTCGACCTGCTGATGGCGCTGCTGGAACGGACGAACTACGACAGCGCGCTCATTTTTTCGCGAACAAAACACGGCGCCGATCGCATCGCTCACAAGCTCAAAACCTCCAAGCATTCCGTCGCGGTCCTGCATTCAAACCGCACCCAGCGTGAACGAGTCGAAGCACTCGAAGGATTCAAAAGCGGCAAATACGAGATCATGGTCGCGACTGACATCGCGGCGCGCGGACTCGACATCGTCGACGTCACGCACGTCATCAATTACGACGTGCCAGAGCATCCGGAGGATTACGTGCATCGAATCGGCCGGACCGGCCGGGCGCAGAAAGTTGGTGACGCGTTCACGCTGATGAATGGCGAAGAGCTCGGCTCGCTCCAGGCGATCGAGCGGTTCATCGGACAGAAAATTCCGCGGTTGAAGCTGGAGAATTTCCCATACCTCTACACCGCGTTGTTTGAGCCGGAATCCTCGCTTCCCGCGCGTGGCGGCATTCGGGGAGGCCGCACCCATGGCGGTTACTCGTTCGGACGGCGACGTCGATAAACTGGCTCGCCGTTGCCGCCCGCGCGGCGCTATTATTGGTTCCCCGTGTCACTCGTCTTCGAACGCATCCAGACCGAAGGGATCGCCGAGCTCAGCTATTTGTTAGGTGATGACGACGATGGAATCGCGGCGGTCTTTGATCCGACGCCTGACGTCGACAAGTACATTGAACTCGCGCGCGAGAAGGGCGTTTCGATCACGCACATTTTCGAAACGCACATCCACGCCGATTTGATGAGCGGTGCGCGTGAGCTTTGCGCGCGGGTCGATTCGGCCAGGATTTACGCCAGCCATGAAGGCGGGGCTAAATATGGCTTCGAGACGGAACCGCTCCGCGACGGGACGAGGTTCAATTTTGGCGAAACGATCGTGACTGCGCGTCACACCCCCGGTCACACACCGGAGCACATGAGTTTCGAAGTCGCGGATGCCGGGGAACCGGACCGGCCCTGGGGCGTCTTAACCGGCGATTCACTTTTCGTCAGCTCAGCGGGCCGACCTGACTTGTTAGGCAGCGATCGCACGCAAGAACTCGCGGCCCAACAATTCAAAACCTTGCGCGAATATTTTCTCGGCTTGCCAGACAGCGTCATCATTCATCCCGGTCATGGTGCGGGTTCGCCCTGCGGCGCGGATATTGGCGATCGACTGCAAAGCACGATCGGCTACGAGCGGCTGACGAATCCTTTTTTGCAATTCGACAATGTCGAGAAGTTCACGGATTTCGCGATCAAGACTGCGCCACCGGTGCCGACCTACTATCCGCGAATGAAGAAGATCAACGCGGAAGGCCCGGAGGTTTTCGGCAATCTGCCGAATGTTCCGGCGATTCCGGTAAAGGAATTCAAGAAAGCGATCGAAGGCGGGAAGGGCGTGCTCGTCGATACGCGATCGATGCTGGCGTTCGGCGGAGGACATATTCCGGGCGCGCTGAACATCGGCGGTTCGCCTTCGCTTTCGATTTGGGCGGGCTGGTTGCTCGACCCGGCTCAGCCGGTCCTGCTTGTCCTCGATAAAGACAACGATCTGGAGAATGTCGTGAAGCTTTTTATTCGCACCGGCTACACGAAATTCGCCGGTTATCTGGTCGGCGGAATCAGCGCGTGGGAAGCGGAGGGTTTTCCGCTCGCGCAGATCCCGCAGCTCAGCATTCACGAGATTCACAACAACGGACGCACTTTTCAGCTCGTCGATGTGCGCGGCCCGGGCGAATGGAAAAACGGACACATTCCTGGGGCGCAACACATCTTCCTGCCGGGGCTGCGCGAGAAAAGTTCCGCGCTCGATAAGTCAAAACCGACCGCGGTTTATTGCGCGAGCGGTTATCGGGCGAGTCTCGGGGCGAGCATTCTGAAGCAGGAAGGGTTCGAAAACGTCGCCAACGTGCCGGGCAGTTGGCACGCTTGGAAGAAGGCCGGTTTCCCGGTCGAGAAGTAAGCTTGCTCGGTTGCGCGCGGGGACGGACATTCCGCCATGGCCACGAACTCGTACGCTCATCCAGAGGCTTTGGTGGATACGGACTGGCTGGCTCAGCATCGGAACGACGAAGGGGTCCGCATCGTCGAATCAAACGAAGACATCCTGCTTTACGACACCGGACACATTCCCGGCGCCGTCCACATCGATTGGCGCAGCGATCTCCAGGATCAGGTGATCCGGGATTACATTGCGCCCGAAAAATTCGCGGAGCTGTGCAGCCGCAATGGCATCACGCCGGAAACGACCTGTATTTTCTACGGCGACAAAGCGAATTGGTGGGCCTGCTACGCGCTATGGGCTTTTCGGTTGTACGGCCACGAGAAGGTGAAGATTCTCAACGGCGGGCGCGACAAATGGAAAGCAGAAGGGCGCGAGCTGACGAAGGAAAAGCCGAGTTATCCGCGCACGAATTATCCGGTGCCAAAGAAGCGTTACGACAAAGAGATTCGCGCCTTTGCCGACGAAGCGCTCGCCCAAAGCAAAGCCGGCAAACCGTTGATCGACGTCCGGTCACCCGGCGAATTCAAAGGTGAAATCACGCACATGCCCGAGTATCCGCAGGAAGGCGTGCTGCGCGGCGGTCATATTCCCGGCGCGAAAAGTGTGCCGTGGAAAACGGCGACGAAGGACGACGGCACATTCAAATCCGCGGAAGACCTCGCGAAAATTTACAAAGAGGGCTGCGGTCTAACGAGCGACAAAGATACGGTTGTCTATTGCCGCATCGGCGAACGTTCGAGCCATACCTGGTTTGTCCTGACCTACTTGTTAGGCCTGCCGAACGTGCGGAACTACGACGGCTCGTGGACGGAGTGGGGAAATAAGGTCGGCGCGCCGATCGAGAAAAGCGCGTAAACACCGCAGTTGCGAATGACTGGCTGCGGTAAACTCGACGAAGGCGGCAGTGACACAGGGAACGCCGCGCCGCATTATCCGCCGAAGCTCGAGAAGATTATCCATCTCTTCGAAGGACTGCCTGAACAGGAGCGGCGTGAAACCCTGGTGTCGTACGCCGATTCTGCGGCAAAACAGGAACCGCGGCCGGAAGAGAAATTCCAACTGGAAGATGTGCGCAAAGATGAGGAATGCGCCGATACGGTGGGCGTTTACCTGCAGGTCGATGACGAAGGCAAAGCCCACTTCCGCATGACGCTTGGACCCGAAGTGCAGACGCTGACCCGCGCGATGACCTCGATCTTGTGCAAAGGGCTCGACGGTGCGACACCGCAGGAAATTCTCGATCTGCCGAGCGATTTCGTGACGCGCATCGTCGGCGCCGAGCTCGTCCGCGTGCGCAGTCAGACGACTTACTACATCCTCACGCGAATGAAGGGCATTTGTAAGGTTTGGCTCGACCGAGAACGGCGCGCGGCGGCAGCGTAGGGCGTTTCGGCTCGTGACGCGCTGAGGTTTTGGCCTACAGTTCGCGCGCCTAATGCCGCGCAATAACGAGCTGCACAAAATCCTCCTTATCGGCTCCGGTCCCATCGTGATCGGGCAGGGCTGCGAATTTGATTACTCCGGCGTGCAGGCCTGCAAGGCGTTGCGCGAAGAAGGCTACTCGGTCGTGCTCGTGAACTCGAATCCGGCCACGATCATGACCGATCCGGAATTCGCCGATCGGACTTACATCGAGCCGATCACGCCGGAGGTGATTGAGGCGATTCTGGAACGCGAAAAACCGGATGCCATTTTGCCGACGATGGGCGGCCAGACTGCGCTGAACGCTGCGATGGAACTGAACCGCAACGGCGCGCTCGCACGACACAATGTGAAGTTGATCGGCGCGAATGCCCAGGCGATCGCGAAAGGCGAAGACCGGCAGCTGTTCAAGGAAGCGATGCTACGTATCGGCCTCGACGTTCCGCGATCCGGCACCGTGCATTCGGTCGAAGATGCTCATCGTGTCGCGGAAGAGATCGGAGCATTTCCGCTTATCATTCGACCAGCATTCACGCTCGGCGGAAGTGGCGGCGGCATCGCGTATAATCGCGAGGAGCTCGATCAGATTGTCGATCGCGGCCTGCGGCTTTCGCCGGTTAGCGAGGTGTTAATC
>JBJMWW010000114.1:0-3983 GCA_045809945.1 Chthoniobacterales bacterium
AGCTTGAATCAACAGGCATCGCTCCAACCAGCGATAAGGAATCAGCAATTGTGACCTTTCTGGATCCGGGTAGTTACTCCGCGGTCATCCGCAGTAAGAACGATGCGGAGGGTGTAGCGCTCGCTGAGGTTTACCAACTCGATCAGTAGCGGCGACCGCTAGTCGCGGTAAACTGGGGCCACGAACGCTGCCGCGGCTTGCGTAGCGGCGGTCGCGTCGCATAATAGCGACGCTTTTTGCGCGGTTAGCTCAGTGGTAGAGCACTACCTTGACACGGTAGGGGTCACAGGTTCGAACCCTGTATCGCGCACGTGAACCCGCCCGCCTTACGCCGCTAATTTCGCGGCGTCTTTGTGGCCGAGAATGCGAACCGTCTGCTGCAGCTGCTCGACCTGAAGCGGCTTTTTCAACACCGTGATCGGGCCGCGCTCGAGAATGCGATCGAGCATCTCGCTGTCGGGATAACCGGTGATGATGATGATCGGCGCTTCGGGTTGTTCCTCGCGCGCCTTGTCGTAAACGTCGTCGGCCGGACCGTCCGGCAATTTCAAATCGAGAAAAATCAGATCGAACTTCTGTTTGTCGAGGGCGCTCAGCGCCTCCTTGACCGTGCCGACAACGACGCGGCTGAAGCCGATTTTTTTCAGGAACAATTTGAAGAGGCTCTGCAGTTGCTCGTCATCGTCCACCACGAGCACGGTCGGTTGTCCCGATTTGTCCTCCTTGAGAATATCCTTATCGAGCGCGTTCTTTTTGATCCGCCAGCGGCCGCCGATCTGGATGGCGGGGAGCTGTCCACGCTGGACAAGATAGTAGACGGTCGGGAGTGGAATCCGAAGATATTTGGCAGTTTCCTTGACCGTCAGGAGGTTATGCATGGCAGCAAGACATCAAGTCGCGCCCGCGCGCGCAAGATATTTCCTTGTGAAGGCGATCATTATAAACTCTAGAATCGGTGTCAATGATTGTTTCGTAGAGCAACCTCTCTTTGACCGTTGCGTCCGTGATATTTCTGAACATCTCCGCAGGTTTTTTTGCGGCGCGATTGCGGACGCAACTGCGGCTGGACAATGCGGAGCCAGCAGTTGACTGTTCCGGCTCGCGATGAGCGTACTCTTTTTCAAAAGATTTCTACAGCGACCGTTTCAGGTCGCGTCGATCGTGCCGAGCTCAAAAGCGCTCGTCGAAAAGGTCGCGAGCAAAATGAATTTCGACCGCGCGCGGGTCATCGCCGAATATGGCCCGGGCGAAGGTGTGCATTCGCGCGAAATTGCACGCCGGATGCGGGACGATGCGACGCTGATGTTGTTCGAGCTCGACCCCGCCTTTTCGCGCGATCTGGCGAGGCAGTTTTCCGATGATCCACGCGTCCACGTGATCAACGGAGATGCATCGACGATCACCAACGAACTGCATCGGCGGCGGCTGCCGGCGTGTGATCACATTCTTTCCGGCATTCCCTTCAGCATCCTGGAGAAGAGCAAAAAGCGCGCGCTTTTACAGCGGACCTATGACGCGCTCGCGCCCGGCGGCAGCTTCGTGATTTACCAGGTAACGAACGAGCTGCGGGATCACGCCACGATGTTCGATAACGCGCAGTCGGAGTATTGCCTGCAAAATATTCCGCCGATGTTCATCACGGTTTTCGGCAAAGCTTCACACAACGGTCACGCCCATCCGGCGTTTGAGCCTGCTCGCGTCTCGGCAAGCAACGGCGAATGACACCGCATCGAACGCGCATCGAGAAGGATTCGATGGGCGAGATGGCGGTGCCCGAGCAGGCGCTCTATGGCGCGTCAACGCAGCGCGCGGTGCTCAATTTTCCGATCAGTGGCTACCGCTTCGCACGGCCGTTCATCCGCGCGCTCGGCCTGATCAAGTGGGGCGCGGCCCAGGCCAATCACGATCTCGGATTGCTCGATGCGCACCGCTCCGCCCTGATCGTGCAAGCCGCTGAAGAAGTCGTGGAAGGCAAACACGACGCCGATTTCCCGCTCGATATTTTCCAGACCGGCTCAGGTACGAGCACGAACACGAACGCGAACGAAGTGATCGCCAATCGCTGCGCGCAGCTGGCCGGGAAGCCGATCGGTTCGCGCGAGCTGGTGCATCCCAACGATCACGTCAACATGGGCCAGTCGAGCAATGACGTGATTCCATCGGCCATTCACATCAGCACGGCCGAGCAGTTGAAGAATCATTTGCAGCCGGCGCTGCAAAAACTGCATGACGCGTTCGCGGACAAAGCACGCGAATTCGATCGGGTGGTAAAGATTGGTCGGACCCATCTGATGGATGCGACGCCGGTCCGACTCGGTCAGGAATTCGGCGGATACGCGCAGCAGATTTCGTATGCGCATCGTCGGGCCGGTCACGCGATCGAAGTCTTGCGCGAGCTGGCGCTCGGCGGGACCGCAGTGGGCACGGGATTAAATCGCCACATCGATTTTCCCGGCAAGGTCATGCGCCATTTGCATCACCGGACCGGGATCGAATTTCGCGAAGCAGCAAATCATTTCGAAGCGCAAGGTGGCAAAGACGCCGTGGTGGAAGCGAGCGGTCAGTTAAAAACGATTGCGGCCTCGCTCTTCAAAATCGCGAACGACATTCGCTTGTTGAGCAGCGGGCCGCGCTGCGGCATCGGCGAGATCCAATTGCCCGCTACGCAGCCGGGCAGCTCGATCATGCCGGGTAAGGTGAACCCGGTCATGTGCGAAGCGATGACGATGGTTTGCGCGCAAGTGTTCGGTAACGACAGCTGCATCACGTGGGCCGGAGCCAATGGTCACCTCGAACTCAACGTCATGATGCCGGTGATGGCGCACAATATTCTCGAGAGCATCCGCCTCCTCGCCAATGCGTGCGACGCCTTCACCGAGAAATGCGCGCTCGGTATTACTGCGAATGAGGAGCGCTGCCGGGAGCTGGTCGAGCTGTCCATGTCGATGGTGACGAGTCTGGCGCCGAAGATCAGCTACGATCGCGCGGCCGAGATCGCGAAGGAAAGCGTGAAGACCGGAAAGACGGTGCGCGAGCTCTGTCGCGAGAAAAAGGTTTTACCGGAGGAGGAACTGGAGCGCGCACTCGATCCGTGGAGCATGACCGAGCCGGGCGGCGAAGGATCGGGCGGAGGCTAGCGTGAAAAACGCGCTTGTTTTGTGCGCGGCGTTTTGCTGCTGCGCGTTCGAAGCATTTGCTGCGACGGACAAACCGCAGAAGCGAGTCGATCTCGCTGCGGTGGTGACGAAAGCCGACGCCGAAGCGGTGCTCGGTGAACCGGTCAACGATCCGCAACCGCGCAACGCTGAGGAGAGCGACAGTTATTATTCACGCTGCAATTATTACGGACAGAACGACAACAAATCGCTCGTCATGCGCGTGAGGCAGGTGATGAATGGGAAGCTCGACGCCAAGACGGAATTTAAAATGATCAGCAGTAGCGGAAGCAAATTGAAGTCGCTCGATAATCTCGGCGATTCAGCCCGCGTTTACACGAGCGGTCCGCAGAACGGTTTGTCGCGCGTCCTCATGCTTTACGTCGTGAAAGGCAACTCCATGATCACGGTTGCTCTTGGTGGGATGGACGACGAAAACGTGGCGATGGAAAAGGCGAAGAGCCTCGTGAAAAAAATTCTTAAACAACTCTGATGGTCGCCAACGTTCACGGCCCGCAGTTTTTCGGTGGCGCAAACATCGCCATCAAATGCCCGCATCATACCTATGAAGCGACGGTGGCGTTTTATCGCGACACGCTCGGACTACCTTTGATCGAGGAGGAAGATGACGGCTGCATTTTTCAATTCGGTCCGAACCGGCTCTGGATCGACAAGGTTCCGAACCTTAGTCATCCCGACATCTGGCTCGAAATCGAGACGACCGACACCGAAGCGGCGGCGTCTTACCTGAAGATCAATGCGGTGCCGCGACGCGATGAAGTGGAAAATCTGCGCGAAGATTTCGACGGTTTTTTCATCTCCGATCCG
>JBJMWW010000115.1:0-11322 GCA_045809945.1 Chthoniobacterales bacterium
ATTCGGGACTGCGGCAGCGGCGGGATTGCGTCGGGAAATAACTGCGTGGTGCGGCGCTGCGAAGTGAACAACTGCGCCGGGGGTCCGGGAGTGAGCGTTGGCTCCTACTGCGTGGTCGATCAGGTGTCGTGCACCAGCAATGGTAAAGGGATTGTTGGCATTCAACTGGTACAAGTCAGCCGGTGTTCGGTGATTTCTTCTAACGGCAACGGGATCGATGTAGGCTCGGGCGGGAGCGTGACGGATTGCTTTGTGAAGTTCAACAGCGGTACCGGTATCGCAAGCCTCGGGAGCGCGCTAATCGCGAACTGCAACGTGGAAGGCCCCTTCACTGCGGTGCATGCGGGAAGCACCAGCACGGTACAGGATTGCACGCTCAGCGCAGGGAGCGACGATGCGATCGCGGCAGACGGAGGATGCCTCGTGCAACGCAATCTGTGCAGCGGGAATGGACCCGGAGGGGGCACCGTCGGTATACACACCACTTCGGGAGGCAACCGTATCCAGGAGAATCACATTCGCAGTGTGGCCGTAGGAATTCTGCTCACCGGCACGCACAACCTGACGATCGGCAACTCGATCACCAATTCGAACACGCCCTTTGCAGTCCCTCCGCCAGGCAATTTCACCGGCACTCAGGTGACGAGCGGAGCGGCGATGAACGCCGCGACGAACAGCCTCGTCAATGTCGTGATGCCATAGGACGTCAAACGCGGTTGTCGGCGACAAATCGCGCGGTATTGCTGTGGGCGGCGACCTTTCCGGGGTGAAGTTGGCGAAACCGAAGCAGCGCAGAAGACGCTGATCTGATTTTACGTTGTTAGCTTCCATTCGACTTCGCGCGCTATCATTGATACGCTGCTAGTGCGGCGCCGGGGAGGAACGGTTTCGCGCTTGCTCATGGTCTCGGACTGTCCGGTCAACCAATGCTCGAAGGAGCTGGCGGACTTCCTCTGCGGACGACAGGAGTTAATCACCGAGGAGTGGATTGCATCGGTGCGCTCCGATGAGCAGATCCCGGCCGCCGACACGCTGACGAGGACGCAACTGCTCGACCATCTGCCGCAGATGTTCAACGATTTGGCGGATGCGCTGCGCGAAGAAATCGATGCGGAGCGCGAGACGCTCGCAAACAGCAACGCGAGGCGGCACGGCGACCATCGCTGGCAACAAGGCTACGAGCTTGAGGAGTTGCTGAAGGAACTGGCGCGGGTCCGCACGATCCTGGTCGACCACGTCCTCGCATTCGAGGAGAAGCGTCCGGAGTTTCGGGGCGAGGAGAAACGAACCGCAGTTCGCCGGTTTCACCTTTTCTTCGAAGACATGATCGCGCGCTCGATCTCCCAGTACGTCGATGAGCAGCAAGCCGAGTTGCGGGCGCGGAATGAGCATCTCCGCGCCGTCGATGAGTCGCGCCTGCGCTTGCTCCGCAACGCGGCCCACGATCTGCGAAACACGATCAATGCCTGTCAGCTCACGATCGTGGCGGCGGAGGAGAGCGACGAGGAGGCGCGGCGTGAGTTGCGCTCAGTTGTTCGCCGCAACCTCACCCACATGACTTACCTCGTTGCGGATTTGCTCGCTTACGCGACGCTTTTCGACGCCGCCAACAGCCCGCGCATGGTGTCGTTAAGAGTGGCTGATCTCTTCGACGAGCTGGTCGCGCATTCCCGCGCGCCGGCGGAAGCGAAAGGTCTGTCGTTCGAGGCCGAGCGCGACCCATCGGTCGAAGTGGTCGTGAGCGATCCGACGAAGCTGCGGCAGATCGGTTACAATCTTCTTTCAAACGCGGTCAAGTACACTGAGCGCGGTCGAATCGGCCTGAAGGTGCGCGCAATTGCGCCGGACAAGTGGGCGCTCACGATCGAGGACAGCGGCTCCGGAATCCCAACGCAAGAGCTGGAACAGATCTTCAGCGAATACCATCGCGCAGCGGAGACGGCGCATTTGGAAGGGAGCGGCCTGGGTCTCGCGATTGTCCGGCGCTTAGTCGATCTACTGCACGGCGAGATACGCGTGGAATCGGAAGTTGGGCAAGGCAGCCGATTCGATGTGATTCTTCCGCGCCGATAATCCTGACGGGTCGGCGCGGAGTTTGCGAGCAGCAGACGCTGATCTAGTCGCAGCAAAGCGCGACAGGATTTCGGTTGAACAGCGGAGCGGCTTCCGCACTTTAGCCGATGCTCGCTCGCTTGCCTCCGGTCGTTCTGTTTCTTTGCGCTCTTAGCTCGTTCGCTGCGCCTCCGACAAAGCCAACGCCGCACGGCGGCGCTGCACTTTCGCCGTCGCCAAGTGCGTCGCCATCACCTTCCGCGACTCCGCTGCCGCCGGGCTCGCTCGATCCGAAACTCTGGAGCGGAATGAAGTGGCGGCAGGTCGGGCCGTTCCGCGGCGGACGCGCGCTCGCGATCGAAGGTGTGCCGGGCGAGCCGAATACCTATTACTTCGGCGCAGTGGCGGGCGGCGTCTGGAAAACGGTGGACGGCGGCACGAACTGGACGCCGATTTTCGACAAGGAATCGAATTTGTCGATCGGCGCCATCGCTGTCGCGCCGTCGGACCACAACGTGATTTACGTCGGCACGGGCGAAGCGGCGCCGCGCGGCAACATCACCTGGGGTGATGGTGTCTATAAATCAGTCGATGCGGGCAAGACGTGGAAGAACGTCGGACTGAAAGATTCGCGGCAGATCGGCGCGTTGATTGTTCATCCACAGAATCCCGATATCGCGCTGTTGGCGGCATTCGGGCATGCCTTCGGTCCCAACCAGGAGCGCGGAATTTTTCGCACTGAAGACGGCGGCAAAACCTGGAATCGCGTGCTCTTCAAAGACGAAAACACCGGCGGCATCGACGTGGTGTTCGATCCACATAATCCGAACGTCGTGTTCGCGGCGTTGTGGCAGGCACGTCGCCAGCCTTGGAATTTCTCGAGCGGCGGACCCGGCAGCGGTCTTTATCGGTCCGATGACAACGGCATGACATGGAAGCAAATCACCGGCGGCGGATTGCCGGAGGGAATTTACGGCCGCATCGGCCTCAGCGTTTCGGGCGCGGACTCGAACCGCGTCTACGCGATCATCGAGAACAAGGATGGCGGCGGAATATATCGGAGCGAAGACGGCGGCGAAAAATGGACGCGAGTGAATGATGACGGTCGGTTTCGCCAACGCGCCTGGTATTTCAGCAGGATCTTCGCGGACCCGAAAAACGCTGACACGGTCTACGTCTTAAACACCGGCGCGTTCAAGTCGACCGATGGCGGCAAGACGTTCAATCTTCTGCCGGCGCGTCACGGCGATCACCACGGGTTCTGGATCGATCCGCAAAATCCGAATCGACTTGGCAACGCAAATGATGGCGGGGCCAGCGTGTCGACCGATGGCGGCAAGGCCTGGACGACGCAGAATAATCAGCCGACGGCGCAGTTCTATCACGTGGCGGTCGACAATGCCTTTCCCTACCACATCTACGGCGCGCAACAGGACAACTCGAACGTTGGCATCGCGAGTCGGACAGACAGCGGTGTGATCGGCCGCGAAGATTGGTTCCAGGCCGGCGGCGGTGAGTGCGGTTTCGTCCTGGCCGATCCGCGCGACTGGCACATCATCTACTCGAACAACGAGGGTTACATCGCGCGCTACGACAAAGCGCGCGAGCAGGAACAGGACGTCAGTGTCTGGCCGGTCGACAACTCAGGTCACGGCGCGTCCGATTTGAAATACCGATTTCAGTGGGTCTCGCCGCTCGTGCTCTCGCAGCACAATCCGGACGTGCTCTACACCGCCGCCAATGTGGTTTTCAAATCGACCGATCACGGCCAGAGCTGGACGCCAATCAGCCAGGACCTGACGCGCGATGATAAATCGAAGCAGCAGCCAAGCGGCGGACCGATTCAGCTCGATATCACGTCGGTCGAATACTACGACACGATCTTCGCGCTGACCGAATCGCCTAAGCAGGCGGGGCTACTTTGGGCCGGAACCGACGACGGACTCGTGCACGTCAGTAGCGATGACGGCAAGACGTGGGCAAAAGTGTCTCCGAACATGCCGGAGTGGAGCACGGTCGATTTGATCGAAGCTTCACCGCATGACGCCAATGCAGCTTACGTCGCAGTTGATCGTCACAAGCTCGACGACATCAAACCCTACATCTACAAAACCGCCGATCTCGGAAAGACATGGACCTCAATCGTTACCGGCTTGCCGGAAGGCGCAGTTGTCCACGCCGTTCGTGAAGATCCGCGGAAACGCGGCTTACTTTACGCCGGCACGGAACTCGGCGCGTTCGTTTCGTTCGATGATGGCGGACACTGGCAACCGCTGCAATTGAACCTGCCGGCGTCACCGATCCACGATCTGGTAGTGAAAGACGATGATCTTGTCGCAGCCACGCATGGACGCTCGTTTTGGGTGCTCGATAACCTGACGCCGCTGCGTCAGGTGAACGCGCAGCTCGCCGGCGGCGACGCGACTCTTTATCAGCCGCAGGTCGCGCTAAATCTCAACTACCCCACCGAGTTCGATAAGCGTCAGCCGGTCGGTGATAACCCGCCGCCGGGTGCGATGATCGACTATTATTTTAAGGCCGCGCCGAAAGATGAAGTGACGCTCGATATCCTCGATGCGCAGGGGAAACTCGTCCGTCATCTCTCGAACAAGGAGAAGAAGGATCCCGACCAGCCGCCGGAATGGCCGGATCGTGTCGCAGCAGCGAAAACAATTCCGGCAGCGGAAGGGATGAATCGTTTCGCTTGGGATTTGCGTTACGACGATCCGGTGCAAACGCCCGGCGCGTTTTACAGCGGCGAAGGTCCGCGTGGCCCGCACGTCATTCCCGGCGATTATCAGGTGAAGCTGACGGCGAACGGCAAGACGCAAACCGCGGCGCTTAAGATCGTGCAGGACCCGCGTGTGCAAACGCCGGCGGAGGATTGGCAGAAGCAACTCGATCTTTGCATGCAGGTGCGCGATCGAATCACACAGTTGCACACCGCGATCAATGAAATCCGCGATGTGAAATCGCAGATCAAATCACTGCACACGAAGTTCGGCGACAACGCGCAGGTCAAGCCCGCGCTCGATCAGGCGGACGAAGTGGAGAAACGGATGTCAGCCGTGGAGGAGCAGTTGATCCAGGTGAACATGAAGAGCTCCGAAGGCAATCTCGTTTTCCCGAACATGCTCAATGAACGTTTCGATACGTTCAGCCACACGATCGATGGCGTAAACGCCGCGCCGACTCAGCCGCAGCTCGAAGTTTTCAAGGTGCTCGGCTCGCAGCTGGACGAGCAGTTGAAGAAATGGGCAGACCTCAAAGCTACCGATGTGCCGAAGATCGGCGAGGCGATCAAGGCGCTGAACCTGCCGGCGATCGCGATCGACGAGAAACGCGACACCGGAAAGTAGCGCTACGTTTTGTCGACGCTGTATTTGCCCGGACCGATAAAGAGGACGCTGAGTAAGACGAGGACGAGCTCGATGGGAATGAGCAACGCATGGACGTTGTGACCTGCTGTAAATGCGTGGATTAGCGCGACGACCAAGCAGACCAGCACACCGAGGCGGAAGAACAGCCCAAAGATCATCAACACCGCTGCGGCGCATGCGAGTAACGAACCGACGAATCCCCACATTCCATAATGCGAGTGCAATCCGAGCACATGAATGCCGCTCCCGAATCGTGACCATGCGCTGCTACCGCCCATCAACACCGGCGCGCAGACGATAATGAAAAGAACGCCGAGGCTCACGCGCAGGAGGAGCAGGCCGAAATCGCTATACTTCGCGAGAAATTGCATTCGCACGGCGCGAAGCTGAATGATTGGGTTAATTGTTGCAACAAACGGCTGTCATCCCGAGCGGAGCGAGGGACCTCGCAAACGGCCGCTTGTCAGGTTCCTCGCTTTGCTCGGAATGACCGCTTTTTTGTCATGACGAAAATCACTCGCGCCGTTCTGCTCGCGGCCGGTCGTGGCACGCGGATGCGCGAGCTGACCGCGCAACTTCCAAAGCCGATGCTGCCGGTTCGCGGCAAGCCGGTGTTACAGCACATCATCGATGGTTTGCGCAACGCCGGCGTCGAAGACTTCCTCGTCGTCGTCGGTTGGCATGCCGACGTGGTGCGCAATCACTTCGGCAATTCCGTGACCTACGTGACGCAGATCGTTCAGGACGGAACCGGCCGGGTCGTCGACCTCGCGCGTGATTTTGTTTGCAACGGGCCGTTCGTGCTCAGCTACGGCGACATCCTAGTTGATCCGGTGAACTATCTGCGCCTCGTTGATTTGGCCGACGAGGTGGAAGCAATAATCAGCGTGAAGCGCAATGAAGATGTCAGCCAAGGCGGCGCTGTATTTGTGAACGATGATTTCGAACTGATCGACTTGCGCGAAAAGCCTGCACCCGGTGAGCCGACGAGCCCGTGGTATAACGCAGGGATTTACGCGTTTCGCCCGAGTATCTTCGAATTTACCGCCAGACTCGAACGTTCACCGCGCGGCGAATACGAATTGACCGACGCTATTCGCGCACTCGCGCATGCAGGCAAAAAAGTCCAGGCGCTCGAGCTGACGGGCGACTGGGCCGATGTGCGCGACCCGGAAATTCTTGCGCAGCTAAATTCCTGACGCCTCGGCCTCAGCGTCGGCTTCCGGTTCTTCGCCGAGCTCCTCTTCGATCTCGCGCCGCCAGCGTTTCGAAACCCACGGACGCACAATCCCGTAGAGCAAGTACGTGATGAAGAGAACGGCAGGCATCCAGTCGTACCACAAAAATGTGAGAATCAGCACAACGGCGATGATTAAGAATCGCGGAATCGACTTCGTGGTGCGCCAGGTAATTGCCTTGAAACTCGGATAGCGCAGGTTGCTGAACATCATTGCGGAAAGGAGCAGCATCAGCGGAGGCAGAATCCATTTGTAATGGCCGATGTCGTGATCACGCTCGCCGAACCACCACAGCATGAAAAGCGTGAGCGATGCGATCAAACCCGCCGCCGCCGGAATAGGAAATCCGGTAAAGTCTTTCGATGTCGGTGAATGGCCGGCAGCAGCCGCGGTGTTGAAACGCGCGAGACGCAACGCGCCGCAGAGCAGGTAAACGAACGCGACGACCCAGCCGGTCCGTGGAAAATCGAGCAGGACAATCCGGTAAACCATCAACGCTGGTGCAACGCCGAACGAGACGACATCGGCAAGCGAATCGAACTCCCGACCAAAGGCGGAATCCTGACCGCCGAGTCGCGCCAGCCGACCATCGAGCACATCGAAAATGCACGCGCCCAGAATGTACCAGACCGCGGTGTGAAAGAGAGCCGCGGCCGGCCCCGGCGTCGTCCCCTGAAGCAATGCGCCCTGCACGATCTTGAGCGTCGCGGCAAAACCGCAGAACAGGTTTCCCGCCGTCATCAGATTCGGCAGGAGATAAATCTTGGAGTCGTTCTCGCTCATCTCGCAGCCAGTCGCGCGATCACGGTCAGCCCGCCGACTACTCGGTCGCCAATTTTCACCAGCACCTCGGCATCGAGCGGCAAATATACTTCCGTCCGCGAGCCGAAGCGAATCATGCCGAAGCGCTCACCCCGCTTTAATTCGTCGCCAAGTTGCGACCAGCCGACAATCCGGCGCGCGATCGCACCTGTCAGTTGACGCACGACGATCGTGGCACGCGAGTTCTGAAACGCCCACGTCATCGCTTCATTTTTCGTCGAACAATCAGCGCTGCGCGCATCGAGGCAAAGTCCGGCGTGGTGTTGACGGTAGGTAATGCGGCCGTCGATCGGCGCGCGATTCGTGTGGACATCGAAGACGGAAAGAAAGATGCCGACTCGCTGCGTCCGGCCATTCAGCACTTCGTCTTCATCGATTTCGGCGATATCGGCGACGACGCCATCCGCCGCTGCGAGCACTGCGCCTTCGTCGGCAGGCGCGACGCGATCGGGATCCCGAAAGAACGCGAACGTGTAGAGAATCAGCGCCACGAAAAGCAGCGATAGCCACGGCCAGACAAACCAACTGGCGAGCGTCAGGATGACGAGAATCGCGAAAATCCAGCGCGCCTCTTTAAGCGTTTGCAGCCTCATGTTTTCGCCTGATCTTCCGAGTCCGGAACGGCTGGGTCAAGCCGGCTGGTCCGACCACAAGATGCTGCGGTCGCGATCTGTCGCCTCCGCAATTTATTGCGCAAAAAGCGCCTTATCTGTAGAGATTTAGAAGTTGTTGAACCGCCCATTTTCCGCTACTGTTTTTCCTTCAATGCCAACCGCCGCTTTGCGCCAACCAGACGACGAAAACGATCAGCTAAAATCGCGCGAACGCGAGAGCTTAAACATCTCTGCCAGTCAGAAGTACGACGCAGCCCAAATCGATAAACTTGAGGGGCTGGAAGCGGTCCGGAAACGGCCCGGAATGTACATCGGCGACCCCGATGAACGCGGGCTACACCACTGCGTTTTTGAGGTTCTCGACAACTCGATCGACGAACATCTCGCCGGTTACTGCAGCAAGATCGACGTCGCGATTCATGTCGATGGCTCGGTCTCCGTCAGGGACAACGGCCGCGGTATTCCTGTCGACATGCATCCGAAATTTAAGATGCCGGCGGTCGAGCTCGTGCTCACAAATCTGCACGCCGGCGGTAAGTTCGGACAAGGCGCATACAAGTATTCCGGCGGTCTGCACGGCGTCGGCGCTAAATGCGTCAATGCGCTCTCCGATTGGTTCAAGGTCGAGGTCTCGCGCGACGGCAAGGTTTATCACATGGGCTTCGAGCGCGGTAAAACCACGCAGAAGCTCGACGTCATCGGTGAGCTGAAGAACAAAAAGCAGACCGGCACGCTGATCACGTTCCTGCCCGATCCGACGATCTTCACGATCACGACCGAGTTTAAGTTCGAGCGACTCGCCACGCGCTTGCGCGAGCTCGCCTTTTTAAATCCGGGACTCGAGATCGCGCTGGTCGATGAACGGAACGAGCCGCAGAAGAAGGAGACGTTTTTCTACAAGCACGGCATCGAGGAATTCGTCCGCCAGCTCGGCCAGAACAAGCAGGTCATTCATCCGAAGCCGGTCATGATTTCGCGTCAGCGCGACGAGGTCTTCGTCGATGTCGTGATGCAGTACAACGATAGCTACAACGACCAGATACTCTGCTTCGCGAACTCGATTCCGAATCCTGACGGCGGCACGCACCTCAGTGGTTTTCGCGCTGCGTTGACCAAAGCGGTAAACCAATACGCGAAGCAAAACAGTTTATTGAAAGACAAGGACCCGGCGATCTCCGGCGACGATGTGCGCGAAGGATTAATCTGCGTGCTCAGCATCAAGCTGCCGAACCCGCGTTTCGAATCGCAGACCAAGGTGAAGCTGGTGAACACCGAGATCGAAGGCATCGTGAATTCGGCGGTTTACGACGGGCTGATGACCTTTTTCGATCAGACGCCGCCGGTTGCAAAACGCATTTTCGACAAGGTGCTGACGGCGGCGCGGGCGCGTGAAGCAGCACGTAAAGCACGCGAAACGATCCGCAAAGGCGCGCTCACCGGCGGCGGTTTGCCAGGCAAGCTGGCTGATTGCAGCGAGCGCGATCCGGAGCTGACCGAGCTCTACATCGTCGAGGGCGATTCAGCGGGCGGCTCGGCCAAACAGGGACGTGATCGCCGTTACCAGGCCATCCTTCCGATCCGCGGCAAACTGATCAACGTCGAGAAGGCGCGCATCGATCAGTTCCTCAAGAACAACGAAATCCAGTCGATGATCACCGCCATCGGCACCGGCATCGGCAAACCGAAGGAAGAGATCGACGGCCTCCCATCGAAAAAGGACGAGTCCTCCTTCGACATGTCGAAGCTTCGTTACGGCCGCATCATCATCATGACCGATGCGGACGTCGACGGCTCGCACATCCGCACGCTGCTACTGACATTCTTCTACCGGCAAATGACCGAGCTCGTCCGTGCTGGGAAAATCTACATCGCACAGCCGCCGCTTTATCAAATCAAACGGAAGAAGCGCGAGGAGTACGTCGATGATGACGTGCAGTTGAACAAAATCCTGATCGCGCTTGGTGCGGAAGACGTTCGGCTGAAGAATCTCGCTGACGACAAGGAAGTTTCGGCGGCGCAGTTAAAGGATATTCTCGAATCGCTCGAGAAGCTGGCGAAGCTGAGCGAGGCGATCCGTCGCCATGGTGGCGATTTCGAAACATTTCTTGGCGATCGCGAAAAGAAATCAGGCAAGCTGCCGACCTATCTCGTCAAGGTGCGCGAGGGAAACGACGAGACCGTCCATTATTTCCACGACGAAAAAGAGGTCCGAAAATTCCACGAAGAAAATCCGGATCTGAATCTGTTCGATAACGACACGCAGCAGGAGCTGTTGCCGCTCGCGAACGGAAACGGCGCGACAGCCAGCGCGGCAAAACCGGTCGCGGTCCGGCGCCGCGCCAAACTCGTCGAGCTGCACGAGTCGACCACGATCCAGAAGATCATCGCCGAGCTCGCGCGGAAAGGACTCAAGGTTGATCACTACGCGGCAAGCGATCGGCCGATTTTCGAGTTAATCGAAGGTGAAGGCGATCGCGCCACCACGCACCCGCTGTTCTCGATTCCCGAAATCCACCTGAGGATTGTCGAGATCGGACGGCGTGGCGTTCAGATCAAACGCTTCAAAGGTCTTGGCGAAATGAACGCCAAGGAGTTGTTCGAGACGACGATGAATCCGGAGAAGCGCAAGCTGCTCCAGGTCGAACTGAACGAAGACAACGCGGTCGACGCCGACAAGATGTTCACGATCCTGATGGGGGACGTGGTCGAACCGCGCCGCCAGTTTATTGAGGACAACGCGCTGAACGTTCGCAATCTTGATGTATAACGCGAACGAGAAGGTAGAACCGATCAACGTCGCTGAAGAGGTATCGAGGTCATTCCTCGATTACTCGATGTCGGTCATCATCTCGCGCGCCTTGCCTGATGCGCGGGACGGACTCAAGCCGAGTCAGCGTCGCATTCTCTATGCGATGCACGACTTGTCGCTCTTTCCCGGACGGCAGCATCGTAAATGCGCGAAGATTTGCGGTGACACGAGCGGTAACTATCACCCGCACGGTGAGGCGGTGATTTACCCTACCCTCGTCCACATGGCTCAGCCGTGGGCGATGCGGGAGACGCTGGTCGATGGCCAGGGGAATTTCGGTTCGGTCGAAGGCGATCCGCCGGCAGCAATGCGGTACACGGAGGCGCGCATGACGCATCTCGGCGCCGCGCTCATGACCGACATGGACAAGGACACGGTCGACTTTGTCCCTAACTACGATGAGACCC
>JBJMWW010000116.1:0-10816 GCA_045809945.1 Chthoniobacterales bacterium
AAGGACAACGGTGGCCCCACGCCGACCTTCGCCTTGTTATCCGGCAGCCCGGCGATTGACCACGCCAGCAGCTTCGGCCTGACCGGCTCTCTCACCACCGATCAGCGCGGAGTCAATCGCGCGTCTGATTTTCCCTCGGTCGCTAACGTGCCAAACGGAGACGGCGCCGACATCGGGGCGTTCGAGTTGCCCAAGCCGTCACCCAGCCCAACGCCGACGGCTACACCTAAATCCACACCCACAGCGACACCTAAAGCTACACCGACCGCGACACCTAAAGCTACACCGCCAAGCCAGCTGCAAAATCTTTCCACGCGCAAGCAGGTAGGGAGTGGACAGAACGTGTTAATTGGTGGGTTTATTGTCGTGGGGACGGAGAACAAGAAGGTGCTGCTGCGCGGGCTCGGGCCGAGCTTGCCCGTAACGGGGCGGTTAGCCAATCCTGTGCTGGAGCTACACCGGGCGGATACGACGTTGCTGGCGGCGAACGACAACTGGAAAGATAAACAAGCGAACGAAATCACGGCGACTGGCATACCGCCGGGCAACGATTTGGAATCGGCTATCGTAATCAGTTTGGCGGCGAAACCTGTAGCGGAGCATGGTGCGGGTTATAGCGGAGTGCTAGCAGGGAAAGGCGGGACGACAGGGATAGGTCTGCTCGAGATCTATGACCTGGCTACAGCAGCGAAGTCGAAGCTGGCGAACATCAGCACGCGCGGCTTTGTAGGCGTCGATCCCAACTTCTTGATCGGCGGGTTTATACCGGGCCCGATTGGAAGGACGCCGCTTAAGGTATTAGTGCGGGCCTTAGGCCCGTCGCTGACTGGGCAAAGAGTAGCTGGAGCGTTGCAGGATCCGGTGCTGGAGCTGCACGATAAGAATGGTACCCTGCTGACGAACGACAACTGGAAAGACGCGAGCAATGCGGCAGAGATCCAGGCAACCTTGCCGCCGCCGGATGACCGCGAATCGGCGATCATTACGACTTTAGCCCCAAGCGAGGCCGGCTACACCGCAGTTGTTCGCGGTGCAGACGGCGCGACGGGCACCGCCTTGGTGGAAGTCTACGCGCTGCAGTAATCAGCTACTGCCGCGGCGCGTGCGGCACATGCATCCAGGTCAGGAGCGCCGGTTAGATCGGTCTCGAAATCGTCGATTAAAGCGCGCGCCGATCGGCGCTATTTTGCGAGGGCGGCGTCGCAGCTGGCGATCTCGCCGGCGATCTCGCTCGCCCATTTCTGATCGTGCGGGTCTAAGGCGCCGCGACTGCGCAAATCCTCGAGAACGTTCAGGCCTTGCTGATGCATTTCGCGAGCGGCCGTCATGCGCTCCTTCTTCTCGCTGGCCGATGCTTGCGAGAGCGCGGCCAACGCCTCGTAGGCATAGGCAAGATCTTGGTACGCATCAGTCCTCATACCGCGGTGAGCGGCGTTTGCAGGGTCTTCAGCAATTTCGCGCAGAAGCGCCGCCGCTTTGCCACATTGTTCGAGCGCGGGATCAACCTGACCCAACCGCGCCTGCATCCCGGCTGCGCCGGCACCACAGATCGCGGCGTTGAACCGCGAGGATATATCTCCGGGCGCATCTGAAGCCGCCTTTTCGAAAATCTCGCGCGCTTTGCTGAAGTGGGAGAGAGCCTGAGCGTTATCCTCCTTAAGGTTAGCCAGGAAGTTCGCTATCGTCTCGTGCGTATGCCCGAGATTCTTCCGGATCCCCGCATTGGCGGGATCCTCCGCGAGTAATTGTTCTTGGAGCGGCAACGCCTTGCGCAAATACTCCAGTGCGATTCGATAGTCGCTCCTCCGATACTCGCCGCCATCCCTGTAGTTCCCCGCGAGGGCGCGGCGATATTCGACGTTCAGGGGATCTTCCGCGACCAACGCTTCTCCTAACGCGACTGCCTTGTCATTGGCTGCGATGGCGGCAGCAGAGTTCCGCTGTTGCCACAGGACAGCCGCGACGCCGCTCTGAGCGACCCAAAGGCCGCGACGATACTCCTGATTCTGCGGGTGAGCGGCGGCGAGCCGTTCGCAGATTGCGGCCGCTGTGCGAAATTGTTCCAGCGCGGCTGAGGCGTCGCCTCGGTTTTTCAGCGCGTTTCCAAGCCTGGTGCTGGCCGTTGCGAACTCACGCTGGGACTCGTCGTTCGCAGGCTGTTCGCGCGCCAGATCAAAAAAAAGCGTTCGCGCCGTCTGGATGTGCTTCAAGGCCTCACCAGTGTCGAGCAGTCGGGTGCCCAAATTTGAGTGGATGGCTGCAAGATTGTGTCGCGCCCTGATATCACTGGGTTTCACTGCAACAAGCGCTTCGAGGATCCTGAAGGCCTTTGTGGAGCTCTCCACCGCTCCAGCCATATCTCCGAGGCGTGCGCGAATGTCACCCACTCTGTCGTAGGCGGCGGCTAGTTCGTGCTGCAGGGCCGGATCGCCTTGCCCTTCGGCCGCGAGACTGTCGAGGTAATTCAGAGCGTCCTTGACCAACCGCTCCTGCACCTTCGTCGCGCCGGGCAGGTTCCGGATCGCATCGCTGTATTCGAACAGAACGTTGTTCGCCAGCTTGCGTACGTCATTGAAACGCCGTTCGGCACGGGCTTGCTCGAAATGTGCGCGCTGCTCCTGCAGCCGCGCTTTGTGTGCCTGCCAGACAGTCGCGACGATACCACCAACCAAAGTGAAGAGAAGGAGCGCGCCGGCAGCCACGCCAACTTTGTTTCGTTGCAGAAATTTCCCGCCCCGGTACGACAAGGTATCACGTCGCGCGATCACCGGTCGCCCCTCCAGATGACGGCGGATATCGTCTGAGAATTGTTCGACTGAGCGGTAGCGGCGTGCGCTGTCTCGTCGCATCGCCATGAGAACGATGTTGTCGAGGTCGCCACGGAGGCGGCGTGCATCTTCGGGACGGTTTACGACCGCGCTCGGTTTCGCGACTTGACCGGTCTCGATCGCTTTGGCAAGTGCCTGGGGCGTGCGATTCGGGAGTTGGTAGGGTGGGCGGGCACTGAGCAATTCGTAAAGGACCGCTCCGAGGCTGTAGACATCGCTCAACGTCGTTGCGGGCGCGCCCTCGATTTGCTCCGGGCTGGCGTATTCCGGTGTCATCGCGCCCAGGAGTGTGAAGGTCGCGATAGTCGCGAGTGCTTCAGCGCTATCGTTAGGTTGAATGATTTTCGCGATGCCGAAGTCGAGCAACTTTGGCGTCCCATCCGCAGTGACGAGGATGTTCGACGGCTTCAGGTCGCGATGCACGACGAGACGCTGATGCGCAAACGAGACTGCGCTGCAGACTTGCGTGAACAACTTTAGTCGTTCCGTAATGGGGAGCTGACGCTGTTCGGCATAACGATCGAGCCGCTCGCCTTTGATGTACTCCATCACGAAGTAAGGCACTCCGTCTTCGGTCGTTCCGCCGTCGAGAAGACGGGCGATGTTCGGGTGCTCGAGTGAAGCAAGAATCTGCCGTTCATGCTGGAAGCGGCGGAGAACTGCGTCGCTATCCATGCCGCGCTTGATCAGCTTGACCGCAACTTGCTTTTCGAACTGCTTGTCGGCGCGTTCGGCCAGGTAAACCGCGCCCATACCGCCGGAGCCGACGCACTCGATCAGGCGGTACTGGCCGACGACGCGCCCGGAATCGGAGCCGTCTTGCGCGTCGCCGAATAACTCCGCCGCCAGCTGCGCCGGAGGATCTGCGATGAAGCCATCCGACTGGCGATCCGATTCCAGGAGCTGCTCGACTTCGCGCCTGAGCGGCTCATCCGTGCCGCATGCGTGATCGAGGAAAGCCTTTCTTTCGTTAGGCCGAAGCTCGCGCGCGGAGTGAAAAATCTCTTTTAGGGTGTCTACATCAGCCGGGCGCATCGGCATCTCACTGAGCCGTCAGTTCCTTGTGCAACCAGGCTTTGGCGAATTCCCAATCCCGTCGCACGGTGATTGCGGAGATGGCGAGCACCTCTGCGACCTCATCGTAATTCATTCCGCCGAAATATTTGAGCTCCACCACCTGGCTGGCACGGCGATCGAGTTCCGCGAGCCGCTCGAGCGCCTCGTTCAAATCGACCAACTGCTCGGCCTGAACCTCTGTCACAATCGATTCGTCGTTCAACGTCACTTTCACCGCGCCGCCTCCGCGCTTCGACCGCTGTCGGCTGCGCGCGTAATCCACCAGGATGTGACGCATCATGCGTGCAGCGGCGGCGAAGAAATGGTTGCGGTCCCGCCAATGCGGATCGGTTCGGTCGGCGAGACGTAGATAGGCCTCGTTTACGAGGGCGGTGGTTTGGAGAGTGTGATCCGGCCGTTCACCGCGCATGTAGCGGTGGGCCAGCTGCCGGAGTTCTTCATAAACCAGCGGCGCCAGTTTGTCGGGCTGCGCGTTTTTCCAGTAACCGGACTCCGCCAGCAGCTCGGTGATTTGCTCAGGCGTCGGCGCGGCGGCGAGCATGGAAAAGCTTTGGCAGAACCGATGAGCGCGAACAAGGACTAAAAGGACGCGTTCTCAGAAAGTAGTCGCAGCGCCCGTCGATTGATCTTCGGCTGTCATTCCGAGCGAAGTAGAGGAATTTTAGGAGATGTCTCGACGGAGCTCGACATGACACGTCCGATGTTGCTGCGCCTCCTCATTTGCAGTGCGGCACTGCTAGTCTTTGGGTGTTTCCACCGGACGAACCAGTCGGATCGTGTCACGCTCAGCGTGTTAATGGACGCCGATGTAAACGGTGACTGGCACCAATTCATCTCCGAATTCGAAGCGGCGAATCCCGCCGTTCACATCAACTACGTCGAAGGGCCGAGCGAGACGAATGCGCGCGAGGATCTTTACATTACCTCGCTGCTTGGCGGCGGATCAGTTTACGATCTGATCTTTGCCGATGTCGTGTGGGTGCCGAAATTCGCGGCTGCGGGTTGGCTGGAAGATCTAACCGACAGATTGCCGGCAGAGCGGTGGAACGAGTTCATTCCGGGCGCGCTGGAAGGCGGCAAATACAAAGGTCGTATCTATCGCGTGCCGCAGTACATCGACGTTGCCATGTTTTTCTATCGCAGCGATCTGCTCGAAGCGGCGAACGAACAGCCGCCGCAAACGTTCGATGATCTCGTGCGCATCGCGCAACAGCTTCAGCATCCGGATCAGCTTTGGGGCTATATCTGGCAGGGCAAACAATACGAAGGTCTCATCTGTGATTTCGTGGAAGTGCTGACTGGCTTCGGCGGATTCTGGATCAACAGCGACACGAACGAGGTGGGACTTGATCGGCCGGAAGCAGAGCGGGCTCTCGAGTGGATGCGAGACGCGATTGGTAGCGTTGGAATTTCTCCGCCGGGCACGACGGCTTATACGGAAGAGGAAGGACGTCGGCTGTTTGAAGCGGGACGCGGAATCTTTCACCGCAATTGGCCAAACGTGATGATCACGTCGCAGCAGGAAGGCTCGGCGGTGCGTGGCAAAGTCAGAATCAAGCCAATGCCGGCGACACCGAACGGTCGCTCGGCAGCGACGCTCGGAGGGTGGGGGATGTGTATTGCGAAGAATTCGCAGCACAAAGAGGAAGCGTGGAAGTTTGCCGAATACGTGACCGCGTTGTCCCAGGTCGAACGGGTGCAGGCGCATCGCGGCTCGCCGCCCGCGTTGAAAGCATTCTACGAGCAGAGCGACGATCCGGCGCGGAAAGATCTCTACGCCGTCATGCAGACGGCAGTCGTTCGGCCGCGCATTCCGCAATACGCGCAGGCCTCCGACATTCTGCAGCGCTATGTCAGTGCAGCATTGACCCAGCGAATGACCTCAGCCGAAGCGCTGGCCGCTGCGGCGAAGGAAACGCGCCTGCTGCTCGCGCAATGAGAACGTGCACAAAACGCTGTCATCCCGAGCGCACGCGAGGGAGCTCGCAAGTTAGTATCGACACGAGACGCGGCCGAGGACGTCGGCTACAACGGCGGCGATGAAGACCCGAACGAGCGATCAAACCTTTGGCGCGCTGCTCGTCTCGCCGGCCGCGGCGTTTATCTTGTGCATTGCGGTTTATCCGATCGTGCGCGTGCTCTGGCTGAGCTTCTTTGCGCAGAATCTCGGCACTTCGTTGCAGCCGAAACCGGTCGGCATCGACAACTACGTTCGACTCGCGAACGATGGCCGCTTTTTCGGAAGCATGCGCACGACGCTGTTCTTTACCTTCGTTTCCGTCGGAATTGAGCTGCTCCTCGGGCTTGGATTTGCGCTGCTCATGAATCGCCGATTTCACGGCCGTGCCTTTGCGCGCGCCGCGATGCTGATTCCATGGGCGCTGCCCACCGCCGTGCTCGCCTGGGCGTGGAGTTGGATTTTTAACGACCAATTTGGCGTGCTCAACGATCTGCTCCATCGCGTCGGTATTTTCGCGCGACCGATCGCGTGGCTCGGCCGCGGCCCGACCGCAGTAACGGCCGTGATTTTCGCTGACGTTTGGAAGACCGCGCCGTTCGTCATGATCATCCTCCTCGCCGGATTGCAGAACATTCCCGAAGAGCTGCACGAAGCGGCCGCGATCGACGGTGCCAGCGCATGGAAACGGTTTCGTTTCATCACGCTGCCGCTGCTAATGCCGTCGATCATGATCGCGCTCCTCTTCCGGGCGATTCAATCGTTCGGAATCTTCGATCTGATTTTTGTCATGACCGGCGGCGGACCCGGCGGCGCGACCGAAACCCTCGCGATCTACACCTACAACACTTACTTGCGTTATCTCGACTTCGGCTACGGCTCGGCGATAATCGTGGTCAGTTTTGCCATGATGGCGCTCTGCGCCGGGCTCGTTTACTGGCCGCTCGCGCGAACGCGAGCCGCGCGATTCGCAAACCAATGAAGCGGGCCAGCTTCTACGCGCTGATTTGGCTCGCCGTCCTTTGGTGTCTTGCGCCATTCGTCTGGCAAATCATCACCTCGCTAAAAGCGAGCGGTGAAATTTCGGCGCTGCCCGTCACCTACATTCCGCGAAGCGCAACCCTGCAGCACTACGACGCGCTCTTCGTCCGCAAACCGTTCGCGCGTTATCTCCTCAACAGCTTCATCGTCTCGAGCAGCTCGACGATTCTCTGCGTTGGCATCAGTGCGCTGGCCGCTTACAGCTTTTCGCGCCTGCGACTCCGCGGCGCGCGCTGGATGCTCGCGACGCTCGTTGTGATCTCGCTCTTCCCACCGATCATCTTCTTTTTTCCGCTCTACGAAATGATCCGCGCCGCCGGCCTAATGAATAATCCGCTCGCGCTCATCATTCCCTACACCACGTTTAACCTGCCCTTCTCGATCATCGTCCTTGCGACATTTTTCCGCGGCGTCCCAAGTGACATCGAAGACGCCGCCAAAGTCGATGGCTTCGGGCGCCTGCAACTTCTCTGGCGAATCATTCTGCCGCTGTCCGCTCCGGCACTCGCCACGACCGCCATCCTCGTCTTCATCTTCGCGTGGAATGAATTTCTTTTCGCGCTCACCTTCATGACTGACGATCGGATGAAAACGGTGACTGCAGGCATCGCGACATTAAGCGGCACGACTGTTCATGAAACGCCGTGGGGACCGATCGCCGCGGCGGTGGTTGTCAGCACAATCCCGCTCATTCTGCTCGTTGCGATTTTCCAGCGGCGAATCATCCAGGGACTCACCGCCGGCGCAGCGAAAGGCTAAGGCGTCGTTACACCGCTATTTCAGCGGCGGAACGTCCGCTGCGTCGCCGAGTAGCTCCCAGCGCTGCAACGCGATCGGCACGTTGCCGTTCTTCCAGACGAAATCGTCGAACGCGCGCAGGTTGAACTTCTCGCCCTCCTTCATCCGCGCTTCCGCGAGCGTTTTCGTGATCTGCAGTTTGCCAATCTGATACGTCATGGCCTGGCCGGGGCCGGTTGAGAACGCGATTGCTTCCTGGCGAGCGGTCCCTTCATCCATCGGCACTTTCTCGTGCAGATATTTCGCTGCCTGATCGAGCGTGAATTCGCCGAGCGCGAGCCGCACATCCACTTCAACGCGGAGCGCACGCAGCCGCATGAAATTGTAAATGATCTCACGACTATGCGGGCTGTCGTCGAACAAGCCGGCCTGCAGCATCATTTCCTCGGCATAGAAGCCGATTCCTTCGTTCGCGCCAGAGTCGTAGTAATGCCGTCGGATCGGATCCTCGTGTTTCCACGAGAGACAAAGCTGAAAGTAATGACCCGGGATTCCTTCGTGCACGATGATCGGCCGCGGGTCCATCGCCGTCGCGCGCCAGAAGTAACCGAGCTTCTCGCTCGGTGCGGCTATGTAGCGGATCGAATTCTCGCTTAGTCGTGACGGCGAAGTGAAGTCGTCGGTTTCGGTGAAGCCAAGCGCGACCACATAATCCGGCGTAGCGCGCAGCGTGTAATGCTGAATCCAATTCGGCACGGTGAGTATGCCGCGCTTATCGAGGAACACGCGCACCTGCTGCTCGCGCGCGGCGTTCATCTTGACCCAGCTCTCGATGTCCTTCGCCAGCGTGAGCGGCGGCACATCTTTGTTGCGGCTCTTCTCGTAAGTCTCGAACGCGACGGCGCGGTTCCATTCCTGACGCCCCATCGCGAGCAGCTCTTCCGGCGTGAAGGGCATCAGCGCGACGTTGCGCAAGAACCATATGTAAGCATCGCGCCCGAGTGCCGTCTGCTGGGGCAACGTCGGCAATCGCTGCTCCAAATTCGCGCGAAAATGTTCGAGCGCGTTCCCCGCCGCATCGCACGCGCTGTTCAACTGCTGCTCAGTCAGCGTCGTGTGCGGACGCAAAGCGCTCGCTAACTTGCGCAGGTGATCGCGAACGCCATCGAGCGATTGAATCGCGACGCTCGCAAATGGCGCCGTCGCTTGATCGAGATTCGGTTCACCGTCGCGGAGTATCACCGGAATATTTTCGATCCGCGTCAGGAGTTCGCCGCTGCGCGCCTTGTCGTAGGGCGCAGGAACGGTTAGCGCCTCCGCCACCGCCGTGAGCGTTTGCTCGATGTAAAACGTCGGATCGCGTCGCCAACGCGGATTCACCTCCAGCTCCCAGCGCACGCGCGCGAGCGCTGACCCGATTAGCCGGTAGTCCACCTGCTGCGGAATCGGCCAGCGAATCGGGTCGATTTGTTTCCAGCGCTGCTCGAAATCGCCCAGCTCCCGCCGGCGCGTCTCGATCGCTTCGTGCGACCAATCGCGCAGCCCGCCCGGACGTTCCATCCGGTTCACATCGTCGCCGCTGAACGGCGCGTTCTTCGCGCGCCATTTCCAAAAGTCGGTCGCGAGTTGCTGCAGCGCCGCATCCGGAGGCGATTGCGCGAACAGAGCTGGAGCGCAAAAGCAGAGCAAGAGAAGAACGCGCTTCATTCGATCAGCGTGGCAGATCACGCGTGTGAGCGTCTAGTCAAACGACCGGGTTTGTCATGTCGAGCGAAGTCGAGACATCTCCGTGGCTTCGCTGCATCAGCGGACAGTGCAAAGCACGAGCCGTAAACGCGCCAGCAGCTCGGCGATTCTTCGACTTCGCTCGGAATGACAATTCGGCACATTCGGATGACCCGCCGCAGGTCTTGCCCATGGCGTGATCGTGCATTATCCCGCTTTTATGAACTGCACGCGCCTTCTCTCGTTTTTCATCTCGCTCATCGCGACCGTCTCATTCGCACAAACGAACAACACGATCGTGCTCAAGGCAGCGCGAATGTTCGACGGTAAATCGAACGCGCTCGCGAAAAACGTCACGGTCGTGATTCAGGGCGATAAGATCGAAGCGATCAATTCAGCGGCACCGGCAGACGCTCAAGTGATCGACCTCGGCGACGTGACGTTGTCGCCTGGATTCATGGACGCGCACTCGCACCTGACGCTGCAATTCTGGGGCGATTTCAACAAGCGCCGGCTCGACGAGCTCGACCTGAACGTTTCCGAGCACGCGCTCCGCGCCACCACCTACGCACGCGCCACGCTCGACGCCGGATTCACCACCGTGCGGGATCTCGGCAGCCGATTCGTGAATAGCCCGGAGCGGGTCGACGTGGCCCTGCGCAACGCGATCAACAAAGGCTACATCGTCGGCCCGCGCATGCTGGTCGCGACCAAAGGAATCGGCGCGACCGGCGGCCACTTCGACCCGACGAGCGGATTCCGCGACATGCTCTTCAGCCGCGAACCTGATCCGGCAGACGGGATTGCCGACGGCCCTGAAGAAATTCGCAAGGCTGTGCGCATGGAAGTGAAGAACGGCGCCGATGTCATCAAGGCTGCGGTTTCGGGCGGCGTCTTGTCGCTGGCCGATGAAGTCGATACGCCGCAATTCACGCCTGACGAGATGAAGGCGCTCGTCGATGAATGCCATCGCTTGCGCAAAAAAGTGGCGGTGCATTGCCACGGCGATCTGGCGGCAAAGGATGCGATCGAAGCCGGCGTCGATTCAATCGAGCACGGCTCGTTTCTCAAACCGGAAACGCTGCAGTTGATGAAAAGCAAAGGCACCTATCTCGTTGCCACGTTGATGGCGACGGAATGGATTATGGGGAAGATGGACAACTACCCGCCCGCGCTGCAGGCCAAAGCGAAAGCCGCGGCCGCGGCGCGCTCTGACATGTTTCGCAATGCTGTAAAACTCGGCGTGAAAATCGGCCTCGGCACCGACTCCGCTGTCTTCCCGCACGGGCTGAACGCGAAGGAGTTCAAGCTCATGGTCGATCTCGGCATGCAGCCGATCGACGCACTCAAAGCCGGCACCTCCGCCGACGCCGACTTGTTAGGTATCGGCGCGAAGGTCGGCACACTCGAGCAGGGTAAACTTGCCGACATTGTCGCGATGCCCGGCGAT
>JBJMWW010000117.1:0-2728 GCA_045809945.1 Chthoniobacterales bacterium
CGTGCCGAAGGAGGATTCGATCGTGACCGAAGAGACGGTGACGCAGGTGTTGCCGGGCACGATGTTTCGCGTCGATCTCCCTTGGAAGCGCAAGGTGCTCGCCCATTACTCGGGAAAGATGCGCAGAAATTTCATCCGCATCGTTCCTGGCGACAAAGTCGAAGTGGAGCTCTCGCCCTAGGATTTGACGAAGGCGCGGGATCATTTTGCGCGAGAAATAACTTCGTTGAATCGCGCGCGCGGTAAGCGCAATCGAGTTGTCACTTTCGTTTTTGCTCAAGAGGACTAGTTTCACAACGGAGAACATTTATGGCTGAACAAAATCAATCTGGTTCACAGCAGGGCGGGCAGGGCGGCGCCGACGCAGGCGCGATCCCGCCAAATGCACAAACTAAATTCGAGAGCACGAAAACGCATGTTCGCGCAGCGGCGGACGATCTCCGCAGCGCGGCCACGACGATCGCGGAAGATTACCGCGGCCGGGCCGAGGATGCCTGGGAGCAGGCGCGCGATCGCGTTCGCACCTTTCAGGAAGACGGCGAGGAATACATCCGCGGAAATCCCACCAAAGCGGTCTTCACCGCTCTCGGCATTGG
Organism: Chthoniobacterales bacterium; assembly: GCA_045809945.1. GTDB lineage: Bacteria > Verrucomicrobiota > Verrucomicrobiia > Chthoniobacterales > UBA10450 > CADDYX01. The sequence goes on from JBJMWW010000117.1 coordinate 597, forward strand.
GTTTGTTCTCGGACTGATTTTCCGCCGCTAACCGGCCGCATTTGAATGGCGGGCGAGCCGATGCGGTTCCGCAATCCGGCGGGACACGCAGGGTTGCTGAACAACCTCATTTCTCTGCTCAACGCGCTGGTGAGCTTCTTCGAGGCTCGGGCGTCGTTGTTTGCGCAGGAATCGAAGGGCGCCCTCGTGCACATCATCGTGCTGGTGGCGTGCGCAATCGGCGCGCTCGTCCTTGTCGCATTCGGTTACGTGTTTCTGCTCGTCAGTGCGATCTTCGCAATTGCGCACGCGATCGGGAAATCGTGGGTCTGGATTGCAATGGCGACGGCGCTGCTGCACTTCGTCCTCGCCTTTGTTTGCGTCGTGATTGCGTCATCGCGACTGAAACAGAAGATGTTTGAATCAACCGCCGCTGAACTGAAACGGGATCGCGAATGGCTAAAGGAACTGGACAAAAGAAGTCACTACACGACCTGAGGCAGGAGATCGCGCATTCGCGTGACCGCCTGGCGCGCGATCTCGGCGGGCTCCGCTACGAGCTCGATTTTCCGCTGAAGTTTCGCAAGTCGGTGCAGCGACATACAGGGACGTGGATCTCAGGCGCGGCCGTGCTCGGGGTGCTCTTCACGATGCTGCCGCGAAAGAAAAAAGTCGTGGTGAAGGCCAAAACTGGCGACAGGGGTGAGAAGCAGAAGAAGGGAATTCTCGAAGCCGGCTTTGCCCTTGGTGCGTTGAAGCTGGCTGCAAGGATGTTGCAACCCGCAATCACGAGCTACGTCACTCGCCGCATGGGGATGGCCGGCCGCGGTCCGCGACGTTAGCGGCTTTTCCATTTACGCACGCGCGCGCCGCGCGTAGAAATCGTCAGCAATGCCGGCTGATCTCGCGCATGTCGACGACTATCTCGCCGTCGGCCAGCAGGCCGGCGCGTCAGACATTCATCTCGGGGTGAACGCGCCGCCGATCTGGCGGCTCCACGGAATGCTTCAGCCGATCTGGCCCGATGCGCCGAGACTCACGGCCGAGCATACGGCGGCGCTGGCAGAAGGATTTTTGCCGGAGCTACAGCGTGAGCATTTGCAAGAGCGCGGCGACGCCGATTTCGCCTACGCCAACGAGCATGGCCGCTATCGGACGAGTGTCGTCCGCCAGCGTCTCGGCACCGACATCGTCTTTCGGATTATCAATACAAGCGTGCGAACGATGGACGAGCTTGGTTTACCCGAGCATCTCAAGCTGCTCACACGCTATCAAAACGGGTTGATCCTCGTCACCGGCTCAGTCGGCAGCGGAAAATCGACGACGCTGGCCGCGATGATCGAGCAGATAAACGTGGAGCGTCGCGAACACATCATCACGCTGGAAGATCCGATCGAGTATGTCTTTGAACCGAAAGGCTGCCATATCACGCAACGCGAAGTGCATACTCATACGCGCTCATTTGGCGCCGCGTTACGAGGCGCACTGCGTGAAGATCCGGACGTGATCATGGTCGGCGAAATGCGCGACCTTGAAACGATCTCTCTCGCAATCACCGCTTCGGAAACGGGCCATCTCGTTCTTGGAACGCTGCACACCGGCAACGCCTCACGGACGCTCGACCGTCTCCTCGACGTGTTCCCAGTCGATCAACAGGAACAGATTCGGATCATGGTCAGCGAATCACTGCGCGGAATTATCAGCCAGCAGTTGGTCCCGAGCGCTGACGGCACGCGACGCGTTCTCGCGTTGGAGACTCTCACGAACACGCCGGCGGTCGCGAACGTTATTCGCGAAGCCAAGACTTACATGCTGCCCGGCATCATCCAGACGGGCAAAAAGCAGGGCATGCAGTTGATGGACGACGCGCTTATGGAGCTGTTCGATCGAGGCCAAATCTCTTCCGAAGAAGCGCTCGCTCGCGCCGAGCAGAAACAGACGATGCGGCAGCATGTCGAAAAGTGACGCGGAACTGACCAGTGACCAGATGAGAAGCTGCATTCGACGTTCGCGTAGCCAACCACTGGTCGCTCACTGAGATGTCTTACATCGATCAATTTTTCGACGTGATTGTGCAGGGAGGCGGTTCCGATCTGCATATTGGCGAAGGTCAGCCGCCGAAAATGCGCAGGCACGGCGACGTGATGCCGATC
>JBJMWW010000118.1:0-2958 GCA_045809945.1 Chthoniobacterales bacterium
GGAATTTGTCATTATTTGTCGCTGTTTTTCTGACAGCGCCGAACTGAACTGCTCGTCTTTGATGCTGCCAAGATTGATTCGCACGTTCATTGCCGCTCCTTCGATGCAGGCCCGCGTCGCCAGCACACCCACGCCGACATCTGAGATCGATGCCGGGTTTCCATTCCGCGCCATTTCTTCCAACAAATCGTAGCCGTGCACCGCTGATTCCATCACGCGCAGCGGCACTTCGGCGGCTTTCTTGTTCGCATTTTCCACCGCCGCCGCACGGGCCGACTTTTCTTCGGTTGATTGCTTCGGCAACGCGAACGCCGCCATCACTTGGTTGAAAGCCGCTGTGTCTTCATCAACCAGTCGCAACAGTTCGTCCTTGAGTTGCTGCGCTTTGACTGCCCAATCGCTGAAGTAGGATAGCTTTTCGTCCCAACCGCGTTTACCCGCCGAGAGGTTCGCAACCATGCCGCCGAGCGATGCTCCGAGCGCACCCATCAACGCCGCAACCGATCCGCCGCCCGGCGCGGGCGAATCGCTTGAAGTTTCGTTGCAGAACTGCCGCAGATTCATCTGAACGAGCGATTTTTGTTGTGCCGATGATGACTCAATCTTCAATTCGATGATCTTCTCTTTCGGCTCGAACGGCTTCAGCTCCGCCAATCCCATCGAGCGCACCGCGATGTCGATCAGCTCTTCTTCCGCCGCGCCTTCCGACCAGTTTTGTTTGCGCAAAAAATAGCGCCCGGCGTCGAGCAAACATTTCTTCGGCAACATCCCGACGATTTCCGAGCCGGTGACACGCAAGCCGCGGTCGTTCGCCGATTTTACGCAGGCGTCGAAAGCCATGTGCAAAGGCGTCTCCTCAATGTTGGTCAGGTTCATCGAGACCTGCGCGATTCCGTATTCGTCCACGTACCAGCCGATTGCTTTCACGTGCTTCAGCATGCCAGGCACGCGCACCGGCTCGCCCTTTTCGTCGAGCACTGCTTTGCCGGTTAACGGGCCATCCTCCGTTTTGACTCGCCCGTTCTCGCGAACGTCGAACGCGATCGAGTTCGCGCGACGCACCGACTTCGTGTTCAGGTTGACGTTGTAGGCGATCAGGAAATCGCGCGCGCCGATCGCGGTCACCCCCGCGGTCGGGTTCAACGACGCCGGACCGTAATCGGGTTTCCACGCGGGCTGTTGAATCTTCGCCGCAAAGCCTTCGTATTCGCCGGCGCGGATCACGGCCAGATTCGACCGCGCGCAGTCCTTTGCTGCACGTTCGTAAAGGTAAACCGGAATCTTCAACTCCTCGCCGACACGTCGTGCGAGACGGTTCGCGCATTCGATCGCTTCGTCCCAGCTGATGTTGCTGATCGGAACGAACGGACACACGTCGGTCGCACCCATCCGCGGATGCGCGCCGCTGTGCTTGCGCATGTCGATGAGCTCCGCGGCTTTTTTAATCCCGCGAAACGCGCCTTCGACGACAGCTTCGGGGGTGCCGACAATCGTCACCACGGTGCGATTCGTCGTCGCGCCGGGATCGACGTCAAGCAACGACACACCCTCCGCGGATTCGATCGCCGCAGTGATCTGCCGAATGACTTCCATGTTTCGGCCTTCCGAAAAATTCGGCACACACTCGATAAGCTTTTGCATGTTTAATCGCGCGCCTTTTCCGGCATTGGAATCCGAATGTTGTGCTCCGCCGCGAAGTCGAGTGCGCGTCTATATCCTGCGTCGGCGTGTCGGATGATTCCCATTCCCGGATCCGATGTAAGCACGCGCTCCAGGCGCCGCTTTGCAGAATCGGTCCCGTCCGCCACCACGACCATGCCGGCGTGTTGCGAATAGCCGATGCCGACGCCACCGCCATTGTGGATTGAAATCCAGGACGCACCGGCTGCCGTATTCACGAGCGCGTTGAGTAAGGGCCAGTCGGCGATTGCGTCGCTGCCGTCGAGCATCCCTTCCGTCTCACGAAATGGCGATGCGACCGAGCCGGTATCAAGGTGATCGCGACCGATCACGATCGGCGCCTTCAATTCGCCTCGTCGGACGAGTTCATTCATTGCGACTCCAAACTCTGCGCGCTCGCCGTAACCAAGCCAGCAGATGCGCGCCGGTAAGCCTTGAAAGTGGATGCGCTCACGCGCGAGCTGCATCCAGCGGCGCAGCGTCTCATCGTGCGGAAACAACTCGAGCGCGAGTTCGTCGGTGCGCGCGATATCCGCCGGATCGCCACTCAGCGCGACCCAACGGAAAGGCCCCTTCCCTTCGCAGAAGAGCGGTCGGATGTATTCGGGAACAAATCCGGGGATGTCGTAGGCGTTCTCCACACCGGCTTTCTTGGCCTGTGTTCGAATGTTGTTGCCGTAATCGAACGTGATCGCGCCCAGTTTTTGCAGCGCGAGCATTGCTTCCAGGTGCTCCGCCATCGCCCGCATTGAACGCGACACATACTCATCCGGATTCTTGCGGCGCAACGCGAGCGCGTCGTCGAGGGACATGCCGTTCGGGACATAACCATTTAAAGCGTCGTGAGCGCTCGTTTGGTCGGTCAGCAAATCGGGAATGATGTTGCGCCGGACCAGCTCAGGCAGGACGTCCGCACAGTTGCCGACCAGGCCAACAGAAACCGCACGATCGCCTTTCAGCATCTCGATCGCTTCATCGAGAGAGGTCGCGAGCTTGTCGCAATAACCGCTCTTCAGCCGCTTTTTGATTCGCGTTGGATCGACATCGACGCCGAGAAACCGCGCGCCATTCATCGTTGCTGCGAGCGGTTGCGCGCCGCCCATTCCGCCCATACCACCAGAGACGATCAATTTGCCCGCCAGCGATCCGCCGAAATGTTTTTCGGCCGCCGCGGCAAAGGTCTCGAATGTCCCCTGCACGATTCCCTGACTGCCGATGTAAATCCAAGAGCCGGCCGTCATCTGCCCGTACATCGTCAGGCCGAGGCGCTCCAGCCGA
>JBJMWW010000119.1:0-5062 GCA_045809945.1 Chthoniobacterales bacterium
GTTCGCGGCTCGACCCAGAACTGCGCCGGACCGCCGACGCGAAGTGTGGTGTGCTTCGCCAGCGGTTCGTAAAGCTTAACGTTGCCCTCTTCGCCGACGATCGCTTTCAGCTTTTCCGCAATAACCAGATCGGCAGCGAGCGCGGACAGTTGCTCATGAACATTTCCGGCGCCCAGACTCAAGACGAGGTCACCGGAATCGAGCATGTTCCCGATGTCGCGATGGACACGATCGAGCTTCGGCTGATAGCTGACGCCGCCATGCCCGTGCGCCGCGACTTCATCGGCTATGGTGCGGCCGCTTATCCCCGGAATCGGCGTTTCGCTCGCGGCGTAAACGTCGGTTACGACGACGCGAAGCGCGTCATCAAACGCACGCCCAAATTCCTTCCGCAGCACTTTCGTGCGCGAATACCGATGAGGCTGGAACATGGCGAGCACGCGATTGCGGCCAGCTGCCTTCGCGGTCGCGAGCGTCGCGCGAATTTCCGTCGGATGGTGCGCGTAATCGTCGACCAGAAGAAACCGCTCGCTCGCATACTTGATTTCGAAACGGCGCCGCGCGTGTTGAAAATTGCGCAGCGATTTCGCGATTTTATCGAACGGAACGCCGAGTTCGGTCGCGAGCGCGACCACGGCCAGCGCGTTGCTCACGTTGTGCCGGCCGGGAACGTTGAGGACCGCGTCGCCCAACTTTTCGCCGCGCCGGAGAGCACAAAATGAGGAAGTAAAATCTTTCAGTTCGACTTCGGTCGCGCGATACGCCGCGCCATCATGAAATCCAAATGAGATCGATTTCGGTCGCGCGCCGCAAAGCCGCGCGGCATGCGGATCGTCGGCGCTGTAGAAAACGGTGCCGCTTGTTTGATCGAGCAGTTGATTGAAGACGCGTTCGATCGCCGCCAGGTCTTCGTAAAAATCGAGGTGCTCTTCTTCTATATTAAGTACCAGGGCGTGTTCGGGATGAAAACAGCTCAGCGTGCCATCGCTCTCGTCACCTTCGGCAACGAAGTATTCGCCGCGTGAATCCCAGTGCGCATTCGTTCCGAGGATCGGAATCTCGGCACCGACGTAATGCGATGGATGCAGGCCGCCTTCGCGTAAAACGTGCGCCGTCATCGCAGAGGTCGTCGTCTTGCCATGCATGCCCGCCACGATGATGCCGCGTTTGCCGAGCATGATGGCGGCGAGCGCTTCGGCGCGACGAACCGTCGGCGTGCCGCGAATCCTCGCCTCGGCACGAATCGGATTGTTCTCACGGATCGCAGACGAGTAGACAATTAGCTCGGCATCGTGCGCGTCTTCAGCGCGATGTTGCAGATGAAAGCGGAGACCGAGGCGCTGCAGCCGCTCGGTTTCTACGGTCAGCGCTTTATCGGATCCGCTCACAGAATGGCCGAGCTCGAGCAGCAACGCGGCGATGCCACTCATCCCGCTGCCGGCAACGCCGATGAGGTGCACGCGATGCCGTTCCTGCGTCAGGAATTTTTGCAGATCCAGATCAGACGCGGGCATCGTGTGATGTATATCGCTCCATCGTTTCGACAACCAACGCCGCCGCATTTTTCGGCATAAGCATGCTGCTCTGTTGCGACATCTGTCGAAGCCGCTCGGGATCGGTCGCGAACTTCCGAATCATTTGCGCGAGCACGTCCGCGGCAATCTCAGATTCCTTCAAAATCGTCGACGCGCCGGCCCGGGCAAAAATCTCCGCGTTCCGAGTTTGGTGATCGTCGGCCGCGTAGGGAAATGGAATGAGAATCGAGGGCAGCGCGAATGCCGCCAGCTCGGAGAGACTGGCCGCGCCGGAACGTGCGAGCGCGAAATCCGCCGCGCTGTACGGTTCTTCCATCGCGTGATGAAACGGCGCAACAAACGCCGGAACATTTTCGCGCGCGTAGCTCTCGGTGACGAGGCGCTCGTCGCGCGCGCCCGAGAGGTGGATTACCTGCAGTTGCACGTCGTGTACAAAAGGCAGCGCTTTGATTACTGCCTGATTGATTCCGCTGGCGCCCTGGCTGCCCCCCATGACGAGCAGTGTGGTGAGATCGTCGCGCAACCCGAGGCGCCGTCGCGCATCGCCGCGATCGATCGGCTTGAGCGCGTTTCGAATCGGCGTGCCCGTCACTTCGCTGGGCACGCGCGGAAAGAATTGCGCGCATTCTTTGAATCCGAGCAACACCGCGCGCACCATTCGCGCTGTCAGACGATTGGCTTTGCCTGGAAACGCGTTCGATTCGTGCACGAAGGTCGGGATGCCCCGCATCTTTCCGGCCATGACCGGCGCGGTTGAAGTAAAGCCGCCCATGCCGAGAACGACCTGGGGCTTGAAGCGCGTGTAGATTTTTCGACAAAGCGAGAGGCTCTCGAGAAATCGTCGTGTGAAACCAAGAATCGCGGGAGAGAACGCCGACGGCAGACCGATGCTCGGCAATTTTTCGAAATGAAACTCGGGCCGGTTCGAGACCGCGAGCGAGTCGATCTCCTTCTCGGAAATAAACAGCAGCACGTCGTGGCCGCGCTGGCGCAGAACTTCCGCGACCGCCAGGCCTGGAAACAGATGGCCGCCAGTTCCGCCGCATGCGATCACCGTATTCATCGCGGCACTTCCAGCGCCGTCATCCTGAGCGAAGCGAGGGACCTCGCATGCGTTCGCGTTGACGTGATTACGAATTGAACACGTGCACCACGCTTGAGAGGTCCCTCGCTCGCGCTCGGGATGACCGCATTGCTCAAGCCAATCGTCATATCCTTGGTGTGGTGCGCACCTGCATCGTTGCTCGTTTCTTGTTTACGGCGGGCTCGAGCTGCGCCTGCCGGTAAATGTTGAGCAGAATGCCGATGCCGAAGAGGCAGGCGGCAAGATTCGAACCGCCGTAGCTGATAAACGGCAGCGGCAATCCCTTGTTCGGCAGCAGCGAAGTGGTGACGCCGATGTTCACCGCCGCCTGCAGCGCGACCAGCGATACGATGCCGCACCCGAGCAGCAATCCGAACCGGTCTTTCGCATGCAGCGCGATCATCATTCCGCAGATGACGATGACGACGAACAAAAACACGACGAGCAGGCTGACGCGCAATCCGAGCTCCTCGCCGATCATGGGAAAAATGAAATCGGTGTGCGCGTAGGGCAGGTAGAGCATTTTCTGCCGGCCGTTGCCGAGCCCGAGCCCTTCCATTCCGCCGCTGCCCCAGGCGATCAGCGCCTGCATTTGCTGCAGGCCGGCATCATCTTTGAATCGCTGCGGATCCATGAACGCCGAAAGGCGGGCCATGCGTTCCGGCATGTGCGTCGCGACAAATAAAATGCCGGCAACTCCGGTGAGCGAGAGCGCGCCGAGCAGCGCCGGATTCGTGCCGGCGACGAACATCATCACGAACATGGTCGCGCCGATCAGCGCCGTGCTGCCGAGATCGACTTCGGTCACAATGAGCCCGAGCAAGAGCGCGACCACCGCAAATGGGACGACGAAGCCGGCAACGATCCTGCCGCTTGTTTTTTCATTTCGCGCAAACCACCACGCAAGAAAAAACACCGCCGCGATTTTTCCCAGTTCGGAGGGCTGAAATGTGAGCGGTCCCGCGCCGACCCAGCGACGTGAACCGTTGATGCGCATCCCCAGATGCGGGACAAAACAGAATGCGAGCCCCACCAGCGCCGCGCCAAACCAGATCCACCACGTTCGCTGCCAGAAGTGGTAATCGACCAATGTCGCGGTCGTGCAACCGGCCAGGCCGACACCGAGCCAAACGGCCTGGCGTTTCACGAAAAAGAACGCGTCGCCGTGACTGTCGCGCGCAAACGCGCTGGTGCTGAAAAGCATCACGATGCCGATCACCAGCATCGCGAGCACAGCAACGAACAGGATGTAGGCGCTCTTGCGATGCATCAGTCGGCGTTCGCTTTCTTCGCTTTCGGCGCCGGCTTTACCGGAATGACGAGCTTCTGACCGGGCTTCAATTTGTGCGGATCGTCGATGTGATTGGCGGCCAGCAACTCGTCGTAGGGAACATGAAATTTCTTCGCGATCTTCAACGGGTTATCGCCTTTCTCGACGACGTAGCTCTTCGACGAATTCGTGACCGGGATCGCTTTCTCGACGCGCTTCGGCTCTTCGGTTTTCGGTCCAACTTTGGCGATTATCTTCTCAGGCGAATGACTCGGCTTGCTCGTGTCGTGTCGGACAAGCGCAGTGGAAGCGGGTGAGGCACTGGTCAACGGCGCCGGTGTTGCGCTCGGCTGCGCTTTCGAAATCTCAGCGCGTTCGCGCGTCTTGATCGTATTGAACGCGATGATGCCGGCGACGGCCACCACGTGCAGGACGAGGACGATGAGAAGCGCGCGGGAGAGCTTCATGTTCGGCTCGCTCATCTGCTCATAATCCATGTCGTCCGGGAGTCCGAGTGAACGCCGCGCCGCAGTCGCGCGCAGTTTTTTACGAGGGAAAAGCTTCGGCATTTTCATGATTCGTTAGGCAGCGCTTGCACGAGCGAGCGAAACTGATCGCCGCGATCGACGTAGCTCTTAAACATGTCGAACGAGGACGTGCCGGGGGAGAAGAGCACCACATCGCCTGACTTCGCCAGCGCATGGGAGCGGTCGACCGCTTGCGCGAGTGACTCCGCGATCTGACATGGCACAGCGCCGCTCCAATCGGTGCAGATTCGCTCGGCCATTTCGCCGATCAGGACAACGGAGCGGACTTTTTGCGCAACGAGTTGGCGCAGCGGCTCGAAATTGAATCCTTTGTCTTTGCCCCCGGCGATGAGCACGACCGGCTTGGTTTGCGCGAGCAGCGCCTTTTCCACCGCGTCGAGGTTCGTCGCCTTCGAGTCGTTAATGAATGCGATGCCGTCGATCTCGCGGACGAATTCACAGCGGTGAGGCCGCGGCTCGTAGGTGCGAAGCGGCGGGACGAGTTTCTCGAAGGACAAGCCGCGCGCGTTTCCGATCGCGAGCGCGGCCATCAGATTTTCAATGTTGTGCGAGCCGCGCAGCTTCGTCTCGGAGATGCGCAGCACCGATTTATCGCGGTGGAAAATTGTGCCCTCGGAAAAACGAA
>JBJMWW010000120.1:0-15208 GCA_045809945.1 Chthoniobacterales bacterium
CCGCCGGATGGCCGCGAGTCGGCGATCATTACCACGCTGGCGCCGAGTAACTCTGGCTACACCGCGGTGGTACGCGGCGCGAATGGCTCGAGCGGTGTGGCGCTGGTAGAAGTGTACGCGCTGAACTAGGTGTAGAGGCGCCTGTCCCCACGCGCACGCCTCCATTTCGGGCGCGGTCGAGAAATCCCGTGCCCGGGTCGCGTGAAGAATTAAGAAGCTATGAAGCCAGAAACGCACGCTCAACAATGACGTCCGAAGGCGATGGTGCGTCGGCATGCCGGCGCGAGCATTGAACCTGCTCGGCAAGAGGAATGAAATGGTTTGCGGCGCTCGCAGCAGTGGTGCTCGCGATCTGCGGTTGGAATTATGCGCACCGACCGCTGACTTATCCAGCGGGCATTCTCATTTCGGCTGATCCGCAGCAAACGGTCACGGCGGCAGCGCCGATTATGCGTGGTGATTATCAGCTGAAACCGCTAGCGCATTTCGCCATCGATGCGCGTGTTTTGCACCGGAAGGTCTACGGCTGGGATCGTCAGTCCGATCTGGTGCCGGTGGACCTGGGGCTCGGTTGGGGCGCGATGTCGGATCAGCATGTGCTCGACGAGGTGAAGATCACGCAGTCGATGCGCTTCTACTGGTTTGAATACAAACTGCCGCCACCGATTTCGAAGGACCAGATCATCACGCATTCGACAAACGTCCACGTGATTCCGGCCACGGCGGAGATCGGGTCGCGCTGCAAGTCGCTACGAACCGGCGCGCTGATTCATCTCAGTGGCGAGCTGGTGGAGGCGACACGAAGTAACGGCGCGACATGGCGCAGCTCGCTTTCACGGACCGACACCGGGAATGGCGCCTGTGAATTGATGCTCGTGCAGGAACTTTCGAATCTCGATGCTGATTCGCTCACGGCGCGCAAAGTTCTTGTGTCGCGCTAACGCGAGCAGATAGCTCAGGAAAGCAGGAACCCAGGAAAGCGAGGGGTGACAAGGCGTGTGGGCATCCGCGCCTCTACAATCGAGAACGCAACAGCGCTTGGAGACAAGCGCCTCTACACTTGGCAGATCGTCGCCGGCCGGTGCGTGCTGGTAATTCGCGCCCAGTGAGATAATACGGTCAGGCGGATGGAAACATCGGTCTCGTTTTTTTCAGAGCTGAAGCGGCGGAACGTTTACAAAGTCGCGGCGGCTTACGTTGTCATTTCGTGGCTGGTCATCCAAGTCGCGACGCAGGTGTTTCCGTTCTTTGATGTTCCGAGCTGGGCTGTTCGCCTCGTGGTCATTTTGCTCGTGCTCGGCTTCCCTGTCGTGCTCGTCATTTCGTGGGCATTCGAGATCACGCCGGAAGGGCTCAAGCGCGAATCAGAGGTCGCACCCGAGCAATCGATCAGGCACCACACTGGCCGCAAGATCGTCAGCCTCACGATCGTCGTTGCGCTGATCGCTGCCGGTTTGTTGGTCTTCCAGTACGTCCGGCCGAGGCAGTCCGCACCCTCACAGGCTGCTCAGCGTTCCGCCATTATCGAAAAGAGCATCGCAGTGCTGCCATTCGAAAACCTGAGCGAGGATAAATCGAACGCTTTCTTTGCCGACGGGGTCCAGGACGAAATTCTTACCGACCTCGCCAAGGTGGCTGATTTGAAAGTGATCAGCCGGACGAGCGTCATGCAGTACCGCGACACGGCTACGCGTAATCTGCGCGAAATCGCCCAGCAACTTGGCGTCGCTCATGTGCTGGAAGGCAGTGTGCAAAGGGCAGCGAGCAAGATTCGCGTCAACGCTCAACTGATTGATGCCCGCAACGACGCGCATCTCTGGGCACAAACCTACGACCGCGATCTGGCCGATGTGTTTGCCATCCAAAGCGAGATCGCCAAGACCATTGCTGAGCAGTTGCAAGCCAAGCTCTCTCCCAAAGAGGAAGCCGTGGTCGAGGCGAAACCGACAAAAGACCTGGTCGCGTACGATCTGTACTTGCGAGCGCTAGAAATCGATCGAAACCGCGTGAGCAGCATCGGCACTGGCGGGGCTGAAGGCGCGAAACGTGAGGTTGAGCTCCTGGATCAGGCCGTGTCACGCGACCCGGAGTTCGTTCCCGCATTGTGCAGACTTGCCAATACCCATCTGTATTTGTTTTGGCTGAACGACCGTGGCGCCCCCCATGTTGATCTGGCTAAAAAAGCACTCGAGGCCGCCGCGCGGCTGCAACCCGACAGCAGCGAAGTCCATTTTACGCGCGGACTCCTGTATTATAGAGCATCTCTGGATTACGGCCCAGCATTAGCGGAGTTTGCCTTAGCCCAACGCAGTTCGCCCAATGACGCATTCACTCCGTTTCTTATTGGAATGGTCAAACGGCGCCAAGGACGCTGGGACGAGTCGATTCAGCACATCCAGCAGTCGCTGGCATTGGACCCACACAACGCCGCGTTCATTCCGGAGTTGGCGACGACATACTTCATTGTCCATCGTTACAACGAAGCTGCGAAAACTCTCGATGGTGCGCTGGCGTGGAAACCCGTCGATTTTGGGATGGCGCTTCTTCGCGCCTGGGCGGAGCTCGCGTGGAAAGCTGACCTCGGTCGGTGGAAAGCAGTTGTGGCGGGCGAAGCTGGCAGTCCGGCTGATCCGAATGATCTAATCAGCGCGCGCCTGGCTCTGGCGCTTCTGGAGCGAAACTATCATGCAGCCCAAGAAGCGTTAGACACTCCCGGGCTGGCGGAGTTCGACGATAACGGCTTCTTCACTCCTCGAGAATGGACTCAGGGTATCATTGCTCGCGGGCTCGGTGACAAGGCGCGAGCTAACGCGGCATTCGTTGCCGCCCGGCAGCGTGCAGCGGCGGCTGCGCAAGAGAGTCCTGGTGATGCCAGAGCACTGATAGTGCTCGGCCAGATCGACGCGGCTCTCGGACAAACGGCAAACGCCATCCGGGAAGGTGAACGCGCGGCCGAGCTGCTTCCGCCTTCGAAGGATGCCATCAATGGCGGCTTTATTCAGGAAAAGCTGGCCCGGATTTATGCTCAGGCTGGTGACGCAAACCGCGCTCTCAGTTTTATCGAAAAGACGATCAACCTTCCTAACACGCCGAGCTACGGCTCGCTCAAACTCGAGGCGGATTGGGATCCACTGCGCGGCGATGCACGCTTCGAAAAAATCATCGCCTCGCTCGCGCCGAAAGACGCGAAGCGCTAGCTGTTACAGCCGGTGGTCTCGATCGAACCGGACGGACCTTATTCTTTGGAGTAACCAGGAAGTGATGCCGAACAAACGCGCCACGGCGCGATGAGTTCAGGCAGGGACCGCGTTGCGCAAGCGCGGTTCTGGTGAAACTTGCAGGCATGGCTACGGAGAAGGCGATGTTCGGCGCGGGTTGCTTCTGGGGAGTGGAAGCCACGTTTCGCGCAGTGAAAGGCGTGAGCAACGCGACGGTCGGCTACGCCGGAGGGAAGACGGAGAAGCCGACGTATGAAGATGTTTGCAGCGATGACACCGGTCATGCCGAAGTGGTGCAGGTGGAGTTCGATCCGGAGCAGGTGAGCTATCGCGATCTGCTCAACGTGTTCTGGACGAACCACGATCCGACGACATTGAACCGGCAGGGGCCGGACGTGGGGACGCAGTATCGTTCGGTGGTTTTCTATTACTCGCCGGAACAGAAAACGGCGGCGGAAGAATCGAAGGCGGAGATGGATAAGAGCGGGCGGTTTCGTCGGCCGACCGTGACAGTGATCGAGCCGGCGCCGACGTTCTGGCCGGCCGAAGATTATCATCAGCGCTATCTGGAAAAGCGCGGGCTCGCGCACTGCCACGTTTGAAGTGTTGAAACGCTGAAAGGCTGAAATGTCGCTCGAGACTCCCGAGGTCATTCGCACGACGCGTTTCGTGAGCGACGCGGCGGGCTTCATCGAGCAGCACGCGGAACTGGCGTTGAAAGAGCGCGGGGAGTTTCGGCTCGCGCTCTCCGGCGGGAATACGCCGCGACCGGTCTTCGAAGAACTCGCTCGTTGCAACCTGCCGTGGGATCGGGTGCGGATTACCTTTGGTGACGAACGGTGCGTGCCGCCGGACGACAAGCAGAGCAATTACCGAATGGCACGTGAGGCGCTGCTCTCAAAGGCCAAGGTGCCGGACGAATCAGTGCTTCGAATGCGCGGCGAAGTCGCGCCGGCAAAAGCCGCGGACGAATACCAGGACCAACTCGATCGAATGGCTGAAGAGAAAGGCGAAACGATTTACCGGCACGATCTGATTCTGCTTGGGATGGGAGACGACGGCCATACCGCATCGTTATTTCCTGGAACGCCTGCACTCGACGAAACGCAGCGGCGTGTGGTGGCGAATTTTGTTCCGAAATTCGATCAATGGCGGATCACGTTTACCTACCGGCTGATCAACGCGGCCCGGCACGTTTGCTTTCTCGCTAACGCGGCAAAAAACGCGGAGCTGCTCCAGGATGTGATCGGTGGGAACGAGCAATATCCCGCGGCACGTGTTCGACCGGCTGATGGCCGCGTGACGTGGATTCTCGGAGTCACTGAATAGGTGCGCACGATCATCGTCACAGGTTCGGCGGGGCTGATCGGCTCCGAGACAGTGAAACGGTTCGCACGCGATGGCGGGCGCGTTGTCGGGATCGACAATGACATGCGCGCACGATTTTTCGGCGCGGAAGCATCAACCCGCCGGACGCGTGACGAGCTGGTCGCGAGCGTTCCGAATTACGAGCATCACGACATCGACATTCGCGATGCGGATGCGGTCATGCGGCTCTTCAAAGAGCAGGGGACGAAGATCGCGGCGGTCGTTCACACAGCCGCGCAGCCGTCACACGACTGGGCAGCGCGCGATCCGCAGATGGATTTCGGCGTGAACGCGAACGGCACGCTCAATCTGCTCGAAGCGGCGCGCGCGTGTTGTCCCGAAGCGCCGTTTGTCTTCACATCGACGAATAAAGTTTACGGCGATACGCCAAATCGGTTGCCGTTACGCGAGTTGCCGATGCGCTGGGAAATCGAGGCCGGCCACGAATACGAGCCTGGCATTTCCGAAACGATGAGCATCGATTACACGAAGCATTCGCTCTTCGGCGCGTCGAAGGCCGCGGCTGACATTCTGGTGCAGGAGTACGGTCGCTATTTCGGAATGCCGACGGTGTGTTTTCGCGGCGGATGCCTGACTGGTCCGGCGCACGCCGGCACGGAGCTTCACGGATTCCTTTCCTACTTGATGATCTGCACTGTGACCGGCCGGCCCTATCGCGTCTTTGGATACGGCGGCAAACAGGTGCGCGACAACATTCACAGCTTCGATCTTGTCGAGGCGTTTGCGCAGTTCATTGAGGCGCCGCGCGCGGGCGAGGTTTACAACATCGGCGGTGCGCGTCACAGCAACTGCTCAATGCTGGAAGCGATCGCGCAATGTGAGGAGATCAGCGGCCGCAAGCTGACCTGGAGCTACGAGGAGAACAATCGGATTGGCGATCACATCTGGTGGATCAGTGATGTGCGGAAGTTCCAGTCGCATTATCCGAAGTGGAGGTTCCGTTACGATCTGCGCGCGATCCTCGAGGAAATTCATCGCGCCGTCGCCGAGACGCAGCAGGCGGCGTAAGGCGCCGCTAGTACTGTTCGCCGGGATCGGCGCCTTGCGTCACCATGTCGTCCGCACCGTAAGCGTGAATTGCCACGCCCGCCCAGTACAACAAGAAGAGACCGAAGCCGAATCCTGCGCTGGCGATGGCGGCGAGGAACGAGAAGAAGAGCACCAGGGGCGAGACGATGAAGATGAAGAGCAGCCCGATCACCTTGTGGCCCTTGTAAACGTGGCCCAGCCCCGGCACGACGCTGAGTAACGCGGCAATCGCATCGCTCGCTCTCGGTTCTGCGTTGACGGTGTCGTTATGCCGCCTCCAATCGCATCGATCGCAGCTCTCCGCGTCCTTCGGCAGAATGTGACCGCACAGCGGACACGGCATCGTGTCGGTGGTTGGGATCTGCGTCGGCGTGTCGGTGTATTCCATCCGGTTGACTGAAGATCGAAACTCACAAGCTGCTCGGTTTTCGTCAAGCGAACTCCGCGGCGTTTGTTGGTGAACTGGCGGAGGCGTGCTGATAGAACCACCAGCATGGACCCGAAGACCGCGCGGTTTATCGCGATTCTGCTCGCTGTGCTGGCAGCTGCCCTCGCCGTGCTCGCGACGGTTGTGCGTTACAGTAAAGGCAAACCGACCGACTTCGGCGCGCTCATCGGCGCCGCGATGTGTTTGTTTTTCATCATCATCATAGTCGGCAAACGTGGCGACCGACGATAGCGCAACGGCAGCGGCGGTGGCGAACCGCGCAAACGAACTGCTGCGCATCGGGGAAATTGCCGATTACGACAACGCGCTGAACGGAGTCCAGATCGAGAACGATGGCCGGGTGACGAAGATCGGCGCGGCGGTTGATGCATCTGCGCAGACGATCCAGGCCGCGGTCGCGGCGAACGTAGATTTTCTCATCGTTCATCACGGCATGTTCTGGCCGGGTTTGCGGCCGATCGCCGGCGCAGCGCGGGAACTATTGCGGCTTGCCCTCAGCAATAATCTCACGCTTTACAGCGCCCATATCCCGCTCGACGTCCATCCGGAGGTTGGCAACAACGCACTGCTCATGCGAGCTCTGCGCGTTGAGCGCGCCGCGCCATTCTTTCCCTGGAAAAATACCCTGCTCGGCTATCGCGCCGACGTCGCGCTGACACGGGCGGAGTTGATGTCGCGTGTGCGCGAGGCGGTTGGCGGCGAACCGAAAGTGATCGACGCGGGTCCCGATCAGATCCGCTCGTTAGGTGTGATTACGGGCGGGGCTGGCGGAGAAATTTTCGAAGTCGCTAAACTCGGCATCGACACCTTCATCACAGGCGAAGCGCCGCATTGGGCTGCGGTCGCAGCACGCGAATTGAGCATCAACCTTATCGTCGCCGGCCATTACGCGACCGAGACATTCGGCGTCCGTGCGCTGGCCGAACATCTCGGCGGCCGATTCGGCCTGCCACACACGTTTATCGACGCGCCGACCGGATTCTGATGGAAGCCATCGGCTGCTACGTAGCGTTGGCTCTGCTGCTCCTCGCGGCGCCGTTTGTCATTGCGCTGGTTGCTCTGATGCGTGTTTCAAAGCTGCAGCGCGAGCTGCGCGCTTTGAAGGAACGGCTCGATGGTGCGCCAGCTTCGGCATCAAGTGCAGTCCCGCCCGCGCCAGTCGCTGCATCCGTGCCGATTCCTTCGCCGGTCGTTTCGCCGCCCGTCGCTCCAGCACCTCCACGGGCGCCAACGACTACACCGCCGCCGCCGACAGCGCCGCCTTCGAAGGTAAATCTCGAGTCAATCCTGGGCGTGAAACTGTTCGCCTGGATCGGCGGCTTCGCCTTTTTCCTCGGCACCGTTTTTTTCGTCAAATACGCGTTCGACAACAATCTGATCACACCGGTCATGCGCGTCGTGATCGGAGCGATCGTCGGTCTGCTTCTCGTCGCCGGTGGCGGGTTCGCATCGACAAGACGTTATCGTGTTCCCGCGCAGAGCCTGTGCGCGACCGGCATTCTCGTTTTGTACGCCGACATCTACGCGGCGCACGCATTCTACTCGCTGATCCCGCTCGGCGTCGCATCGGTGGCGATGTGTGTCGTGACCGCGGGGGCACTCTGGCTTGCGATGCGGCTTGCGGCGCAAAGCGTGGTCTGGCTGGCCGCGCTTGGCGGATTTCTGACGCCGACCCTGCTCTGGACGAATCACACCGGCCCGGTGGTCCTCTTCGGTTACGTCGCCCTGCTCAATTTCGGGCTCACCGCGGTGGCGTCGATCAAGCGCTGGAACTACTTCGTCTTGCTCGCGGCAATCGGCACGATCGCGACGGAGATCGGTTGGTCGTCAGATTTCCTCGGTCCGGCATATGCCGAGCTCACGCGGCGGACACTACTGCTTTTCGCCGCGCAATTTCTCGCGATTGCTGCCTTGCGACCGCAGGATAACTGGCGCGCCCTCGCAACCGCACTAACCGCGTTTGCCCCCTTGTTCTTCTGCATCGTCGCAGCGGACGACGAGCTGAGTTACCCGGCGGATTTTGCGTTTCCGATTCTGTTTTTCGGCTGCGCGATATTGCTCGGTTTGGCCGCCGCACGTCGCGCAGTCGTCAAACCCGACGCGCTCGTCGCGGTCTTCGTCGCAGTCGCGCTTGGACTCACCTGGATCGCAGAATGGGGCTGGCGCAGCGCAGCCTTCGACCGTGCCGCGCCATTCGCCGCGCTGGTATGGTTCGTTGCGATTTTATTACTCTTCGCGGCCGCGCCGCATTTTGCCGGGATCAATCGTCTATGGCCGTGGAGCGTTGCCGCAGCAGTCGGACCATTGCAGTTCTGGTTCGTTTATCAGCTAGCCACAGCGCATCTGTCACCGCGTTGGATGTTCATCGTGCCGGCGGCGTTCGCGCTTCCACCGGCGCTAAACGCCGCCTATCTGATCGGTCGAGAAAGAGTGACGCTCGCATCCGGCGACAACCGGCTCGCGACGCAAGTGATCGCGGTGTTGTTTTTCGTCAGCGCAATCATTCCGGTCCAGTTCGAGCGCGAATGGATTACGCTTGGATGGGCGATCGAAGGCGTAGCGTTGCTGCTCGTGTATCGGCGAATACCGAACGCGCAGTTGCGCGTCATTGCCCTGGTTGTTCTCGGCGCGGCGTTTTGCCGGCTGACGCTCAATCCCGCAGTTTTCGAGTATCACAAACGCGCGCCGATCCGCATCTGGAACTGGTATCTATACGCCTACGGAATCGCCGCTGTCTGCATGTTCGTGAGCGCGCGTTTGTTCTCGCTCCCGCTCAATCATTGGTACGAACGTCTGGCGCGTCCGCTGCTCGGCGCGCTCGGCACCGTCGTGCTCTTCCTCCTGCTGAACATCGAGATTGCCGACTACTTCTCCGTCGGTCCGACGCTCACCTTTTCCTTCTCCGGCGATTTCGCGCGCGACATGACCTACACGATCGCGTGGGCGCTCTTCGCCCTCGTGCTCTTACTCATCGGCGTTTTTCGAAAAGTGCGTGGGCTGCGCTTCGCTGCAATCGGTTTGCTCTGCCTCGCGCTCGGCAAATTGTTCCTGCACGACCTCGATCAGTTGAGCCAGCTCTATCGCATCGTTGCCTTTCTGAGCGTTGCGGTCGTCGCGATCGCGGCCTCGTTTATCTATCAGCGATTTCTCGCGCCGACCGTTCGGCAACCGCCTCCGAGCGCGTAGAGTTCGCGCGAAATGGCAGAGCAGAGCGGGAAAAGAGTCAGTGCGCGTGCGACCGGGGTGGTCGGCCTCGCGGTATTGTCGAGCCGCATTCTCGGCCTCGTCCGCGAGATGATTTTCGCCGGGCTTTTTGGCGCGGGAAAGAATCTCGACGCGTTCCTGATGGCGTTTCGCGTTCCGAACTTGCTGCGCGATTTGTTTGCCGAAGGCGCGCTCTCGACCGCATTCATCACCACGTTTTCAAAACGCATTGCGGTGGACGGTGACGAATCGGCGTGGCAGCTGGCGAACAAAGTCGCGACGCTCACCGCGGTCTTCATGAGCGCGATCACGTTGCTCGGCATCTGGCTCGCGCCGCAACTGATCGGGGTGATGACTTGGTGGAGCTGGTCGCCGGAAAAAACCGAACTGACGATTTTGCTCACGCGAGTGATGTGGCCGTTCATTCTCCTCGTCGCGCTCGCTGCGCTGGTGATGGGAATGCTGAACGCGAAGAACGTCTTCGGCATGCCGGCGATGGCATCGACGTTTTTCAATCTCGGCTCGATCATTGCCGGCGTTGCCTTTGGCTGGTGGTTCGATCCGCGCTTCGGTTCGCGTGCCTTGATTGGCCTCGCAATCGGGACACTCGTCGGGGGTCTCTGGCAATTGACCGCTCAGTTTCCGTCGCTCCGCCGCGTTGGTTACCGATTCCGGCCCGATTTTGTGTGGCGCGACGAAGGTGTGCGAAAGGTGCTTTCGCTGATGGCGCCGGCGGTGATCGCGGCGAGCGCGGTGCAGGTGAACGTCCTCGTGAACAGCGCGTTTGCGGCGCAGCTCGGCGACGGTCCGGTGAGCTGGCTGAACATTGCGTTTCGTTTGATGCAACTGCCGCTCGGACTTTTCGGCGTCGCGGTCGCGACGGTGACGCTGCCGCTGGTCTCTCGCAGCGCCGCACTCGGCCACACCGATGAATTCCGCGGCGCGCTGGCGCATTCGCTCCGCCTCGTGATGCTACTCACGATCCCTTCGGCGCTCGGGTTGATCATTCTGGCCGAGCCGATTATCAGCCTGATTTATCAGCACGGACGTTTCACCGCGGAAGCGACCGCGCGAACGGCGGAAGCACTGCGCTTCTACGCAATCGGACTGGTCGGTTACGCATCTGTGAAAGTGCTCGCGCCAGCGTTCTACGCGATCGATCGACGGAACCTGCCGATGTTCGTCAGCATCTTTTCGATCGCGCTGAATTTCTGTCTCAACTGGGTCCTGACGCTGCATCTCGGCCTCGCCCATCGCGGTCTCGCGTTGTCGACGAGCGTGGTTGCGGTCACGAATTTTCTCCTGCTTTACGTCATGATGCGTCGTTACAGCGGCGGATTAGAGACGCGCACTACTCTGGCGACGACGCTAAAGCTTGGTGTCGCAGGCGCGGCGCTCGCGACAATCTGTATCGGCGCGCAGATGCTGTTCTTCCGCACGATCACAGATCAGCGCCTCGTGCAGAAAGCGATAGAAGTCGGAATTACGATCGCAACCGCGGCAGTCGCGTTCTTCGGCGTCGCGTATCTGCTACGCGTGGCCGAGGTGCACGATCTCGCCGTCCTGCTGAAACGTCGGTTCGCTCGTCAGGCGAGTGCCTGATCGAGATCGGCAATCAGATCGTCAGCGTTCTCCAAACCGACCGATAAGCGCAGCAAACCTTGCGGCGTCCGCGGATCCTCACCCTGGATTGAGGCGCGATGTTCGATCAGGCTTTCGACGCCGCCGAGGCTGGTTGCCTGAACAAAAAGCCGGGTGCGACCGGCGGCGCGGACTGCAGCATCACGACCGGCTTTCACTTCGAATGAAAACAGCGCGCCGAACGGAGTCATCTGCCGAACCGCGATTTCATGTCCGCGGTGATTCGTCAGTCCGGGATAGTGGACCCGCTCGACCGCTGAGTGCTTGTTCAAAAACTCTGCGATCCGCGCGGCGTTCTCGCAGTGAGCGCGCATTCGCCAGGGCAGGCTGCGAATTCCACGGTGGATCAGCCAGCAGTCGAAGGGCGAGGGGATCGCGCCGCCTGTTCCCTGCACATTTCGAATTTGCTCGAAAAGTTCGTTCGACTCTCGCGCGATCAACGCGCCGCCCATGACATCGGAGTGGCCGCCGAGATACTTCGTGGTCGAGTGCATCACGAAGTCGATTCCGTGATCGAGCGGCCGCTGGATGATTGGAGCGAGCGTGTTGTCGGAAACGCAGAGAGCGCCAACCTTATGAGCAAGATCAGCGACGGCGCGTAGATCCGTGATTTTCAGCAACGGATTCGACGGCGTTTCAGTCCAGACCAGCTTTGTCCCGGCCCGAATTGCGCGTCCGGCTTGTTCTACATCCGACAAATCGACGAAATCGGCCTGCAACCCGAGCGGCACGAACAGATCGCGAATCAGTTTGCGTGTTCCGTGGTAAACATCATCGGCGATGACGGCGTGGGCATTTGCCGGTAGCGCCTGAAACACAGCCGAAATCGCCGCGCTGCCGGACGAAAATGCTGCCGCAACAGCGCCACCTTCAATCGCGGCGAGCGCGCGTTCGAGTCCTTCGCGGGTCGGATTGTTGCCGCGTCCGTAAACGAAGCCATGTGGATAATTGCCCTCGGCGTCCCGCACGAACGTCGTCGACATGTGGATCGGCGGAGCGACTGCGCCGGTAGCGGAATCGATTTCGTGTCCCGCATGCACGGCAATGGTCTCGATCTTCATGGCTACAGTGCGGCAGTTTAGCGCGCGCTTTGGATTTGACGCAGCGAAATAGCGAGCGCAAATAAGCGTCTCTCTCGCGCGGCGTGCGCATCCCCGAATGAAGCTAGATTCCGCTCTTCAGATTTACGATGACCCGACCTTTCGCATGGCCTGCGAACAGTTTCAGTTCATCGCCGACTATCTCGAGATCGACAAAAACGACCGCGACCGGCTGATGCTGCCGAAGCGTGCGGTCGCAGTGACGCTGCCGGTGCACATGGACGACGGCAGCACGAAAACGTTTCAGGGTTACCGCGTTCAGCATCACCTGACGCTCGGGCCGACAAAGGGCGGCACGCGCTTTTCACCAAATCTGTCCATGGGAGAAACGGCCGCGCTGGCGATGTGGATGAGCTGGAAGTGCGCGCTCTCGAACCTGCCTTATGGCGGCGCGAAAGGCGGGGTGACCTGCGATGTAACGAAGCTTTCCCGCACCGAGCTCGAGGGCGTCTCGCGTCGTTACATGCAGGAGATGATTCCGTTCGTCGGACCGAAGACTGACATCATGGGCCCGGACATGGGCACGAACGAGCAGGTGATGGCGTGGTTCATGGACACCTACTCAGTCTACCAGGGTTACGCCGTGAATGAGATCGTGACCGGTAAACCGGTTTCGGTCGGCGGCACTGAAGGACGACGCGAAGCTACCGGGCGTGGCGTCGTTTACCTGATCGAGCGCGCGATGGACATCCTGAAAATGGATCCGGAGGCGAGCACCGCGATTGTGCAGGGATTTGGAAACGTCGGCGCGGTTGCTGCATTATCGCTCGCGTTTAAAACCGGGGTGAAAATCGTGGGCATCAGCGACGCCTACTCCGCGATTTACAATCCCGACGGCATAGACGTGAAAGCGGCCGAGCAGCACGTGCTGAAGAAAGGAAACCTGCGCGGTTTTCACGAGGACGATCACATCGATCCGCGCGAGTTGTTAGTGCAGAAGTGTGACATTCTCGCGCCCTGCGCGGTCGATCGCGTGATCACCGAAAAAAATGCCGCGCAGCTGCAATGCCGGATCCTGGCCGAAGGTGCAAACGGACCGACCACACCCGAAGCCGACCGGATACTGGATGAGCGATGGAATGACGTGTTTGTCATCCCCGACATCCTTTGCAACGCCGGCGGTGTGATCGTTTCCTACTTCGAATGGGTGCAGGGGCTCCAGGCGTTTATGTGGACGGAAACGGAAGTGACGGACAAGCTGTTCCGCATTCTCGAGCACTCGTTTACCCAGGTGATCCAGCGGGCGAAACGGCACAAAATTTCACATCGCACCGCGGCGATGGCGATCGGCGTCGAGCGCGTGCTGAAAGCGAAGAAGAGCCGCGGATTGTTCCCGTAAGTGAGCCTGTCGCACCGGGAAGAACGCCGCGGCGACCGGCTGCTCGACGTGCTGACCGACGACGAAGCAGGTCTGCGGCTAATCATCTCGCGGGTCGGAGCGGAATTGATCAGCGTCGCGCGGCGCGATTCGGCCGGTGAGTGGCGCGGTTTTCTTTGGCGGGACAACGAGATTACCTCGGCGGAAAAAGGGTGGGCGAATCATGCAACGGTGATGGGCTACTACCTGCATCGACTAAAAAACGAGCGGACAGTTTATCGCGGCCACGAAATCCGCGGCGGCACGCACAGCTTTCTGAGACACAAAACGTGGCACCTGCATCACGTCGCCCCGAACGCGGTGATGTATCGAATCACGCCTGAAGACTACGAACGTCTCGAGTATCCGTTCCGCGTCTCGCTTGATCTGACCTACACGGTCCACGGCGATACCATTCGTGTGCAGTTCGCATTCATGAACCATGAAGACGAGCCGACGCACGTGGAGTTCGGGTTGCATCCGGGATTCGCCGCCACGACTTTTGATTCGTTTCGCCTCGAAATGCCGGCGGGCGTTTATCGCCGCTGGTTTTCGCCGGACAACTTTCTAAGCGGTGAGACAGAAGACGTCCGATTCGGCGGCGGCGAAATGCCATTCGATCGGGCCAGGCTGCCCGGCTCCTATATTCTCGAATTCGTCGATGTTCCGGATCGGCGCTTCACGTTTATTGATCCGCCGGGGAATCGCACGATCGTTGTCGACCTGGCCGAGGCGCCCTACGTCACGCTCTGGTCGGACGGCAATCCGTTCCTCTGCATTGAACCCTGCTGGGGTCTGACTGACTCACACGAGCAACGGAAATTCGAAGAGAAACTCGGTATCCAGCAAATCTCAGCGGGCGGTACTTTGATGCGAAGTTTCACGATCGCGCCACGACTCACGACATGACAACGCGAGTCATCCCGAACGAAGTGAGGGACCTCACAAGCGTTCACAATCGCGTCATGAACACCACGTGTGCTCCAACGTCTGCGAGGTTCCTCGCTTCGCTCGGAATGACATCAATCGGATGACGAGGACAGTTCCAGCCTCATTGCGCGCATTACTCACCGGCACGGTGGATTATGCCGGCCTTTTTCCGCCGGCGACACTCGCGCTCGACGAAGCGCTGCGCAATTATGCCGAATATTTGCGCTCAGCCGATGCGTGGATGCTCGGACCGTTTGTCTTGCCGGTGGACCAGTTCACCGACGCGGAGCGACATCTCGATTTGTTTGATCCCGACCACCCGCTGCATGTTTCGGCTCTCGGGCGACGCACCGCAAATGCCGATGATTTCGTGAATGCAATCGCCGCGCATGCAGAAACGATCACGCGCTGGCAGCAAACTCAGGCCGGGAGGGTACAGATCACACAACTTGAGACTGCGCTGCCGACAGGCTTCGACCGGAATCTTTTCGTCACAATTTCTTCAGCGACCGCGCCGCTCGATCTGCAAACGTTCTGGGAGGCGCCCGCTGACGAGGCGGAGCGCGCGATCGCGACGCTGGCAAATCACAACGCTGGTGGTTCCCCTCAATCGCTTGGCTTCAAACTGCGCACAGGTGGGGTAACCGCCGATGCATTTCCCGATCTATCGAAAGTCGCCCACGCGCTCGTCTGCGCGGCAAGGTTTCGTGTGCCGATCAAATTCACCGCTGGATTGCACCATCCGGTTCGGTTGTTTCACGAGAGCGTAAAAACAAAGATGCACGGTTTCCTCAACGTCTTGGGTGCCAGCGTCTTCGCCGTGGAAAATCGCTGGGGAGAAAACGAAACGCAGGAGATGTTGGCGGACGAAGATCCAGCCTCTTTCAGTTTC
>JBJMWW010000121.1:0-6238 GCA_045809945.1 Chthoniobacterales bacterium
CGCCAACAATCTCGCCGATCCCCGGCACGAGAACATCCATCGCCGTGACAGTTTTGCCGTCATCGTTGATGCGCATGTAGAACGGTTTGATCTCTTTCGGGTAATTGAAAACCGTGACCGGCGATTTGAAGTGTTTCTCAGTCAGCCAGCGCTCGTGTTCCGATTGCAGGTTCAAACCGTAGCCGACCGGAAACTCGAATTTCTCGCCGCTTTTCTCGATCAATGTCACAGCATCGCTGTAGGTGATGCGTTGGAACGGCCGCTCGAGAACGAAGTCGAGCCGCGCGAGCAGCTCTTTGTCAACGAACTTCGAGAACAACTCGAGGTCTTCCGCGCAATGCTCGCGCGCGTCCCGGATGAGGTACTTCACGAACTCTTCGGCCAAATCCATGTTGCAGTTCAAATCGCAGAACGCGATCTCCGGCTCGATCATCCAGAACTCGTTGGCGTGACGTGAGGTGTTCGAGTTCTCAGCGCGGAACGTCGGGCCGAACGTGTAGACCTTCGATAGCGCGCAGGCGAACGCCTCCGCCTCGAGCTGTCCGCTGACCGTCAGGTAGGTGCAGCGGGCGAAGAAATCTTTCGCGTAATCGACGCTGCCATCATCGCGCCGCGGCGGATTCGCCGGATCGATCGCCGTGACACGAAACAATTCGCCTGCTCCTTCGCAATCGCTGCCGGTGATGATCGGCGTGTGCACGTAAACAAAGCCGCGCTCCTGAAAAAAACTGTGGATCGCGTAGGCCAGTCGGCTGCGGACGCGAAAGACTGCGCCGAACAAGTTCGAGCGCGGCCGCAGGTGCGAGATCTCGCGCAGAAACTCCGGCGTGTGCCCTTTCTTTTGCAGCGGATAGCTGTCATCGGACGCGCCGATCACTGCCAGCTCGTCCGCCGCGACTTCCCACTTCTGTCCTTTGCCCTGCGACGGAACGAGTTTGCCGCGCACGCGAATCGACGCGCCGGTTTGAAGCCGCTGCACATCGGCATAATTCGGCAGCGAATCCTGCGCAATGATCTGCAGGTTGCGCAGCGATGAGCCGTCGTTCAGCTCGATAAACGAAAACGTTTTTGAATCGCGCCGGGTGCGCACCCAGCCCTGCACAACGATTTCGTCGCGCTGGGCAGTGCTGGCGAGCGCCTCTTTAACGCTGGTGGCCTGAACCATCGCTCAATTTGCCACAGTGGAAGGGCGAGCGCGTCGATAAATCACCACGCCGAGTGCGATGAGGAATAGCGATCCGCCGGCGAGCTTCAGTTCGTGCAGCCAGATCTGAGTCGTCCCCGCAGGCGGGATGAGCGCGACGATCATCGCGAAAATCGTGATCGCAATTCCGGCGATGCCCGCAATCACAGCACCGGTAATTCCGCCGGGAACGAGCAACTTCACGGTGGGATTGCGCCGGCAAAAGGCGATGTAAGCGGCGAAGAGATAAACATACGGCACGAAATAAATAAGCAGGCACATGTCGAGCAGGATGAGGAACGCGTGTTCGACCGTCGTGCCTTTGCCGAGCACCGACAGCAGGAGAAATAGAAGCGTTACCGGCACCTGCACGAGAATTGCGACGTAAGGCGTTTTCCAGCGCGGGTGAATGCGGCCAAACGCGGCCGGGAAATAGCGATCCACGCCAACGACGAATGCGACGCGCGCAGAGCCGGTCAACCACGCGCCGAGTCCGCCAAGCTGGCTGACGGTTAAGCAGAGCGCAGCGAATGGTCCGACCCACGTCCAGGATCGACCGAAATTTCCGAAGCCGGCAGAAATCGCCTGCAACGGACCTGCGGTGACATTGATCTGATCACGCGGTGTTAGCCACAGCACCGCAATCGTGCCGCAAATGTAAATGAGCGCGATGAGCGGCGCCGAAATGTAGATCGAGCGTGGCAAATTCCGCTCCGGATCACGGATTTCCTGACCCATCGTCGCGACCAATTCGAGGCCCGCGAATGCAAACGCGATTGTCGCCCACAAATTGAGCAACGGGATATTCCCAAAGTCGGGAACAAGCTGCGAGGCCGCGATCGGATTTGCCGGAGCTTTGAAGAACGCGAATGCGCCGGCGAAGAGGAGCAGCAAACCGGGCAGGTAGGTCGCTATCCCTCCGATATTCTGGAGCCATTTGCCGGTACCGACGCCGACAAGGTTCAGCACGGTCGCGATGCCGAGCCCGATCAATGTGAACGGCAAAACGAATGTCCAATTGTCGCCCAGGCCAGTGTCACTCTGCCCGATCGCGTAGGTGAACTGGACCGCGGCGGTGAGCAGCAACGTCGGATAAAACAGCATGTTGTTAATCCAGTAACACCAGCCACAAAGGAAGCCGTGCCCTTCGCCGAACTCGCGCTTTGTCCATGCGTAAATGCCGCCTTCTTCCGGATAACTGCGCGAGAACTGGACGACCGCGAGCCCTTGCGGAACGAAGAACAACAAAGCCGCCAGCATCCACAGCGTGAGGGAGGCTGGCCCGGCTTTGGCAGCGGTCGCGACCCAGCGAATCCCGAGAATCGCAACGACATTGAAGAGAACGAGATCGCGCAGCTTGAGCGCGCGCGGCAATTGCGGCGTCGTCACTTACTCGTTGAGGAAGCGCGCGAGCAGTTTGTGAAAGTGGTGCGTCCCTGTCTCGCGTCGCGGCGAGTAGCGGCCGCGATCATAGAAGCGCGAGCGCACACCGCGCTGCACGTCTTCGACCACTTCTTCATCTTCCATTTCAACCCGGTGAAGATCGGCGCCGACGCCACTGGCGCGCAGCGCTTCATCCCAGACGTAGCTGAGAAACGAGACGCGGGTGCGCGTCGGGCCGAGCGGCGCGACCACGTTGAGCGACAAGCCCCACGGATAAAAATTCAACATCAGGTTCGGGAACAGCCAGTAGTAGAAAGCGGCAACGTGCGAGCCGAAATCCGGATGGTCGCTCGGAAGCTTGAAAGAATCAGCGGCCGATTTCGTAATGCCAAGCTGCAACGTTCCGTAGGGATACAACTCCGTGCGGTATTCGCCGTAGTCCAGCTCCGCCAGACTGCTGCCGTGGACGAACGGGATGTGAAATTCTTCAAGGTAGTTGTCGCAGTAGAGCGCCCAGTTGGCATTGATCAGATAATCGCGCGAGCTCGCCGCGTCGAAGCGCGCGTGGTCGACGGGCAGGAAAGTGACGCGGTGTTTTATCGGCGTCACCAGTTCCTCGAAGGAGAACGCCGGATCGAGATTGCAGAACAGGAGCGGCCCCCAGCGTTCCAGCGCTATGCGCCGCAAATCATCACGCTCAGTCGGAAAATCCGCGACGCCATCGAACTCCGGCATCGAGCAAAACTTCCCATCGAGTCCAAATCGCCGTCCGTGATATCGGCAGCGCAGCGCCTTAACATGTCCTTCGCCTTCGACCACGACTGCGCCGCGATGAGTGCAGACGTTCGAAAGGCAATGCAGACGCGACTGATCGTCGACGCTCAGGACGAGCGGCTCATCCAAACAGCCTTCGAGGAGCGTGAAGGGCTGGACGTGTCCCGGCGCTTTCGGTTCCTCGACGTTGCTGATGAACTGCCAGCTACGCGCGAAGATTTGTTGTTTCGCCCGTTCGTACCAACGCGGCTCGTGATAGACCTCAGCCGGCAGCGTTTCCGCTACCGCGATCTCGTCGGCGATCTCAATCTTGCGCAATCAGAAAAGCTTTGGTTGCCCGCCGGCGCCGTTGCGCGAAACCGCGACGGGCGTTTCGAGCGACAAATAGGTGTAGCCCTGTAGCTCGCGCTCGTAATCGGAAAGCAGCTTCATCGCGTCATTTGGTTTCATCCGATCCGATTTGATTGCGGCGTCGACCTGTGTCTTCACCATGCGCATCAGCGCGAGCTTGTCCCACTGGGTCATCGCGAGCACTTCGCCGACCGTGCTGCCTTCGATCACCTCTTCGATGTACCAGCCGAGCTCTTCGTCCGGATCGAGGAAGACGTGCGCTTCGGTGACGCGACCGAAAAGATTATGCAGGTCGCCCATGATGTCCTGGTAGGCGCCGACCATGAAGACACCGAGATAATAAATGTCACCCGGCGTAATGCGGTGGAGCGGCAACGTGTCACGGACGTCCTGCAGATCGATGAACTTCGAGACCTTGCCGTCCGAATCGCAGGTGATGTCGACGATCATGCCGTTGCGATCCGGCGGGGTGGTCAATTTGTGGATCGGCATGATCGGGAACAACTGCCCGAGCGCCCAGTGATCGAGGAGCGACTGAAAAACCGAGAAGTTGCAGATGTATTGATCGCCGAGTGAAGTCTCCAGTTCCTTCACTTCATCGGGCACGTAACGCAGTCCGCGATGCATGTTCACGATCTGTTGCGCGAGCTGCCAGTAAACAGTTTCGATCTTTGCCTTCGATTCGAGATCGAGCAGACCCAGATCAAACGTCTGCTGCGTCTCTTCCTTGATTTGCTTGATGTCGTGCAGGCTTTCGAGGCGATTGCCGCGCTTCAACCGCTGCTTCACGTCGAGAATGTCGCTCACGAGCTTGTGATCTTTCTCGAGCGCTTCGACGCGACGTTTCGGCTGGGTTTTCTCGATCGAGCCGAACGCTTCCACCACGAGCACGGAATGATGTGCAACGATGGCGCGGCCGCTTTCGCTCACGATCGCCGGGTGAGCGACGCCTTCTGAATCGAGGACGTCAGCGATGTTCCAGACGACATCGTTGGCGTACTCCTGGAGCGAATAGTTCGTCGAACTATCGAAGTCGCTGCGCGAACCGTCGTAATCGACACCGAGGCCGCCGCCGACATCCAGATAGCCGAGCTCGTGGCCGAGTTTCGCAATCTTCGCGTAGTAACGGGCCGCTTCGCGCACGGCACGTTTGATCGTTGCGATATCCGGAACCTGCGAGCCGACATGGAAATGCACCAGCTTGAGGCAATGCGAATAGCCGGCGTTGCGCAGCATTTCGCTCGCCGTGACAAGGGCGACGGTGTCGAGGCCGAACTTTGCGTTTTCGCCGCCGCTCGGCGCCCATTTCCCCGCACCTTTGTTGAACAAACGCACACGGACGCCGATGTGCGGCTCGACTCCGAGCTGCTGCGAGACGCGGATGATCTGCTCGAGCTCCTCGAGCTTTTCGATCACAAGCACGACTGATTTGCCGAGCTTGCGGCCGAGCAAGGCGATACGGACGAAGGCCGAGTCCTTGTAGCCGTTGCAAACGATGAGGCTTTCCGGATCGGTGTGCAACGCGAGCGCGGCGACGAGCTCGGGCTTGCTGCCCGCTTCCAGTCCGAAATGAAATGGCAGACCGGCCTCCGCGATTTCTTCAATGACTTCGCGGAGCTGGTTCACCTTGATCGGGAACACGCCGCGATAGCTGTTGCGGTAGCCGAATTCGCCGATCGCCGACTCGAACGCGCGATTTATGGACTCGACGCGATGCTTGAGCAAATCCTGAAAGCGAATGACGAGTGGAAAGGCGAGGCCGCGCGCGCGCGCCTCGTTCACCACATCGAGAATGTCGATCGATCCCCCGTTTTCCTGGGCCGGACGCGCCTCAACGTTTCCCTGCGCGTTAATCGTGAAATAGCCTGCGCCCCAGCCGTCGATGTTGTACGTCGCGATCGCGGCATCGACGTCCCATTCCGGCCTGGTTTTTTCGAGTGTGGCCACGGGAGAATACGCACTTTGAAACAAGCTCGCGCACATGCAAGCGCATGTCGGTAGGAATTGGGTATCTTGTCTTTCGCGGACGCACTGATACGGTTTCGCCGGATGAACAAAACGGTCATCGAGGTGCAGGTGCGTGCGGTCCTGCCAACCAGCGGCGGGTGCGCCGTCTTTCTCGGTAACGGCGACAAAGTGTTCATCATTTACGTCGATCAAACGGTGGGGAGCGCGATCACGATGTTCATGCGCGAGGTGACGAAAGAACGTCCGCTCACGCATGATTTGATGGGCCACCTGATGACTGCGCTCGGCGCGAAAGTGGAGCGCGTGATCATCAACGATTTAAAAAACGCGACTTACTACGCTCGCATGATCATCGTCGCGGAAAACGAGGTTCAGCAGAAAAAGATCATCGAGCTCGACGGGCGGCCGAGCGATTGCATCGCGATGGCGACGCAGCAAAAAGCGCCCATCTACGTGAGCCAGGATGTTTGGGACGAAGTCGACGACATGAGCGACGTCCTCCGCAAGATGGAGGAAGAAGGTCTCAAGCCAGACTCAGATCCCGAATCGGAATCGGAGTCCGAATCCGAAGAAGCGGAA
>JBJMWW010000122.1:0-8119 GCA_045809945.1 Chthoniobacterales bacterium
CGCCTGTTGAACGATCACATCGCCGAAGTCGTCCGCGCGCATCCCGCTCGCTTCGGCGGACTGGGAACGATTCCGCTGCAGGATCCAGAGCTGGCGGCAGCGGAATCCGAACGCTGCATCAAAGAGCTCGGATTGAGCGGCGTGGAAATTGGAACGCACGTCGATCCGAACGAGCATTGTCACGGACCCGATTGCCGAAACCTTGATCATCGCGATCTCGACGTCGTCTGGCGCACGGTTGAGACGCTCGGAGCGGCCATATTCGTCCACCCGTGGGACATGATGGGCAAACAGCGCATGCCGAAATATTGGCTCCCATGGCTGGTCGGCATGCCGGCGGAGACCTCTCTGGCCATTTGCTCGATGATGTTCGGCGGCGTGTTCGAACGTTTTCCAAAACTGCGCGTCGCATTCGCGCACGGCGGCGGCTCCTTTCCATTCACGTTCGGCCGCATCGAACATGGCTTTCGCGTCCGGCCTGACCTCGTCGCGGTCGATAACGACGTGGAGCCGCGCAGCTATCTTGCAAACGGCGAGCGGCCGGCGCGGTTCTTTGTCGACTCCCTCGTGCACGATGCCGATGCGCTGCTGTTCCTACTCAAGCTGTTCGGCAGCAAACGTGTCGTGCTCGGCTCGGATTATCCGTTCGTGCTCGGCGAGCACACGCCCGGCGCGCTCATCGAATCAATGACCGCGATGACCGACCGCGATCGAAGTCGCTTGCTTGCCGGGAACGCCCGCGAGTTCCTCGGTCTCGCTACTGATAACGAAGCGCAATCATAGGATCGACCTTTGTCGCGCGCAGCGCCGGGATGTAGCTGGCGAGCAAAGCGACAGCCATCAAGACAAGCGAAATGCTGACGAAAGTAATTGGGTC
Organism: Chthoniobacterales bacterium; assembly: GCA_045809945.1. GTDB lineage: Bacteria > Verrucomicrobiota > Verrucomicrobiia > Chthoniobacterales > UBA10450 > CADDYX01. The sequence continues at coordinate 878 of JBJMWW010000122.1, forward strand.
AGTCGCACTGATTCCAAAGAGCAAAGTCGCCATCACGCGTGTGAGCACGAACGCAACCACCAACCCAATAGCGAGTCCGAAGCCGACCAGCTTCAGTCCCTGCTTTACGGTCATTTTCAGCACGTCGCTACGTTTCGCCCCAAGCGCCATACGGATGCCGATCTCGCGCGTTTGCTGGGCGACGGAGTAGCTCATCACGCCGTAAATGCCAACTGCGGCGAGGACTAGCGCGAGGCCGGCGAAAATTGCGAGCAATAACATGCTGAACCGTTGTCGAGCGACCGCACCCGCCACGATGTGCTCCATCGAATCGATATCCGCAACCGGCTGATCTTTATCGACCGACCAAATAGCGTTTCGCACAGGCAGGGCAACGCTTAGCGGATCAACGCTTGTGCGCACGACCAGCGCGTTCGGCGCGAGGTCTCTCAGCTGCCGGTAGCTGTAATACATCTGCATCTTCGGCTCGGCGACAAAGTCGTTCTGTCGCACATCTTTGACGACGCCGACCACCTCTCGCCATGGAGCGTCGGCGGTGGATGAGCCGGGTTTGATTCGTTTTCCGATCGGATCTTGCCCCGGCCAATAATGTTGCGCGGTCTTCTCACTGATCACGATTACGTAACGCGTGTCCGCTGTGTCCTGATCAGTGAAATCACGGCCGCGCATTACCTGAATTCCCATCGTGCCGAAGTAGCCCGGACCGACCGCGCGATAGATAATGTCAGGCTGCTGGTCAGGCGGCGGATCGGGAATGCCTTCAACGCCGATTGACATCGAATCGCCGTTGTAGGTGAGCGGCAGATTACTCGCCACGGCGGCCGACTGCATGCCTGGCAATTCACGGACGCGACGCAGCACCTCTTCGAAAAACGTTATCCGCTTTTCCCGGTTCGGATATTTCACTTCTGACAAATCCACTTTCATCGTCAGCAGATGATCGGCGCGAAAACCGGGATCGAGGTTACGCAGATGCATGAAGCTGTTGATCAACAAACCGGCACCGATGAGCAAAATAAAGGAGACGGCGACCTCGGCGACGACGAGGGAGCTGCGCAGCCGTTTCCCGCGCGCGCCGGCGCCCGCATCGCGCCCGCTTTCCTTTAGCGTGTCGTTGAGGTTGAGATGTGTGGCCTGACTCGCGGGGGCCAGACCAAATACCAGCCCGGTAACCACGGCGATGAGGAGCGTGAAACCGAGCACCTTCGCATCGATTGTGATCGTGTCGGCTTGGGCGAGGTCTTGCGGAATAAAGCTCGTCAGCACATGCAAGCCGACGTAGGCGAGTCCGAGGCCGACAACGCCGCCGATGAGCGAAAGCAACACGCTTTCCACGAGCAGTTGTTTGGTCAGGCGTGCGCGATCCGCACCAAGCGCGAGGCGTAGCGCGATTTCCTTCTGCCGTACCGCAGCGCGGGCCAGCAGAAGATTGGCGACGTTGGCGCAGGAAATCAGCAGCACAAACGCCACCGCGCCTAACAAGATCAGGAGCGCCGGCTTCATGTTGCCAACGATCTCTTCGTGCAGCGGATTCACGACCGAGCTAATGCGGGGGTTGTACTTGGGATACTCCTGAGCGAGGCGCGCGGCGATCGTCTCCATCTCAGCGCGCGCTTTCGCCAGCGTCACCCCAGGTTTCATCCGGCCAATGACTTCGAGGAAATGATCGCCACGATTGGCCGCCTCTTCGGACGAGAACGCGAGCGGCACCCAGACCTGGTCGCGCCAATTCCCGAATGCCGGCAAACGCACGCTCCGCGGCAACACGCCGACAATCGTGTAGCTTTCGTTGTTCAACGCGATCGCGCGGCCGATCACGCTCGGATCACCGCCGAAACGACGCTTCCACAAACTTTCGTTCAGGAGCGCGACTTTCGTCCCCGGCTTGTCTTCCTCCGGTACGAAGGTTCGTCCGATGATCGGTTTCACCCCGAGGACGTCGAAGAGGTTTGCGGAAACGCGGCGGCCGTCCAGCCGCTCTGGTTCGCCGACTCCGGTGAGGTTGTAACTCCGTTCGGCGAAGGCGCTCATGCCGCTGAAGAGCGTGGCCTGCTGCCGCCAATCGAGAAAGTTCGCCGGCGACGGGGTGTTCTTCGGGAAACCGAGATGCGTCGCGTTCTCCCAGATCACGACCAGCTGATCCGGGTTTCGGTAGGGCAACGGTCGAAGAAGGATCGCGTTAACGACACTGAAGATGGCGCTGTTCGCGCCGATCCCGAGCGCCAGCGCCAGCACCGCAATCGCGGTGAATGCGGGGTTCTTGGCCAGCATGCGCAGGCCGTATTTCATGTCTTGTCCGAGGTCTCCGATCATACTGCTTTTCCTTTGTGTGCCCATCGGCGTGGGGTTTTGCGGCACGCGGCGTTCGACGCGTTTCAGCTCGCGGCCTAACAAGTCAGGCGCGGCCAGCTGATCAACGACCGCGCGCCGCGCTTCTTCGGGCGAACTGCCGTGGCTGAGCGCGCGCTCGTATTCTTCTTCCAGATGCTGCGCGATTTCGTCGACGATCTCCGCTTCTCGCGCAGGTGAGAGATTGAGCGCGTTAAGACGCGCTCTGATTTCAGCGCGGAAATCAGGCATACTGAATTCCAGTGATGAGGCCGATCGCCTCAACAAATTCACGCCAGCCGTCCCGTTGCGCAGCAAGAACTTTCCGGCCGGCCGGAGTCAGGCGGTAATATCGACGTCGCCGTTGGCCTGCTTTCTCGACCCAACGTCCACGAATCCAGCCGCGCTTTTCCAGGCGATAAAGTAGCGGATACAGCGACGCGACATTGAAGCGCAGCGACCCGCGCGAGCGCAGTTCGATCAGCTGACCGATGTCGTAGCCATGCCGCGGTCGATCTTCGACGAGGGACAGAATCAACAACTCAGCGCTCCCTTTCTTCAACTCGCGTTCGAGGATTGGCGAAGCCATATATCGCAGTGGCACATATTCGCGTAACAGACGTGCGTCAACAGCAGATTTGTCTAAAACAGGCTAAATTCTTTTGTGCCGCTGCTTCTGCTTTTGCTTCTGCCGTTCGCGCTCCTCCTCGCCCTGCCCTTCTCGATCATTCAGCGCTATCGAGTGGGGAAAGCACGCCGCGTCGGCCGACGCTGGCTGGCTACGCTCAATCTGCTTTTGATGATCTTTTCCGTTGCGGTTTTCGCCTGGGCTGCGGCGTTGACCAATCTTTGGCTGCCGTACGCCTTCGCCCGCGCGGTCGAAGGCATGCTCATCGGCGTTCTGCTCGCACTGCTCGGCCTAGCCTTGACTCGCTGGGAACATTCGGATCGCGAGTTGCATTACACACCGAACCGCTGGCTCGTTTTGCTACTCACGCTCGCAGTTGCCGGCCGAATTCTTTACGGCTTTTTGCACGCGTGGCGGGCGTGGAGCGCACATCAAAGCCACGCGACCTGGCTGCAAGACTCCGGCCTGGCTACATCGCTCGGCGTCGGCGGCCTCGTTCTGGGTTACTACCTCGCTTACGCAGCGGGAGTGCTCTACCGGATCAATCGCCACGGCTCGCTAGCGCCACGCTGAACAAAACAATTCGGTTTTCTTCTCGCCATACTTTGCGACGCTCGCAGGATGAAGATTCGAATCGCTCTCGCGTTGACGATCATGGCCCTGTGCGCCTCGCCGGCATTTGCGCAAGCCGCCCCTGAGAAGACGACCGGCGTTGATCTCGCGCTGCGCGATGTGTCGGTTAAGCCGGGCGATGACTTCGAAGCCTACGCAAACGGCGGCTGGCGCAAGGCGATCGAGATCCCGCCGGACCGGGCGAGTGTCGGCGTTGCCTTCGACGTTTTTCAGAAGGCGGAGAAACGGAATGCGGACCTCATCCGCGAAGCTGATGCAGGCAAGCCAAAGCCCGGCACGCCGCAGCGGTTGATTGCAGATTACTACGCCGCGTTCATGGACGTGGACGCAATTGAGAAGCGCGGTCTCACTCCGCTGAAGGATAGACTGGCCGCGATTGAGAAGATTAAATCCAAGGAAGATCTCTCGCGCGCCCTGGGCGAGGAAATGCGGGCGGACGTCGATCCTTTAAACGCGACGAACTTCTGGACGCAGAACTTGTTAGGCGTCTTTGTCGCACAAGCACTCAGCGACCCGAACCAAACCGTCGCTTACCTCATGCAAGGCGGCCTCGGCATGCCTGATCGCGAGTATTACGTCTCCTCTGAGCCCGCGATGGCGAAGTTAAGGTCAACTTACCAGACCTATATCGGCGATCTACTGAAGCTGGCAAAGTTAAGTGAGCCCGAAGCGTGCGCTGCACGCATCATGGCTCTCGAAACAAAGATGGCGAACGCGCATGTCGACCGCACAACCAGCTCGGACGTGCATAAGGCTAACAATCCGAGCACGGTCGACGAACTGATCGCGAACGCGCCGGGCCTTGACTGGAAGACTTACCTGAAGGCCGCGCGTCTCGACAAACAAACGAACTTCATTATCTGGCAGCCATCCGCGATCAAAGGTCTTTCTGCTCTTGTCGGAAGCGAGCCGATCGGGACCTGGAAAGAGTGGCTTACCTTCCATGCCCTCAACGAAAGCGCGCCCTACGTTTCCGACGCCTACAGCAACCTCCGATTCGGATTCTACGGCAAAGCACTTCAAGGCACTCCGCAGCAGCGTGATCGATGGAAACGCGCGATCACCAACGTCAACGCCGACCTAGGAGACGCGGTAGGCAAGATCTACGTCGGAAAATATTTCCCGGCTTCGTCCAAAGCAGAAGTGCAGTCGATCGTGAAGAACCTACTCGCCGCCTTTGAGCAGCGTGTCGATGCGCTGCAATGGATGGCGCCGCCGACAAAGGCGCAGGCCAAGGCAAAAATCAAAACGCTGCGCGTCGGTGTTGGTTATCCGGAAAAATGGCGCGACTACGCAGGTCTGGAGATTCGCCGCGATGATCCGGTCGGCAACGCGTGGCGAGCCAGGGAATGGGAGTATCGATTTCAATTGGCGAAGCTCGGTCGCCGCGTCGATCGCGATGAGTGGTGGATGACGCCGCAGACGGTTAACGCCGTCAACCTGCCGCTGCAGAATGCGCTGAACTTTCCCGCCGCCATCCTGGAGGCGCCTTACTTTGATCCGAAAGCCGATGCGGCTGCGAACTATGGCGCGATCGGAGCAACCATCGGGCATGAAATCAGTCATAGCTTCGATAATCTGGGCGCGGAGTTTGATGCTGCCGGCAAGCTGGAGAATTGGTGGATGCCGGAAGACGGGACTCACTTCAAGGAAGCGGGCAAGCGTCTGGCCGATCAATTTAGTGCCTACGAGCCGTTGCCCGGCGTGCACATAAACGGCGAGCTAACTTTAGGTGAGAACATTGCCGACGTTGCCGGCCTGAATGCCGCCTTTGATGCTTACAAGCTCGCCTTGAAGGGCAAGCCGCTCGCCGAGATAGATGGACTTACCGGGGACCAGCGTTTCTTCCTCGCCTTCGCGCAGTCCTGGCGACAGAAGTTGCGCGACGAAGCATTGCGCCAGCAGATTGTGACTAACGAACATGCGCCTGATCGTGAGCGCGCTCAGACAGTTCGTAACCTGGATGGCTGGTATGAAGCATGGAGCGTCAAACCCGGAGATAAGTTATTCCTCGCGCCGGAAGATCGGGTCCGAATCTGGTAAGCCGGTATGCAAGATAACCGGCCGCCGGTTCGGCCAATTCAGTTAAGTGAAATCAAGGAGGCGCGTGATCGGATTGCCAGCACCGTCATTCGCACGCCGCTCGTCCGCCTCGACCTCGGGGCCGATTTTCCCGAGGTCCGCCTCAAGCTGGAGAATCTCCAACCGACGAACTCGTACAAGATTCGCGGCGCGGCCAACGCGGTCGCCATGCTTTCCGATTCGGAGCGCAGCCGCGGGGTTTGGACGATCAGCGCCGGCAATGCCGGCCAGGCCGTAGCGTATGCCGCACGCGCCGCAGGCGTGCCGTGCACCGTCGTCGCGATCGAAACGGCTCCGCAAACCAAACTCGACCGGATGCGCGCGCTCGGCGCGAAGCTCATTCCAGTCTCATACCATGCCGCCTGGCGCGCATTGGAGGATCGTGGCTATCCGGGAGCCGAGGGAACATTCATCCATCCGTTCGACGACGATAATTTCATAGCCGGCCACGGCACGATGGCGCTCGAGATCCTCGAGGATGCGCCAGACACGGCGACAATTGTAGCCGCGATTGGCGGTGGCGGTTTGGTCGTTGGAGTCGGCAGCGCGGCGAAGGCCGGGCGAAAGCACATCAGGGTGCTCGGCGTCGAACCCGAGACGGCCGCACCCGCAGAACACTCATTCGCTGCCGGATCGCCGCAGGCGTTTGAAAAGTGGGAACCTTCGTTTGTAGACGGAGCGGGCGGTCAAAGCGTCTTTCCGCGTATGTGGGAAAGGATGCGTCCGGTTGTGGATGGTGCGTTTTCCGTCTCGCTCGAACAGACGCGTGAGGCAATGAGGTTACTCGCAGAAAAATCGCGCGTGATTGCCGAAGGGGCCGGCGCATTGTCGGTCGCCGCGGTGTTGAGCCGCAAAATCACATCGGGACCCGTCGTCTGCGTGATTTCCGGAGGCAACGTCGATTTAAAGAAATTCGCCGAACTGATTGATGTTTCTTAGCGAGGAACAGGTCCGCGGCGTCTTGCGGATGGATGAGCTGATTCCGGTGATGGCGGATGCGTTGCGCGATCTGTCGAATGGGAATGTGCAGCAGCCGGTGCGAGCTGTCGTCCCTGTTGCTGAGCACAGCGGGTTCTTCGGGCTTATGCCGGCGTATGCCTCAACGCGCGGTGCGCTCGGCGCGAAACTCGTCACGTTCTTTCCGCGAAACGAAGGCGTGCCGACGCACCACGCAGTCATACAGCTTTTCCGACCCGAGACCGGCGAGCCACTCGTGACCATGGACGGGCGGCTCATCACCGAAATGCGTACCGCTGCCTGTTCTGCGGTTGCGACGGATCTTCTTGCGCGGCGCGACGCTTCCGTCCTGGCAATTTTCGGCTCCGGCGTTCAGGCGCGTAGCCACCTTGAAGCGATGCGTCTGGTCAGAGCTTTCTCGGACGTGCGTGTCTGGAGTCCACGCAGCGCAGCGAGTTTCGCTCGCGAATTCGATGTGACGGCAACCGATACGGCGAAGAAATGTGTCGATCGCGCCGATGTGATCGTCGTCGCCACGTCGGCGATCGAACCCGTTCTCTTCGGCGATTGGATTTCGGCCGGTGCGCACATCAACGCAGTCGGTGCGACGCGGC
>JBJMWW010000123.1:0-7198 GCA_045809945.1 Chthoniobacterales bacterium
ACTCCGCGACCGCACTCGGCCTGGTCGGTCTGGTGATCGCCATTCCGGTCGTCGGGCTTTCGCTGCCCGCTGGCCATCTCGCCGACCGAATCAGCCGCAAACACATCATCGTCGTTTCACAACTGCTCAGTTTCCTCGCTTCGCTCGCACTCGCCTTCGTCTCGTTCAACCATCTGCGTGTTCCGGCGTGGCCGATCTTGCGGAACGCGAATGCATCCCTCACTGCGATCGCCGCCATCTTCGAACGGCACCAACAGACCTTTCATTTCGACGATCTTTCCATTCCGCTGATTTACGCGCTGCTTTTCCTCGGCGGGATCGCGCGCACCTATGCGTGGGCTGCGCGCAGTTCGTTCTTTCCGACTCTTGTCTCGCGCGATGCATTTGCCAATGCCGTCACTTGGAACAACAGCGCGTTTCAAATCGCATCGGTCGTCGGACCGGCCATCAGTGGCTTCGTCGTCGCGCACATCAGCTTCGCCTGTGTCTACGTGGTCGATGCCATCGGTTCGTTCGTTTTTTTCCTGCTCATGCTCCCGATCAAACGCGCGCCGCACATGGCGAGACGCGCCGCGGAAAGCACGTGGCGCAGCCTCGCCGCCGGTGTGCGATTCGTTTTCGGCCGGAAGGTAATTCTCGCGACCATCACGCTCGATTTGTTCGCCGTCCTTCTCGGTGGAGCGGTCGCGCTCCTGCCGATGTACGCCGATCAAATTCTCCATTGCGGGCCGATCGGCCTTGGCTGGATGCGCGCGGCGCCGGCGCTCGGTGCACTCGGCACCGCATTTGCCGTCGCTTACCTGCCCCCGATGAGACGTGCCGGAGTCATGCTGCTCTGGTGCGTCGCCGGTTTCGGCATCGCGACAATTCTTTTCGGCCTTTCGAAAGCGCTCTGGTTTTCGTTAGCCATGCTCTTCGTTCTCGGCGCGTTCGATAGCGTCAGCGTGATCATTCGCGGGTCAATCGTTCAGCTCGTCACACCGGACGAAATGCGCGGCCGCGTCACAGCCGTGAACAACATTTTCATCGGCACCTCCAATGAATTCGGCGCGCTCGAATCCGGAATCACCGCGGCGCTTTTCGGTCCGGTGCTCTCCGTCGTGGGCGGCGGAATCGGAACGATTCTGGTCGTGCTGATCGTCGCGAAACTCTGGCCCGAGATGCGGAAGATTGGAGCGCTCGATCGAACGCTGCGTTGAGAGCAGCGATGCAGCAGCGGCGTGAGGGGCGCCACCCCAAATGCGTGGAGCGACACACGCGCACCGCTACATCACTTCGCAGAGTACAACGCGGATCGCGTCGCTGTCAGTCTTTTCTTTTTCTTCTGTCATGCTGAGCCTGCCGAAGCATCTCTAGAAGAAGCTCCGCGTTGGTTCAGGATTGAGACGCAATGAGCCCCGCAGGCTGCTAGCGATCGTTCGACGAGGTCAGGAAGACAGCCGCCGGAATTTAGAACGCGACGTGCAGACCGACCGTGCCGTAGGGCGCGCCGCCATCTTCGTGATAGCGGACGTGCGGCCGGAAAAAATCGAATTGCCGATACGGCTGATAGCCGCCTTCGAGCGCGAGCTTCACACCAGTGACCATTTCCCACTCGAACCCGATACCGGTGCGGATTTCGCTGTAGGTCATCCACGCGTTGTTGAGGCGCGGATCGATCAGGCGCGGATCAGGACGAAAATCGCCGAAGTGATCGCCGACGCGGAAAGTTTCCTGTTCGATCGTCGCGCCGGCATAGAGCGTGAAATTTCGGGTCGCCGCGTACTCGAGCCGCGGGTTTGGCATCACGGCATTCAGCGTCCAGCCATCGACAATTTTCCAGCGAAGTCCGCCGCCTGGAAACACCGGATATTTGCCTTCGAAGTTTAGTTCCATGCCGAAGAAAATCTGGAAGTTCGGATTAAAGATGTAGCTGCCGCCGACGACGATCGGGACGCGGAACGTGTCCCCATCGAAAGAACCCCGACCCGCGCCGTACCACCCGGGATGCGCTTCGATCCGAAACAGAAACGAATCGGAAAACTCGCTGTCTATCCCGACGACGAAGTTCGCCGCCTGCAGGGTATCGGGAATCTGTTCGACACTGTCGTTAAAGCCGAAGTCCCACCGCTCGTAGGCGCCGCCAAGCCGCAGGATGCCGATCTTGGTGCGCGGCGTGAGAATGAAGCTCGTCGCAAAGTCGTTCTCATCGAAATCTTCTACGCGCAGATCGCCGAACGCGCCCGTCGGCCGCGTCACATCGCCATCTCCGACGTAGGTCTCGGAAGCCTCGAACTCGAACGAGACTTTCGGCCCCGGATTAATTTCGACGATCGGTCCGCCGCTGTTCTTCGAGTCGGTTACGACGTTCTTCGAGTCGCTCGTCCCGGCAAAACTGTTGAGCGCTAGAAGGCAGAGCGCGGCTGCGCAGAGTCGAAATCTCATCAGGTTAGGCGTAATCGCAGGCAGCTTGCCTAACGACCGCCCGCCGTGTCACGCCGAAAAAACGTGATCGCTCGTGAAATGTCTTTCATCATTTGCGACTCAGACGCGACGCGCTCAATTCCGTGCAATCCGGCAAAGGCGTTTGATGAAATCATGTCGCCGCGCCAGACGAGAGTCGACGGCCTTCCCTCCACGGTCACCGGCCAGAGCTGATAAAGTGTTAGTCCTGCGTAGTAGCCGCCGCTCGAATAATAAAGCGTGTCATAAGCTTGGATCGCACCGTTCGAAACCGGGTGGTTACCCGATGCACCCATCGTGAGCACCGCGCTGTCTTCCACCTGGAGGAGCTCCCAGTATTTCGAGCCGCCTCCGCCTAACGCACTGCCGAGAATTCCAGAGAACTGCTTCTGCAGTTTTGGCTGCTGGCCGGCCATGGCCCGCAGTTCTTCACCCGGACGAATCGGCTGACCGGTGAAATCGTAGGGCGGCTGGCCGCCGGCGCCGGAATGAGAGCGGCCGGTCAGCACACCAATCCAGAAGTTCGCAACCGGTCCGGCAAACGTCGCTGGCGCACCGATCGGCAGCTTCTTCGCTTCTTCGCGACTGATTTGCAGCTCCTGTGACGGCTTCGTCGTTGCAGTGGCGAGAGCGCGAACGGGCCCGTTGTCCGGCACATTCGCGAGGCGCGCGAAGTTTGTTCCCTCAGTGTGAACGAAGACGCGCAGTTCAGGATGACCGGTTGGATTCCAGCGATTCATCGCCGCGATGTGCTGCTGCGGCGTTCCGGGCGCAACGTAAACGCTCTGCACCGCTCCAAACCGCGGATTACCCATGGGCGGACCGTGCGCCGCCTTGACATCGCTATGGGCGAGCTGCGTGAGATCTACTGTCGGAAAGACAGAAAAGCCGGCGAGTTCCTGGGCCGGATCGGCCGCGTGTGCCGCGTCAACCAGGCCGAACAGTGAGAGCCCGAGAAAGACGCGAAAAAGCGATTTCGTTTCCATGCCTTGAAGAAGCGTCATCCTTCCGCATCGTGCAAGGGCGCGCTTGCGAGGTTGCGCCACTCTTTCGCACATGAGCGAGGCTGTCATTGAACTCGATCGGTTTGGCAAAAGCTACGGCGATCTCGTCGCCGTGGATGAGCTGACCTTTTCTGTCGAGAAGGGGATGATCTTCGGATTTCTCGGCGCCAACGGCGCCGGCAAAACGACAACGATCCGCATGCTCTGCGGACTGGTCCGGCCGACGCGCGGCCAGGCTCAAATCGCTGGGTTCGATTGCTGGACGCAACGTTCGCGCGTCCGCGAAAAATTCGGCTACGTCGCGCAACGCTTCAGTCTCTATCGCGATCTAACCGCGGAGGAAAACCTGCGCTTCTTCGGCGGCGCGTCGCGTGTCCCCGCGCACGATCTGCCACAACGCATCGACCGGCTGCTCTCGCTGACTGATCTCAAGGAAAAACGCCACGCGCCTGCCGGCAGTTTGTCCGGCGGTATGCGCCAGCTTCTCGCGCTCGGTTGCGCGCTGATCCACGATCCGCCGCTGCTCTTTCTCGATGAGCCGACGTCCGGCCTTGATCCGGTGCATCGCCAGCAGATTTGGAATTTGCTCTACGATCTGAGCCATCGCGGGATCACGATTTTTGTCACGACCCATTACATGGATGAAGCGGAGCGCTGCACCGATGTGGGTTTTATTGCCAGCGGTCGTTTGCTCGCGAAAGCGACACCGCGCGGATTGATCCGCAGCTTCAAAGCGAAGGTGCTCGAGATGCAGGTCGAGCCGGCGATGGAAGCGCTCGCGAAGTTCCGGGAGCATCCGGAAATTCTCGGCGTCTCACTGCGAAGCGGCAGCGTGCGCATTTACAGCCCCGATGCGGAGAAGCTGGTGCACGATTGGAGACAGCATTGGCCGTTTCCCGAGCTGCAGTGGCGCGATTGCCGTTGGGTCGAACCGGATATGGAAGACGTTTTCACCGCCTACTCGCAGGGTTACACCGCGGTGCTTAACCCGATCTGCGAAGGATGCGACATTCCCGCTGACATCGTATGAGAGGCGCGAGTTTCAACGCGATCGGGAGCGTCGCCCGCAAGGAATTCCTCCACATCGTCCGCGACCGGCGTGTCCTGCTCCTGCTCCTGATCCTGCCGCCGGTCTTTACGATTATTTTTGGTCACGCATTTGAGGTCGGCGAACCGAAGAACGTTCCGGCGCTGCTCGTGAATCGTGATAACACCGAGCGCACACAACGTTTCGTCGACCTGCTGCACAGCAGCAAAACATTCGCGTGGCGCGAGCCGAGCGCGAAAGCCAAAGGGCCCGAGGATCTGCTCGGCAATGGCGTTCAAGCGACGATCATTATTCCGTCGGGCTGGAGCGAGAGCCTGGCCAATGGCGATCCGACTCCGCTCCAGCTTTTTCTCGACGGCAGCGATACCAACACCGCGCAGGCACTCGAAGGCAGCGTCCAAAAAACGCTTGGCGATTTTCAGATGAACGAGCGCCAATACATGATCGACGCGCTTCCGCAGGAGGTCTTCGACATGGCGAAGAAACTGCCGGTCGAGGTGCGCAAGCAATTCGTCTCCGCGATGGAGCCGTGGAAAGAGAACAGCACCGTTCTTTACAATCCGCACTCGCGCTTCATCGAATACGTATTACCGGGCGTGATTGGGCTGATTTTGCAGCTCATCACCGTCACTCTGATGGCCTGCACGATCGCGCGCGAACGCGAGGCGGGCACGCTCTTTCAGTTAATGGTCACCGCGCTGCGCCGGCGCGAGATCGTGATCGGCAAGATCATTCCCTATCTGGCCGTTTCGCTGGTCCTGATCGTCATGATCATGTTCCTTACCGCGTGGCATTTTCATGTCCACTTCAGCCATCCGGCGATGCTCGCGGTCGTTTGTTTTCTCTTTCTGCTCTGCTCGCTCGGTCTCGGACTCGTCATCTCTGCGATCTCGAAAACGCAGACGCAGGCGATCCAGTTCTCAGTCTTTTTCCTGCTGCCGGTCTTCGTTTTGTCGGGTGCCTTCGCGCCGGTCGAGCAACTGCCGGCTGCGATCCGCTACATCGCGGAAGTTTTTCCGCTCACCCATTTCTGCCGCGCCTTTCGATTAGTTAATATGTATCACGCCCCGCTGTCTTACTACGCGCCGAGTCTGATCGTGTTGTCGCTGGGCGCAGTGCTCACGTTCGTAGGCGCTTCATTTCTACTTAGACGGATCGAACAATGAAGCGCGCCCTCTTATTATTGTTCGTCGCGACCTCGCTCTTCGCCGCAAACCAACGGCCGAGCACCACGCCCCAGGAGGTGTTCGATAGCATGCGCGCCGCTTTTCGTCCTGATAAGGCCGCCGGTCTGCACGCGCGATATCAATGGGATATCACCGGTCCGCATGGCGGCCATTGGTGGATCGAAGTCAACGACCGCACCTGCAAGATGGGGCATGGCAAAATTCCGGATCCGAACGTTACCTTTGTTGTAAGTGACAACGATTGGGTGGCGCTCTCGAACAAGCAGCTCAGCGGCACCTGGGCCTACATGACCGGCCGGCTGCGCGTGCACGGCAGCCAGACGATCGCGCGCAAGCTGGACGAGATGTTTTAAACATCATCTCGTCATGCAGCCAGTCGAACCGCTCGACGACCCGCAACCGTGAACGCGCCGTCTCCGAATGGCTAGTGAGACGAAAAAATGTCCGCCTTTAATTACGAACTTTCGTCTACATCTCGTTAGATGACTCGCGTGCGTCGATGGAAAGTCGCGGCGATTGCGAGCGGCGCTTTAGTCGCTCTCCTCGTTGCGGCGGCAGTGGCGACAGATGCATGGTCTCGCGCTACAGAGTCCACCTACTATGGGCGCCACACCAATCTGCTTCAGGTTGGTGAGCGCGTTGCCTTCATCGAAGACTTCCGTGCTGCCGGAGGCCAGCGTATCGCGAAAGCTCAAACTTGCATCGTGCAGGAGGAGCCAGCATGGGATGAAGACTCGTGTGATCCGGATAGACCGATTAGGATCGCGCTCACTTCGGGCGAAGTCATTTCAGTCCCACGCCATGTCTTGCATCGTGGGTAAGTCATCTAACCAGGCGATGCAGCGAACCGCGAACCGTCCTTATGCGTAGATCCGAGAGCATGCGAACGTCAGTTCTAGCTCGCGCGGTCGCTGATCTTGTGTCTCGTTAGATGAATTCGCGACGCGTAGCGCTCGCCGCGACCGTTGCTGCTTGCGGTGTCTGCTGTTCAGGAGCCATAGCTGCGGATGCGGCCGAGCACGCGTGCCTGAACGTTTCGGATTTCCAGACAGGAAACCGGAGCGACCCGCTATACGTGAGCTGTAGCTACTGGAATCTCTGTCGGCATCCTAGTGCCCTCGTCTCGATCGAAGGTGTGCGTGCTAGCGATACGCGACATCGGCATTTTGCTGGCTACTTCTTCCCGTTCGTTCAGCTTTCGGTGGCGCCGAAAAAGAACGGGCCTTGGACAGCGGTTCAGCCAAGCATACCTAGAGGGCGACGATTCACTTTACGCGTGGCTCCGTCCACGAGAGTCGACGGGCTCAACGTTGATATGACGCCTTTTATTGCAGTGCTACGCTCTGCGCGCTGGGCACGCGTGAGCCTGCGCGGCGGCGAGTCGGCTGTGCTCGATATTACTGAGGTATCGTATGCTTGGCGAGCAAGTCAGAATTTGCTACGGTAGTCCGTGGTTAATTCATCTAACCAGGCGATGCAGCGAACCGCGAACCGTCCTTATGCGTAGATCCGAGAGC
>JBJMWW010000124.1:0-12351 GCA_045809945.1 Chthoniobacterales bacterium
CGCCAGCGCCAAGGAAGGTTTCGCGCTGCGCGAGCTGCACGAAAACAACGACAACATGACCCCGCTGTTCGAGGCGATCGTGAAACATGTGCCGGCCCCGAAGATCTTGGACGAGCCATTTTTCCAGATGCTCGTCTCGAATCTGGACTACAGCGATTACCTCGGGCGAATCGCCCTTGGCCGCATCGTCAGCGGACGCGTCAATATCGGTGATTCGATTGTCTGCGTTCATCGCAACGGCGATCGCGAGCGAGCGAATGTCACCGCGCTGTTCACCTACGCCGGCATGCAGCAGGTCCAGATCGAACACGCCAGCGCGGGCGACATCATCGGATTGACCGGTTTCGAAGAAGTCTTCATTGGCGAAACGCTAACCGATCGCGAGGAGCGTAGCCCGTTGCAGTTCGTTGATATCGATCCGCCCACTATCCGCATGCGGATTCTGGTGAATGATTCGCCGTTTGCCGGACGCGAAGGCAAGTTTGTTACCGCGCGCCACATCAAGGAGCGACTGGTGCGTGAGACGCGCGGCAACGTTTCGCTCGAAGTGAGCGACACCGACACGGCGGGCGCATTTGAAATCAACGCGCGCGGGGAAATGCAAATCGCGATTCTCATCGAGCAGATGCGGCGCGAAGGCTACGAGGCGATGGTCTCGCGGCCGGAAGTGATTTTTCACAGAGGCGAAAACGGCGATCTGCTCGAGCCGATTGAAAATCTTTACGTCGAGGTGCCGAACGAAAACGTCGGCGACGTGATGCAATCTCTCGCCGGCCGCAAAGGCGAAGTGACGAGCATGGACCATCATGCGAATCGCGTCTCGATCGAGGCCATCATTCCGACGCGCGGATTGATCGGTTTCGAGAGCGACCTGGTGAACCTGACCCGCGGCGAAGGCATGATGAGCCACCTGTTTCGCGAATACGCGCCGTTCAAAGGCGAGATCGCTGGTCGTAACCGCGGCGTGATGGTTTCAATGGAGAACGGTACGAGCACGGCCTACGCGCTGAACAGCATTCAGGAACGCGGGCGGTTGTTCATCGGTCCGCAGGAGGAAGTCTATTCCGGGATGATCGTGGGCGAGAATGCGCGACCGGACGATCTGCCGGTCAATCCGTGCAAGGCGAAGCATCTCACGAACATGCGTTCGCAAGGCGACGGCAAGGGCATCCAGCTCGAGGCGCCGCTCAAGATGAGCCTTGAACGCGTGATCGAATACATCGACTCGGACGAATACGTGGAAGCGACGCCGAAGTCGCTGCGTTTGCGGAAACGCATCCTGGACGCGACCGCCCGCAAGCGTGCCGCAGCGGCAGTCGCAGCCTGATTGACAAAGCCGCCGCAGAGCGGTTAAATCAGCCTCGCTAGTCCGCTCTCGGGAACACTCTTTCTCGACGCGCTTTTGGTTCCGCAACGAACTCGGATCGCACGCGGCTCGCAACGAAACGAATCCCACGTCACATGGCGGGACACAGCAAGTGGTCGAAGGTCAAGCGGTTCAAAGGCGCGATCGATCAGAAACGCGGCGCGCTTTTCAGCAAGCTGGCGAAGGAAATCACCATCGCGGCGAAGACCGGCGGCGGCGATCCGGCCGGTAATCCGCGGCTGCGCAGCGCGATTCAGGCGGCACGGACGCAAAGCATGCCGAATGACAACATCGACCGTGCGATCAAGCGCGGCACCGGCGAAGGGCAGGAGGCGACGCATTTCGATGAGATCGTCTACGAAGGTTACGCCCCGGGCGGCGTGGCGGTGATCGTGGAGGCGGCGACGGATAATAAGAACCGCACCGCAGCCGAGCTTCGCCTCATTTTCACCAAGAATCACGGCAGCCTCGCCTCGAGCGGCAGTGTTTCTTACATGTTTCATAAAAAAGGACGGATTACGGTCGCGCGCGATGCGATTAATGAGGACCGGCTGTTTGAGCTGGCGCTGGAGGCAGGCGCGGAAGAGTTGACAAATGACGGGGAACAGTATGTTATTACGACTGCTCACGATCAGCTCTACGCAGTAGCTGAAGCGCTCAAACAGGCGGGCGTTCCGACAGATGAGCAAAAGTTTACGTTTATCCCAGATACGACAGTTTCCGTCGTCGACGAGTCGATCGCGCAACAAGTTCTGCGGTTGTGCGATGCGCTCGAAGACGACGACGATGTTCAGAACGTCTATTCCAATTTAGAAATCCCCGACGAAGTGCTGGCGAGATTGCCGGCTTGATTTGAGAAGAACGCAGCCGCGCGCGAGCGGCCGGTCGCTCCGGCGACACGAGACTACCGACTTGTTATGAGCGAAGAATCCGAGAACCAGCAGCCGGTCGAGGCTGCCGCGCCGGTCAACGAACGACCGAACGACGAAGCGCGTCCGACTGAACAGCGTTCAACCGAGGAGCGCCGGCCACGCCGACGTTTCCCACGACGACGCGGACGTAATCGCGACCGCGGTTACGATGGCGGCGGCGGCGGCGGCGCTGGCGGTGAATTTGAAAATCGCGGCGACGTGAGCGAAAACGGCGACCATCCGCACGCCGAGGGCGGCGACGCGGCGACCGATTCCGGCGAGCAACTCCCGACCGAGCCGGGCGACGGTGTAATCGAGATTTCTGGCAAAGGCTTCGGCTTTCTGCGCGACGCGAAACGAAACTTCGTCCAGACGCCGCAGGACATTTTTGTAACGCCGGAAATCGTCCGGCGCTTCGCGCTGCGCGACGGGATGTGGATCGAAGGGGAAATCCGCCGTGGTAATCGCGGGCCGCAGCTCGTGCGCCTGAACAAGATCAACGGCGACGAGCCGCCGAAATATCAGGGACTTCGTCCGTTTGAAGAGCTGACTACGATCAACCCGAACAAAAAGATCAAGCTCGAGACGGTACCAGACCGCTACACGACGCGGATCATGGACCTGATGACGCCACTTGGCATGGGTCAGCGTGGTTTGATTGTCGCGCCTCCGCGGACCGGCAAGACGACATTGCTTCATCATATTGCCGATGCGGTGGCGAAAAACCATCCGGAGATGCGGCTCATTGTTCTGCTCGTCGACGAGCGTCCTGAAGAGGTCACGGATTTCCGCCGTTCGCATCCAAAAGCGGAAATCATGGCGAGCTCCAACGACAGCGACATCAAAAGTCACACGCGGATTGCGCAACTCGCGATCGAGCGCGCAAAACGTCTGGTCGAAGCGGGCGAGCACGTCTTCATTCTGCTTGATTCGATCACGCGCACCGCTCGCGCCTTCAACAATGCGATGGGCGGCGGTGGCCGGACGATGAGCGGCGGTATCGATGCACGCGCGATGGAACAACCGCGCAAGATTTTCGCGGCCGCGCGCAACACTGAAGAAGCGGGCTCGCTCACGATCGTCGCGACGGCACTGATCGAGACCGGCAGCCGGATGGACGAACTGATTTTCCAGGAATTCAAAGGCACCGGCAACATGGAGTTGGTGCTCGATCGCAAGATCAGCGATCTTCGCATCTATCCGGCAGTCGACATTTTCCTTTCCGGCACGCGCCGCGAGGAACTGCTTCTTCAGCCGTGGGAGCTCGAGAAAATCAATCTCATCCGCCGCGGCCTCGCCGGCCACAAACCCGACGAAGCGATCCAGCGTTTGCTCATGTTCGTGAAGAAATTCCCGACGAACGAGCAGATGCTGAAAAACATTCCCGGTTAGTCGCGCCGCTTTCGGTGAAGCCGGGGGCGAAAGACGTCGAGTGGGAAGTTCTCCCGCCCGAGGAGAAGGAGAAGCGCGCTGCCGTCGAGCCAGTGTTTCGCTGGGTCGCGCTGCTGATGGACAATCTGCTGCGAATACCCGGCACGCGTTTTCGGTTTGGACTCAATCCGTTGATCGACTTCATCCCCGCAGTCGGCGACGTCAGCGCCGCGGTCGTTTCGACATCGGTGCTGCTCTATGCGCTTCGACACGGCATTCCGAAAATCCTGCTCGCGCGCATGGCACTGAACGTTTTCATCAACGAAGTCGTCGGCGTGATTCCGATCGTTGGCTCAGCCTTCGCCTTTTGGTTCCGCGCCAATCACCGCAATTACGAATTGCTTCGCGTGCATGCCGGCGCACCGCGCGAACGGCGGCGCGGCGATACGATTTTCGTGTTCTCCATGCTCGCCATCCTGCTGCTTATCATCGCGGCCGGCTTTGTGATCAGCATCTTGTTCGTGAATTCGCTCTTCAAACTGGCTGGAATTCACTAGCCGACATACCGTTTGAAGATCTCGTCGATGGCGCGACGTGCGTTGCGGTAACGTTGTGCAAAATCATCCAGATCTTTCGCGCCAACCCAGTAGGCGACATGGCGCTGCCCGGGTTCATCGTTCGGCAGGTGCGACAGACCCTTTTTTTCATAACGACGCACCGCCCCCGCGATACGGCGTAGATAATTGTAACTCTGCATCAGTCCGTCTGCGGCCTCCGGCGCGATGCGATTTTCGGCAAGTAACAACCCGACTGCGCGTTCGGTGTTTTGCTCCCAAATTCCGAATCGCATCTGAAGTGCCTGCACGACAAATTCAGCGGCGATCATTCCACCCGTGCCGGTTTTAAAATCGAGCTCGTCGGACGTCCCCGAGCGATCGCGTCGAATGCGCTGAAACATCGCGCTGATTTGGGCCATCAAATCGGATCGCTCGCCCGCGCGACGCCAGATCTGTTGCGCCATCGCGAGGAATCGCTCGCAGTCCGGACCGACGACCGGACGAGCGCGCGTTAGCGCCTGGATTTCCCAAAGTTGCGCGCGGGTTTCGTAGTAGAGCGCGTAGCCATCGAGCGGAAGACTCAGCGGTCCCGTCTCTCCGTCAGGCCGCAGACGGGGATCGAGCGTGTAGATCGCGCCTTCTGAAGTGGGCTGTGCCATCGCCACCATCAGATGTTGCGCGGCGCGGGTTGCGTTCTCGCCCACAAACAGAATGTCGAGATCGGCGCCGTACCCGATCTCGCTGCCGCCGAATTTTCCGAGCGCGACTATGGCGAGGTCGGCAATGCTGCCGCGAAGCTCATCGACAAAAATGAGGCACGCCTCGGCGAGATCGGATTGCTCCGCGAGGATCGTCGACAGATCGGCGATGCCGAGAATGTCGCGCAGAAGGATTCGCAAGCCCTGGGTGTGGCGATAAACGCGGACCGGATCGAGCGATGCCGGCGTTACTCCAAGCGCGCGGAGCCGCTTCAGGTGACTGGCGACGGAGAACTGACGGTCGAGCATGTCGCCGCGCGTGATTTCTTCGAGCAGCTGCGGCCGACGGATGAGCAGATCGCCGGCATACCGACTGGCATCGAATGTTTTGACCAGCAGCTCGAGCAGCCGCGGATGCGCGACAAGCAGTTCGAAGAGCATGCTGCGCAATCCGTAGGCATCGACGAATCGGATGAGCTGATTCAGAGTCGTGTCGGGATCAGCGGTGTCCCGCAATTCTTCGAGCAAGAGCGGCTGCAAACGTTCGAACACCTGACGTGTGCGTGGCGCGACGTGAAAGCCACTGCGGCTGCGACCGAGCTCAGCGAGAGATTTTTGCGCGCTCGTCGGATCACGAAACGCCGGCAGCGATTTTTCTTCGCCCGCCTCTCCGGCAGTCTGAGGTTCCGAAATGACGCGGTGAAAGATCGCGCGCACCTCGCGCATTTGCGCATGCAGTTGATCGATAAATTCGCCCGCCGACTTCAATTGCAGGCTGCGCGCCAGGCGTTCAACCGCGACCGGATCGTCCGGTACGGTGTGCGTTTGCTGCTCGGCCTCGATCTGTAACCGGTGCTCGACGCTGCGCAGAAATTCGTAGGCGTCGAGCAGTTGTCGCGCTTCGTTGCGCGGCAACAGTTCGAGATCGGCGAGCACCGGTAGCGCTCGCAGCGTGCTCGTTTCCTGGAGGAAGGCGTGGCGCGCGCCGTGCAGCAGCTGCAGCGCCTGGACGACGAATTCGATCTCGCGAATGCCGCCCGCGCCAAGTTTCACATTCCGGGCCAGTTTCTCGTGACCGACCACGTCCCGCTCGATCCTCCGTTTAATGGCCGCGATCTCATCGAGCAAATCGCGGGTGGGACTTTTCGGAAAAATAAATGGCTGGTGTTGCCGCAGAAATTCGTAGGCCAGTTCGCGATCGCCCGCGACGCCACGCGCTTTGACGAGTGCCAGTCGCTCCCACGTTTCACCAAAGCCCGAATAGTAGTTCTCCATGCTTTCGAGCGAACGAGCGAGCGGACCGGCGGTCCCTTCGGGCCGCAGGCGCAGATCGATCCGGAAGAGCGCACCCGCGTCATGCGCTGCCGAAAATGTGCCGGTAATCTTCTCCGCGAGCATGTTGAACCACTGGTGATAGGTAACGTTCGGCCCGAGTTGTCCTTCCTCGCTGTAGGCAAAGATGACGTCGACATCCGAGCTGTGGTTCAGTTCGCGACCGCCAAGCTTGCCCAGCCCGATGATGGTAAACGCCGCCTCCGGCGCGCCCAGACGCTGCCGCAGTTCGCCGTTCCAATAACGGTACACTTCGCCGAGGCAGATCTCGGCGACTTGCGACAGTTCCGCGGTTGTCTGCGCCAGAGTCGCGACACCCGCGATTTCACGCAACGCGATGCGCGTCATCTCGCGTCCTTTCCACAAACGCAACGCCCGGAAGTTATTCACGGCGACACCATCGGTGGCGTCATCGCGCAATTGCGTCAGCATCTCACCGTAACCCCGGATCGACGCACAGACGTCCGGCTGCGCGAGCCATAAGAGAAGATGCGGCTGACGGATTAATCGCGTTGCGCAAATGCTTGAGACGCTGAGCAGATGGAGCAGAGCCGTTTCACCGAGCGGGAATTCCTCGATCAGGCGCTGCAGCGGCGGCGCATCCAGAGGCCAGTTGTCGGCGATGGCGCTGAGCGCATTCTCGACCCGCGCCGGATCAATGCTCTGCGCAGCTTTTGTGCGCTGCCAACTCATCGGCCTAACGACTGCGACGCGAGCGAGCGCTTAGTGCGCAGACTCCAGCATCTTCTCGCGCGCTTTGGCCAAAGTCCGCCGCTCCGCGCGGGTGAGGCTTTGCATCCCCTCACGCGAGATTTTGTCGAGCAAGGGATCGACTTCTTCGGCGATGAATTGTTCGGTCGTCATCTGCTCGTGGCGCTCGATCGCTGCTCGCCGCTGCGTGAGGACGCGCTGGACAATTGACGGGCGGCCGAATCCGAGCAGGTGGGCGTAAAGCCAGCCCGCCACGCATCCGCCGAGATAGGCGCTGTGAGTTACGACGCCTTCGCGATCAATCACGAGGAGCAGAATCGCGATCGCGACCGCGCCATAGGCAAGGTGTTTTGCCTTTAAGGCAGCGGGAAAGAGAGAGCGTGATGACGCGGTGATCTCCAATTCCGGCAGAATCGTCGCATAGGCGATGACCACTGCGATCACGCCACCCGACGCGCCAAATAGCACGGTCTGTTGCGGCATCAGGAACAAATGCGCAAGCTCGCCCGCCAGCCCGCCAAAGAGAAAGAGCAGAAGAAAATTTCGCTGACCGACGATCGATTCTACGTCGCGGCCGACAAGATAGAGGACGAGCGTGTTGGCCGCGAAATGCCAGACGCCGTCATGCAAAAACATCGCGCTGATGAATTGCCAGGCGTAGGCGTTCCGGACACCGGCATCGCTGATGCCAAGGTAAACGCGAGCGAACCCGGGTTGATACGCCTCGATCACCAGCTGCGCGACAAACACAGCCACGTTCGCGCCAATCAGCCCCAGCAAAACCACGCGCTGCGGCCGCGTCCACGGTTCCGTAAACGGCGAGGACTGCCTACCCGACAAACGCATGCGCCGAGAGTATCGCATCGCCAATTTCTTGTCGATTTCAAAACCAGTCCTGGGCGGCTGCCGGAGACGATTTTGAATGCGCAAAGCAGTCCGCGCTGCGTAACGTGCCGCCCGTGAAACGAATCGGCCGGGTGGTCTTGCTCGTGCTCGGCGGGATCATCGCTGTCACGGCAGTGCTGCTGCTCGCGATCAACATGCATGTGCAATCGCAGCACACCCACGCGCGGATCGAGCATGAGCTGAGCGAGCGGCTCGGCACCACGTTGCGCATTCGGCGAATCAGCGTCACCCCTTGGAAAGGCCTGGCTCTCACTGGCATCGCGATTCCGCAGACCACCGCGGCCGGCAGCGGTGCAACTGATTTCCTTAGCGCTGAAAGTTTTGAACTGCGAGTCCGCTATCTCTCCCTCTTTTCTCAGCGGCTCGTAATTAAGGAAGTTTCACTGATCGAGCCAAAGGTAACGTGGTATCAGAACGCGGATGGTGAGTGGCGTTTGCCTGCGCCCATAGTGAGGGCAGCGCCGGCACAACCGACGCCAACACCGGAGGCAGCAATCTCGATCGCGCCGGGTGGAGACGCGAACGCGCCTCGGTCAACCACAAGCGCAGCGCCTGAATCCCGGCCGACGGCGTTCACTCCGGAAGTGCGTCGCGTAAATCTGGTTGGCGGAAGCTTTCGGTTTTTTGACGCGCGCGGCCGACCGATCGCCAACTTCGAAGACGTCCAGTTTCACTCAAACTTCCGCAATACCGCTGATGTGCGCGGCAACGTTGCGATCGCGAAGACGTCGTTACGCGACCGCTTTTTCCTGCAGCACTTGCAGGCCCGCCTCGCCTACGGGCCGGGTGCGCTGGAGTTGACCG
Source organism: Chthoniobacterales bacterium (assembly GCA_045809945.1). Taxonomy (GTDB): domain Bacteria; phylum Verrucomicrobiota; class Verrucomicrobiia; order Chthoniobacterales; family UBA10450; genus CADDYX01. Next base: position 8,657 of record JBJMWW010000124.1, read on the forward strand.
ACATCACCGCGGATGCGGCTGGCGGTCGAATGAGCGGCCGGTTCGACATGCAGCCGAAGAGCGCCGAATCGCCCTTCGTCGCGAACGTCAAGTTCGAGGGTCTCGACGCCAACCGTGTCGTAACCGAAGCCGGTGGCAGCAGCGGAACGATTGCCGGCAAGCTCGAAGGGTTTCTCGACGCGAGCGGAAAGACAGCCGATCCAAACGCACTTGCTGGCAGCGGCGAAGTCGTGCTGCGCGATGGACAACTCCGCCAATACAGTCTGCTCAATGCGCTTGGTCAGATGCTGCAGATCCCGGAGTTGCAACAACTCCATCTCGACGATGCCCACGCCAATTATCACATCTCGCCGGGAATGGTGACGGTCGATGAGCTCCGCTTTCGTTCCCCGAACGTCCGGCTCTCTGCGACCGGGACGATTTTCTTCGACGGCCGGTTACAACTGCAGTCGCAGCTCGCCATCGACGATCAGATTCGCAACCAGCTCTTCCGCCCGGTGCGCGATAATTTTCAGCCGATCGATGAGCCGGGATTCGCGGCGCTCGGGTTTGAAATCGGCGGCACGATCGAGCGGCCCAAGTCCGATCTGCTCGAAAAGCTCGTCGGACGCGACTTGAAGGATATCGGCAGCGCAATCAACAGCCTGATCGGCGGCCACGAGAAAAAGCACAAGAAGAATGAGGCGCGACCCGACGTGCAGAGCGCGTCAGCGCCACCATCACCGAGCCCCAGCGCGACACCATGAGAGTTATCGCCGGTTCAGCCGGCGGCATTCGGCTCGATGTGCCGAAGGCAAATATCCGTCCCACGATGGACCGCGTGAAGGCCGCGATCTTCTCGAGTCTGGCTGACGCAATTCCGGAAAGCCGCGTGCTCGATCTCTTCGCCGGCACGGGCGCGCTCGGAATCGAGGCGCTCAGCCGCGGCGCGGATACCGTCGTATTCGTCGACGAAAATCGCGCAGCGATCCAGACGATCGAGCGCAACCTCGCGCGCACGAGCTTCAAAGGCGTTGTGCGTCAGCAGGAGGTGTTCGCGTTTTTGCGCGGCGCGAACTTCGAGCAGCCGTTTCGCTTCATCTTCGCTGATCCGCCGTATGACAAGATGGAATCCGGCCAGGCCTACACGGATTTGCTGCTCACCGACGAAAAGATTCCGCAGTTACTCGACCCCGCTGGTTTGTTCGTGCTCGAGAAACGCCCGCAGGAATCACTGATAGAAACGCCGCTGTGGGAAGTGACGCGGGCGAAGAAGTACGGCGCGACCGAGGTGCTGTTCCTCAAGCGTCCATCGGTTATTTCGAGAGAAGTCGACCAACCTTCGGACATGTCTCGACTTCGCACGACATGACAGGCGCGATGTTCCGTTTCATTTACAATCTTCTCTTCCCGATCGGGCTCCTGCTCTATTTGCCGCGCCAGCTCGTGAAGATGTTTCGTCGCGGAAACTACCGCGAAAACTTCGGGCAACGGCTTGGGATTTACGACAGCGAAACGCGCGCGCGCCTGAGCGATGGCGGCCGGACATGGATCCACGCCGTCAGCGTCGGTGAAGTGCGCATCGCGCTAAAGCTGATCGCCCAACTACGCGAACTCGAACCGGCCACACGTTTCGCGCTGACCACGACGACCAGCACCGGCTACGCAGTTGCGCTGAAAGCGGCCGATCAATCGATCGAGGTGATGTACAACGCGATCGATTTCTGGCCCGCAATTCGAAGCGCGTTTCGCGCGATCCAGCCGCAGCGAATCATACTGGTCGAAGCAGAGGTTTGGCCGAACCTCGTCTCGATTGCACACAACCATCACGTGCCGATTGCGCTCGTGAACGCGCGATTGTCGAGCCGCTCGGAAGCGCGCTTTCGCATGTTCCGCGCGGTCGTCGCACCGATATTTCGCTCTCTCGACCTCGTCTGCGTACCCGAACGCCGCGACGTATCACGATGGGTTGCGCTCGGCGTTCAGCAGGAACGCATCCGCTGCGTCGGCAGCATCAAGTTCGACGTCGTGCAATCTGCACCTCGCGGAGTGAATCGGCTGCATGAAAATCGACCAGTGCTCTTCGGCGGAAGCACGCATGCGGGCGAGGAAGAAATTCTTGCGCTTGCGTTTCAGCGTCTGCGCCGTGAATTCCCCAATTTGTTACTGGTCATCGCACCGCGCCATGTCGAGCGCACCCGCGAGATTCGGGGACGTCTGGAGGCACAAGGACTCGGCGTGGCGCTGCGCAGCGATACGAACATTCCCGTTCGCGATTGTCTGCTCATCGATACGACTGGTGAACTGCAGGAGTGGTACGCAATCGCAACCGTCGTTTTCGTCGGCAAGAGCGTGATGGCGCGCGGTGGACAAAATCCGGTCGAGCCGATCATCGCCGGCAAACCGGTGCTGTTCGGCCCGCATATGGAGAACTTTCAGCCACTGGCCGATTCGTTGGTCGAATCCCACGGCGCGATCCGCGTAACCGACGTCGACTCACTCGTGTCCGAAGCGGGCCACCTACTGCATGAGCCCGCGCGCGCGGCGAAGCTGGTCGAGAACGCGCGCACGGCTTTGGCAGCGCATACCGGCGCAACCCATCGCACAGCTGAGCTGCTGGTTGCGCTTCAGCCGGGGCGAGATTGACTTGCAACGCCGGGCGCCACTTCGATATTTGGCGCTCTCGTCCGACCCTATCGTCCAGTGGCCTAGGACACCGCCCTTTCACGGCGGTAACACGGGTTCGAATCCCGTTAGGGTCGCCACGTTTCGGCGAATGCGATTAGCTTCGCCATGAAATCATCCGTCAGCTTGGCTGCTGCATGACCCGCGAACGCGGTCGACCGGTAGCTTACGCAGACCGAAAGACGATCGGCGATCGTCGTCAACGTGAACACGAGCGGCAGCAACGGCCCCACAGGTGAGACGCGGAGATAATCAAGCAGTCGGGGTTCCTCGGAATATCGCGTCGCGTCTTCGACCCATGTGCCGGACAGATTGACGTTCGAAATACCACCGACGAGCGGCAATCCCTTGCGAAATAATTCCGCCCGTCGCTTTGGCTTCGACGTCAGGTCGTATGCGATACGCGCGCATTTCAGGCTGAGATTGAATCGCGCTATCTCCTCTTCTTTTTTCATCGCGCCGGTTTGCTGCGCAACCAGCTGCACCAGGTTTTCGAATGACGTTTTTTCCGGGTTGGCGAGCACCACGCTGAAGTAAGTCACGTCGAAACCGAAGGTGCCGTGCGCTGCCGAATCGCGCAGATCGACTGCGCTCGCGATTGCTACTTCGTTTCGCCGGGAGGACGCGCGCTGGGCAGCGGTTGTTTGGCCGAGTACCTGGGCTGCGGCGGCAAGAAAGACGTCGTTGACTTTCGCGCCATGCTTGCGCGCATTGCTGCGGATCGGATCGATCACACCGACCGGAAATTGTCGCGAGAAAAACCCTGTTTCGAAGTCGAGCGGATCGCGCAAATGGATCCGAGCGGCGCGACGATGCCGCTGATAAGTGCGAATGCCGCCGAGAATCGCGCCCGACGTCGAGTCGGAATGCAAACCGGGCGCAACTTCCAGCGGCGGCAGATCTGAAGCGCGGGCGCCGTAGTAGTTGAATGCGCGCTGCAGCAACGCGCGCATCGATGGACTGTCGGCAAACCAATGATCGTAAGTGAGCGTGAGGAAATGATCGCTCGCCGTCGACGTCGCAATCACGCG
>JBJMWW010000125.1:0-4363 GCA_045809945.1 Chthoniobacterales bacterium
GTCGCAGAATGTCCGAAACGCGGATGCTGAAGGCGTAGGGGGTGAGGCGTTCGATTTCTGCTTCGGCGTGCTCGAGCAGTCGCAAAGCACGTGAGCGCGGCGTCTCGACCGGCTTCGGCGCGCGTTTCCGATTTCGGATTAACCAGACGATCCAGCCGATGAGCAGCAACGCCGCTGCCGTGCCGACAAAGATCAACCAGCGCGGAATGAGCGAGTACTCAACCGGCGGCGCGATGTCGTGAAATTCTTGGGCGAGAATGAAAATCATGACTGTTTTCCATCAGCGGATCGCCATCCGACGTTCGCGCGCTTTAAAGAACGAGCGCAGCGCCGGTACGTAATCTTCGCCGGTCTCGAGCGTAATCGAATCGATGTTGTGCCGTCGTAACGTGCGGTTCAGCTCATCGTCGCGTATCCGCGCCACCTCCGCGAAACGGTCGCGTGTGCTGCGTTCGGCGGTGTTGATCTCGATCTGTTCACCTGTCTCGGAATCTTCCAGCGTGATAATGCCGACGTTTGGCAAAACGCGTTCCCGCTGGTCCTCGACGTGCAGCGCAATGAAATCGTAGCGCCGTCCGCTGACCGCAAGCTGTCGAGAAAAATCCCCGGTTTGGAAATCTGAGAGGAAGAACACAACTGCGCGTCGCGTGACCACATGGTTCAGGTAGTCCAGCGCCAGCGCGGGGTCAGTGCCGCGCCCGACCGGTTCGAAAAACAGGATTTCGCGCACGATACGCAGCGTATGCGATCGCCCTTTCTTCGGCGGCACGAACAGTTCGACGCGGTCGCTGAAGAGGAGCAACCCGACTTTGTCGTTATTCCGGATCGCGCTGAAGGCGAGCAGGCACGCAACCTCCGCGGCGAGCTCGCGCTTCGATTGCGAGACGCTGCCAAAATATTCCGACGCACTTACGTCGACGACGAGGATCACCGTGAGCTCACGTTCCTCCGTGAACTTTTTCACGTAGGCCGTGCCGAGCCGCGCCGTCACGTTCCAATCGATCGAGCGAATTTCGTCGCCCGGCTGATATTCGCGCACCTCCTCGAAGTTCATGCCGCGCCCTTTGAACACGCTGTGGTAATCGCCGGCCAATGTCGTCTCGACGAAGCCGCGCGTCTTAAGCTCGATCTCGCGAATTTTTTTGAGAATCTCCGCCGGCGTCATCGTTACGGGACCGGCAATCCGGCGAAAACCCGCTCGATGATTGTTTCGCTCGTGATCGACTCCGCTTCTGCTTCGTAGCTGACGATGACGCGATGCCGCAGCACATCCGAGCCGATGCTCTTCACGTCCTGGGGAGTCACGTAGCCACGGCCGTTCAGGAACGCGTGGGCGCGAGCGGCGAGGGCGAGATAGATCGTCGCACGCGGCGAAGCGCCGTAGCGGATCAAACCATCGAGCTGCAGATTGTAGGCGCGCGGATCGCGCGTAGCCCAAACGACATCGACGATATAATCCTTCACGCGATCGTCGATATAGATGCTGTTCACGACCGAGCGGGCGTTAATGATATGCTGCGGATCGACGACCGGGCGCACCTGCAAATCCGGCGCAGACGTTGCCATTAGATCGAGAATCTGGCGCTCCTCAGATTTATTCGGGTAACCGATCTGCAGCTTGAGCATGAAGCGGTCGAGCTGTGCTTCCGGGAGCTGATAGGTGCCTTCCTGCTCGAGCGGATTCTGCGTCGCGAGAACAAGGAATGGATCGGGCAACGGATAGGTTGTGTCGCCGATTGTTACCTGTCGCTCCTGCATTGCTTCGAGCAACGCGCTCTGCACCTTTGCCGGCGCGCGATTGATTTCGTCAGCGAGAATGAGATTCGAAAATAGCGGTCCAAGCTTGGTGGTGAATTCGCCGGAGCGCGGATTGTAAATCAGTGTGCCAATGAGATCGGCTGGCAAAAGATCCGGCGTGAATTGCAAACGCTGAAATCCGGTCTGGACGCACGCGGCCATCGTTTTCACCGTTAGCGTTTTGGCGAGACCGGGAACGCCTTCGAGCAAGATGTGGCCGTTGGCGAGCAGCCCGAGCAGCAACCGATCGACCAGATACTTTTGTCCGATAACGACTTGGCCGACTTCCTGACGCAGCGGCGCAATCCAAGAGCCGAGTTCCTGGACTTCGTGAGTTATTTCCTGCGTCGATTTCATACGAACTGGTGAGACATGAGAAGGCGTAGAATGTTCGATGAAACTGCCGCGCGAGCAACGCGCCGATTAGCGCGGTTCGGATCGTGCGCGACAGCTGAGCGCAATCGGTAAACCAGGATACGGCTGAACCTCGCGAATTCTTCCCTCAATATAACGAGCGTAGGTGTCGGTTAGCAGTTTAGGTCCATTGACGAAGAGCACGAACTTTCGTGGCGCGAGCTCGCGCTCCTCAGTCGCTTCCGTCGCATAAAAGAGCTTCAACCGGCGCGTGCCGACCATAGGCGGGGGGTTCTCAGTCAGCGCCGTCCGCAGCAGTCGGTTGAGCACGCCGGTGCCGAGCCGCTCGCGCGCGGCGTGCCGCACTTCTTCGATCGAACCGAACAGCTCGTGGGAAACATTGCCTTGCGTCACCGAGGTCACGAGAAGCGGCGCGTAAGGAAGAAAAAACAAATTGTTGCGCGCTTCGAGGGCGACCTCCTTCATTGCTCTGCGTTGGTTCTGTTTTGGCGCGACCAAATCCCACTTGTTCAGAACGACGATGCAGGCCTTCTGAGACTTCTGAATCAAACCTGCGATTTTTTTGTCCTGAGACGTGATCCCGCTCGTTAGGTCGACGACGAGGACGCAAAGATCAGCGCGTCGGATGCTTCGTTCCGCCCGCATGACACTGAATACTTCAACCGAACTCGAGTGCCTGCTTCGTGATCGAATGCCTGCGGTGTCGATCAGGACAAAATGTTCGCCGCCGCGCTCGTAATGTACGTCCACTGCGTCGCGCGTCGTACCGGCGATTTCACTCACGATCGTTCGCTCGTCGCGCAGCACGGAATTAATCAGCGATGACTTTCCCGCGTTGGGTTTGCCGACAATGGCGATCGCTAATTCAGCATTCGGAATTTGACCCGCCGCATTCGGCGTCTGCTGTGGTAACCGCGCATCGATTTCCTGCAGCAACTCGTCGAGACCCCGTCCGTGCGCCGCGCTCAGACTGATCGTCTCCAGTTTCAATCCGGCGAAGTCTGCCTCGAGCGGCTCGTGCTTCGGATCATCGATCTTGTTTACGACGAGCAGGACCGGCTTCGATGAGCGGCGAAGCATCCGCGCGAGGTCGGCGTCGACTGGAGTGAGGCCTTGCTGTGCATCGACGACAAACAAAATCAGATCGCTCTCGCGCATCGCTTTGTCGGCGGCGGATCGCACTTGCGCCGGCAGCTCGCCTTCGCCCGCGCCGCCAATTCCGCCCGTGTCCCAGACGAGAAACGGACGTGCACCGCGCTGGCACATCGCAGCCAGCCGGTCGCGCGTGATCCCGGGTTGATCGTGAACAATCGCGATATTGCGCCCAACGAGCCGGTTAAAGAGCGCGGATTTTCCGACGTTCGGTCGACCCACAATCGCGACGGTGCCTACGCTCTCCACGCGCGTGCTTCGCCGCGCGCGGAACGAACGTCAACTCACCTTCGCGTTCGCGTGGCCGCCAGCCTGTAGCTGCCGCATGCCGTCGAGCACGTAAATCACGCCGGATGCGAGAGTGAACACGCCCGCGGCAATCACCACCCACATCAGGGGGAGCAGGTGCAGTTGAAGCATCACCCAGGCGATCGCCGCCATCTGCAATACGGTGGCGACTTTTCCGACCCAGCTCGGCTTCACGCGCACCTTCCCGTTAAGCAAATGTAAAATCACGGCACCGATCAGAATCACTGCGTCCCGCGTAATGACGAGGACGGGAAACCAGGCGGGGAATTGGCCGAACTCCGGATCGGTCTTGCTCCAATTGCTGATGCTGAGCGTGATGATGCCGCTCAAGAGCAATCCTTTGTCCGCGATCGGATCGAGGATCACGCCGAGGGAGCTGCGCTGATTGTACCGGCGCGCAACGTAACCATCGAGCCCGTCGCTGACGGCCGCGACGAGAAAGACGACGATCGCCGCAAAGCGCTGCCATTCCTCGGGATCGCCGCGTTGGATGCTCTGCCCGTAATAGATCGCGAGCGTGACGAAAACCGGGATCAACAGGATCCGGATGATCGTGATCTTGTTCGCCGTCGTCATTCGCCGCACGGCAGTGAACGTGAAACTGTTTGGTACCGCAAGCGGCTCGCGTAGAATGCGCCCGATCCGCCGCTGTGGCGAAATGGCAGACGCAACGGACTTAAAATCCGTTGGGCTGAAAGGCCCGTGCCGGTTCGAGTCCGGCCAGCGGCAC
>JBJMWW010000126.1:0-11506 GCA_045809945.1 Chthoniobacterales bacterium
CGGCGGCAGATCGAACGTGTAAGTCTCGAGATCGAGCGTGCCGCTGAGACGCGCGCGAACGTTGTTGTCCGGTGTCGAAAACGTAAGGGCCCGATCCAGACGATCGAAGAACTCCTGCGCGTTAGCAGTTGCGAGGACAACAAAGAACAAAGCGATGCCGAATCGTTTCATGTCGTCGCGGCTCCGTCGGGGGAAGAGACCATCGTCTTTTGAAAACAGACTTCGAACTCAGTCCAATCGTCACCCGATTCCGCCAGGTGAAGATCGCCGCCGTGCAAGCGCGTCAATTCGCGCGCGAGATTCAGGCCGAGTCCGTGGCCGGGCACGTTTTCGCCGATCGCGCCGCGATGAAAACGCTCGAAAATGTGCTCCTGACTTTCGGCTGAAATTCCAGGACCGGTGTTGCCGATCTTGAGCACGACCTGCTCCTCTTCTTCGTCCGCGGAAATGCGGATGCGGCCGCGCTGGCGGTTGTACTTGCGCGCGTTCTCGAGCAGGTTCTGCACGATCAACATCGTGTAACGGCGCTCGCCGAGGACGCGCAAGTTCCGCGGTACGAACGGTTCGACGGAGAGATGAAACGGATCGGGAATCGCGCTGAAATCGTCGATCCACTCCTCGATGATTTGCGTCAGGTTGATCGGTGTGAGCTCGAGCTGGAGCCGGCCGGCATCCATGCGCGAGAGGAGCAGCAAATCGTCGATCACTCCGGTCAGCCGGTAGGTTTGGTGCAGGAGTGACGAAAGCTCGTCGTAGGTCTCACGCTCGAAACCATCACGGCCGAGGAGCGATTCGATGCCGGCACGCAAGACGGTGACCGGCGTCTTCAACTGGTGCGAAGCGTCGGCGGAAAATCGCGCCGCGCGCTGCAACTCCGCGCTCCGCGCCGCGAGCGCAAACTCGGCTTCGCGGCGTTGCACGCGATTCGTTTCCGATTCGATAGCAAGCTTTTCGACCGGACGCGAAAGCCGTGCGGACGCGAATTGACTCGCGATCAACGCCACGAGGAGCAGAGCAACGCCGGCACCGAGAATTCTTCTCCGCAATCGCTGCCGCTGCGCGATCGCGTCGGCAAACGAATAAACACAAATTTCGTAGGCGGCCGGAAAGAGCGAGCCGGGGTTGAGTCGCTTATAAAAGAGGAGGTGCGGCGTGCCTTCCACATCAATCGTCAGGCTGTTTTCATCCGCGGTCACTCCAACCACGCGCGTCAATTCATCCGCGATCGCGATCTGGGCGGCGCGCGGCAGCGCTGGAAGATGTAATTGGCGTCGTGTCCAGATCCCGCTGTGCAAGGCGTGCGCGATGTTGTTTTCGCCTGCCGGAAAACCGACGAGCAGCGCCGCGATGACTGCGCCCGTTTCGGTCGATGAAATCGGCATCGCGATCACCTGCTCGACTGTTTCGGTCGCTCCAGTCTCCTCGCGAAACAGATAACCGATCTGCTGCTGGTCGGGCAAATGATCGATCGCGAGCTGCGCTTCTTCAGCCTGCGTCAGTCCACCGACCTGCGCGTTGTCCGGCGGCCGAAGCACTCCGCCGGGTCCGAGAAAGCGATAAAACGTCGCGCCGCTCGTGATCAAATCTCGCAGCTCATCCTGCGCGCTGGGGTAAAGCAGATCGAGCGCATTGTCCTCGAGCGCGGCGTGAATGCGCGGCTTTGCGACCAGGGCGCGGCAACGCTGAGCCAGATCCGCGTTGCGCGCTTCGTCGTTGGCATGGAGAGCGGCCAGTTGCGCCTCGAAGTCGCGATGCAGATCGCGCGTCACGACGGCATCGACATTTCGCTGGGCAAAATACAAGACCGCAGCCGTGATGCCGGAGACGACCAGCATGATCGCCAGCAGCAACTTCGCGCGGAAGCTCACGGGAAATCCACGTGCAGCGTGCCGCCCTTCGCGAGATCGACGGGATGCTCGCGGGTTGTGCTGCTGTCGATCCACGCCTTGAGCGTGTAGTGCCCGGCTGGCAGGCCGTTCAGCCGGTAATGACCGTCCGGTTCAGTGGTCGCGAAGAACGGCGTGTTAATGACAAGAAGGAGACCACGCATGTGCTCGTGTATGTCGCAACGCAACGTGATCAGACCGGGATTATCGAACACAACCGACGGCACCGGCTTTTCGTCCGGACGATAACGGCCGAGATCGAAGCGCTTGGCCGGCGAGTAGGAAAAGATGTTGTGATAGGTGTCGTCGAGATTCGGGAATTCGACCCGCGTGCCGGTCTGGACGGCGAGAATTTGCGGCACGAAGGCGAGATCTTTTTGCGCGATCTGTTTCGTCGCTGGTGCTCCATGTGTCGCCGCGCCATCGAGATAAACGATGGCCACCGGCGGATTGGTTGAGAGAACACCGCCGTGAGTCACGATCTCATAGCGCTTCGTCATGACCGGAGCGGAACGCGTCGTGGGCAATTCGACGCGGCCTTCGATCGTGGCCTGGGCCAGGCAAATCGTCGGGAGAACAATAGTGGCGATGACAAGGCGAACCCGCATGCGCCTGTTTATCAGCAGCCGTTCCGCAGTCCGAGCGCAATCTGCGGATCGCGCGCGAACTTCAATCCGGTGAGTTTCACCGGCGCATTTTTGCTCAGCACGAGAAACTGAAATGTAGACCCCAGCATCGTCGGCTGGAGCAGCGTCTGAAGTTGATTACGATTGAGGTCCCCCAATTCGTCTTCGGGAAACGCGCTGACAAGTCCGGTCAGGAAATGATGCTGATCGGTGAATCCGGTTAGTTGAAATCCGTTGGCGACGGCGTGTTCCGCGACGCTGGTCCAGTCGACGTGCGCGGTGATGTCTGCTTCGCCGACATGCGACAAGGGCGAATCGATCACATGATGCTGCGCGTAGCAGCGCAACGTGCCGGCGGAACGATGTGGTGCGTAGTACTCAGCGCGCGGATAACCGTAGTCGACGGCCAGGACGTAGCCGTGGGTAAGCTTTTGCGCGATCGGCGAAATCCAGTCGCTCGTGCGCGAATTGATTTCGGTTTCGTAGGGCGGCGGAACATCGGGCAACGACGCAGCCGGCAGAGTCGGCGCTCCATCGACGAAGACAAACTGTTCATTCTCGATCGCGACGTAGCGCTCGTGCCAGCCGGCAGCGTTTCGCCGCACGAGGTGAACCGGCATGGCATCGAGCAATTCGTTCGAGAAATGGACGCCGGAAAAGGGATCGAGCTCGTCAAGACTTGCGCACCATCGAACGCGACAATCAATCGAGCACCGCGGCGCAGGGAACGGTTCGACGATGCAGTAGCGCAGCGCGGCCGCGAAATCCGGCATCCGTCGCGATATGAAGCGCAAAACGTCGACCGCGAAATCGCCATTGTGCGCGCCTTGTTCGACAATCGTGAACGGCTCCAGTCGTCCGAGCGCTTCCCACATCTCGTGAAACTGGCGCGCGAGTAATTCGCCGAAGACCGCTCCTACAGTGACGTTGGTGAAGAAATCGCCGCGTCGGCCAATCTGCGCACGTCCGCTGGTGTAGTAGCCGTGCTGCGGATGATAGAGCGCCTGCTCCATGAACCACTCGAACGTCACCGGCCCATGGCGCTCGATTTGCGCACGGATGAGTTCGATGAGTTGCGGATTGCCCGTGTCTTTTGTCATGTCGAGTCCTTCGACTTCGCTCAAGATAAACTCCGTCGAGACATCGCCGTGTCTCTGAATACACGAAGATTCCTCGACTTCGCTCGGAATGACATGCTCAGTAATGATTGAGCGTTGAACGTTAGACGTTTGCTTCTGTCACTCTAAGTTTCGCCGACTTTCGCATGCCAGTCTCTTACATCAGCCGCGCTACCTACGAGCGTTTCGATCGGCGGTGGTATTCGAAGCCGGAGTTTTATGTGCCGGCGGTTGGCGTGCTGCTCCTCGTTATCGGCGCCCTGGTTTATTTGTTTTTTCTCACCGCCCAGTTGAGCGCGGAAGCCGCGACCTTCGATCTTTCGAAACTGGAGCAGATGGAATCGGCCAGCGTGATCCTTGATCGCAATGACAAGATCTTCGGTCAGATCTACGTCGAGAATCGCGAAACCGTGCCCTACGACCAGCTGCCACGCGACCTGGTGAACGCCGTCGTTTCGGTGGAGGACAACAAGTTCTACCAGCACGGCGGCTACGATCTCGGAGGCATCATCCGCGCGGCGCTCAAGAACGTGACCGCCGGTCATGTGCGGCAGGGCGCAAGCACAATTACGCAACAGCTGGCGCGCAATAGCTTTCAACTGAAGGAGCGCACCTTTCGCCGCAAATTGCTCGAGATCTTTCTCGCGCGCCGGATCGAAGAGCGGTTCGGAAAGCAGAAGATCATGGAGCTCTACCTGAACCGCATTTATTTCGGCGGCGGGTTGTACGGTGCCGAGGCGGCGTCGCGCGGTTACTTCGGAAAACCGGCACGCGAGATGACGCTGGCGGAATGCGCGACCCTGGCCGGAATCATCAAAAGTCCGAATCGGCTTTCGCCCTGGGGTGACAAAAATGGCGCGCGCGACACCCGCAACGTGGTGCTGGCGAAGATGCGCGATCTCGGATTCATCACCGCGGAACGCGCTGCTACCACGCAGAACGAACCGATTGTGGTCGGCGATCGGCAGAACGCGCAGGGTCAAACCTACGCGGTCGATTATGTGCGCCAGAAGGTGATCGACGCGGTCGGCTGGAATCGCGCGATGAACGAAGGCTTCCGGATTCACACCACGATTGATTCCGAGCTGCAGCATGTGGCCGAGGAATCGCTTCGCGTCTCGCTGACGCGCGCGGAGCAACAGCCGGGTTACAGTCATCCGACCTACGCCGATTACGCCGCTCGATTCAAAAAAGCGAAGATCGCCGCGCCGAATGAGAGCGCGCCGCCAGATTATTTACAGGGCGCAGTAGTCGCGCTCGACAATCAAAACGCCGGCATTCTGGCACTGGTCGGCGGACGCGATTTCGAGCACAACCAATATGACCGGGCGCTGCAGGCGAAACGTCCTGCGGGCACGGCGATGCTGCCGTTCGTGTATGCGGCAGCGTTCGAGAAAGGTGCCTATCCCGGCACCGCGGTGGAGGATTCGCCGCTCGATAATCGCGCCGTCATGATTGGCGGAACCACCGGCATCCTCGGGGAATGGGGCCCCGAATCAGCCGAGAATCGCTACGAAGGAGCGATCACTGCGCGCATGGCGCTGTCGAAATCGAAGGACGGCGCAACGGTGCGAATCGGAATGAATGCCGGCGTGGATTCGGTGATCGAGCTTTGCAAAAACGCGGGGATGCGCTCGCCACTCCGGCCCTTCCCGGCGACTTTTCTCGGCAGCAGCGAGATCACGCTCGCCGAGCTCGCGCTCGCTTACACGATTTTTCCAAACCAGGGCTGGCGGCCAACCACGCCGCACATTCTCGAGCGTATCGAAGAGAAGGACGGCACGGTTGTCTGGCAGGCGCCGCAGTCGAAAGGAAAACAGCAGGTGATCAAACCCGACACCGCCTATGAAGTTCATTCCTGCCTGGTCGATGCGCTGCAAAAGGGGACCGGTCGCGCCGCACGCGAGCAATTTGGCCTGAAGAATTTTCCGGCCGCGGGAAAAACCGGAACGGCCTACGATTTCACCGATGCGCTTTTTGCCGGCTATGACAGCGCGATCACCTGCGCGGTCTGGGCCGGTTTTGATAAGCCGCAGAAGATTTACCGCGGCGCATTTGGTCGCGAGCTCGCGCTGCCGGTCTGGGTGGACATAATGAATGCGTCGGCGGCGCGCTTCCCGGCGCGCGATTTGCCGAAACCGGCGACGGTTCACGATGTGGAGATTTGTTTCCGCTCGGGCTTGCTCGCGACCGACAAATGCGTCGAGCCGGCGGAGGGTCCGAACGGAAACATCGTCGAGCGCGACACGCGTTATCGTGAACTCGCCACCAAGGAGCAGATGCCGACCGAACCGTGCAACGTTCACGGCGAAGTGCGCACCCGACTTGTTCGCGATCTGCCGAACGCGGGAGTGCCGCGCGCCGAACTGGCCGCGGACACTTCGCAGGCGGCACCCGTCAGTGTGAAGGCGCCGATTCTCCTCGCCGACAAGGATCCATACAATGCAGTCAAGTCGACGGTGAAGCCGCCGCCGGTTCCGACGCCGGAAAAACCCGAGGAGCCGCCGGTCGCCCGCGCTATTCCAGTATCGACACCGACGCCGGAGACCGAAGAACTACCCGATACGTCCAAGCCGATCTTGCGCGCCCAACCGGTACAACCTGGCGAACGCGTTGCGCCGACAATTCAGAATGGGGTGCGTGGCCAATCGAGCGAAAGTGTTGCGCCGACAACTCAGAACGGCGTGCGCGGCCAACCGATCCAAAGCGTTGCGCCGACAACTCAGTATGGCGTGCGTGGCCAATCGACAGAAAGCGTGGCGCCGACAACTCAGAATGGGGTGCGGGGCCAACCGGTCGAAAGCGTTGCGCCAACAACTCAGAATGGCGTGCGTGGCGAAACAATCGAAGTGCCTGTGCGCCGCGCTGAACCGGTCCGAACACCGGTGCCACGCGCGCTTGAGGAAGACACGACGACGACGACGACGGTGCCGGTGCGACGTGCGCAGCCCGTTCGTCCGGGCGAACGCGTCATTATCGCGCCAACTCCTACGCCGTCCGAGGACGACTGATGGACGACGCGGCATCCCGTGCGTTCCGGCTCACGGTTCTGAATCCCGGAGGTCGCGATCCGGAGCAACATTTTCCAGACGGAGCCGGCGAGCCTTCTGCGGCGCATCCGCCGACGAACTTCCATGCCTTCGCCGCCTGCACGCGCGGCAGTTTTCATCGCGAAACGCGGCGCGCGATCGCGGAGAACACGGCGGTCTTACTCCTCCTGCGTGGTGACTTCCGCCATTCAGAACGCGCGCTGCAGGAGTTGCGTCACGCCGGTCGCACCGTAGCCGTTTCGCTCAAGGAAACAGGCTTGCACCAGATCGCAGCCCAGCTTCACGACCCCGACAAACTTGGCCGGTTCGTCTCGATTGTGCGGGGCGCTGATTTCTGTCTCGGCGTGACGCCGGAAGCAGCGGAAATTTATCATTCAGTTCGCGGTGGAGATAAAGGAGTAGCTTTCATCCCGACTCCCTATCCGGTCGATGACTCGCGCTGGGACTTCTCCAAACCGACAGCTCAACGATCGGGCATCTTCATCGGCACCAGAGAACTCGATGTGCCTTCGCGGAATCACTTGGCGGCGCTACTCCTGGCGCGGGAGCTAAGTCGCACCACCGCCGAGCGTGTCACCGCCTACAACTTTGATGGACGAAAGGGAGCGCGATTACTTCGCAAGCTGGAATTTCCGCCCGGCAAGCTAGATCTTTTAAGCCGGCGGCTGGCCTATCCTGACTACCTCCGCGAATTAGCGAGGCATAAGATCGTGCTCCAACTCGATACCAGCTTTGTGCCTGGCCAGGTTGCGGGCGATGCGTTGCTCGCGCGCGTTCCCTGCGTTGGAGGTAACGGAGCAGTCGACCGCATCGTATTTCCTGAAACGTGCGGCGCGGGTCGCAGCATTGCCGAGCTAAGAGACATTGCTCTCCGGTTGTTGAGCGACACCGGTGCATATCAGCAGCAAGTCGACGCGATAGCGACGAACGCCGAGCAGCTTTCTTTCGCTAGCGGGGCCGCTGAGCTACGGCGGTTGCTAGTCGCGTAACCGCTGTCTGTTATGCCGGTTATCCTTCTTGCCGTTGCGTTGTTTCTCTCCGGCGTAAGCGCGCTTATCTTTGAAACGCTTTGGCTGCAGCTAAGCGGCCTCGTCTTCGGAAACTCGGTCTGGGCGGCGGCATTGATCCTTTCCAGCTTCATGGCCGGGCTCGCGCTCGGTAACGCACTCGCTACCACACGCATCTGGCGCCGTGTCCGCCCTATCTACGCTTATGCGCTACTGGAACTTGTCGTAGCTGTCTCCGGTTGCATCGTTGTGCTGGTTTTGCCGCAACTCGGGCATGCGCTTCGTCCCATGTTCCAACTCCTATGGCAGCATCAGAGCAACCTACTGGCGCTGCGGTTCCTCCTCTCGCTTCTTGTTCTTCTCGTCCCAACCACAGCCATGGGACTCACCCTTGCTATTTTGCTGGGCGACGAATCATTGCGCCGCTACCAGTTCGGTGCGGCACTCGGCTGGTTTTATGGTGCTAACACTCTTGGGGCGGTAGTCGGAGCTATCCTAACCGAATGGTGCCTGATTCGCGCCTTTGGACTTATTGGAACAGGAATCGTTGCTGCGCTCACCAATGTCGCGGCCGCTCTGATTGCATGGCAGATCGGCCGACGATCTCGAGAGCAGCCGGCTGATGTAGATCGAAGGTGGAAAGTCGGACCAGTGCTTCGCGGCAGCTGGCGCTGGCTGCTGATCGGATTCGGCAGCGGTTTGTTGCTTCTCGCACTCGAGGTTATCTGGTTCCGGTTTCTCCGGCTTTACGTAGCTTCCTCAACGATCGCGTTTGCCACCATGCTGGCCGTTGTCCTCGCTGGTATCGGTATCGGCGGAATGATCTCCGGTGTGATGCAGCGTCGCGTCCGTGATTCGCGAGCAGTAATCCAGATCCTTCTGCTGCTTGCTGGCATAGCTACTCTGGCGTGCTACATTTGGTTTCCGGCTTCGGCCGCGCGCGCCGCGGAAGAACGTTTCGACCTCGATCGATGGCCGCAGATTACGCTGATCTCGATGGCTTTGATGTTTCCCGTTAGTTGTCTCTCAGGAATTATGTTTCCAGCAGTCAGCGCCGTCATTCAGGGCGTCGCTAGCGAGCGCTCGGCAAGCGTCGGCCTGACAACGTTCGCTAACACGCTCGGCGCGGCCATCGGACCGTTGCTCGCGACCTTCGTCCTGCTACCGGTCGTGGGATTTCAGACTGGTCTGATCATTTGCAGCGTCGGTTATGGGTTGTTGGGTGCCGTCGCGTTTAGCCGCTCGTATGCACTGGTAAGCCTCGGGCTAGTGGTGGCCATGGCCGGCCTGCTCGTGACGTTTCCGTATCGCCGCGCAGAGGATCATCTGGCGCATGCCCGCGAACTTTACGCGCCGGAAGGCTCGCGCCTGGTCAAGGAAGTAAACGGAACCGCGGACACGCTCCAGTTACTGCGGCGCGACCTATACGGCGAGCCATATTACTACCGGCTGCTGACTAACTCGTTTTCGATGTCGGCGACAAGTCCGGCCGGTCAACGCTACATGCGGCTGTTCGCCTATCTACCGCTGATGTTGAATCCAGACGCGAAACGCGCGCTGCTTATCTGCTACGGGTGCGGCGTGACAGCAGATGCGCTTGTTCGCGCGACTCAATTGCAGCACGTGGACTCGGTAGACATCTCAAAGGAAGTCTACGATCTGGCTGATGATTATCGCGCTGCGGACTACATCAATCCATTAAACTCGCCCAAGTTAACGCGCTACGTTCAGGACGGGCGCTTTTACCTCCAGGCTACACCTCAGCTATACGACATCATTACGGGCGAGCCACCGCCTCTGAAAGTGGTCGGGGCGGTAAACCTTTACACGACGGAATTCTTTTCCCTGATGCGCAGCCGGTTAAATGCAGGAGGCATCGCCAGCTTCTGGCTGCCGATCTATCAGCTTAGGCCGGATGAGACCAAAGCTATCCTGCGCGCCTTTCATGAGGCGTTTCCGAATAGCTCGCTTTGGAGCGGGACCGAAGACGAATGGGTCATGATAGGAGTCAATGGCGAGCCGCGATCACTCTCGCGCGAAGATCTAGGCCGGCTATGGAGTGATGGCGCGACGCGGCATGATCTTGTTCGGGTCGGCTTTGAAACGCCGGCGGAAGTTGCAGCCTCATTCCTGATGGATGGCGACGAGATTGAGTCATACACGGCGGGTACGCCACCGCTGGCGGACATCTTTCCAAGGCGGCTTACCGACGCCCGGGCGGATGATTCGGTGACCTATCGCTTTGCCTGGAAATACATTGAGGCTGCTCCCGCGCTGCGACGGTTTAGTTCATCGGCCGCGATGCAGGCAATCTGGTCCGAATTCAGTAACGAAGAGTTACGGCCCTTTTTTGAGCTGCGTGCGGCAAACTTTCTCTCGAGGATCATCGGCAGCAACAAGCTTGCGGACCTCGACTTCTACCTGCGCAATACGCAATTGCGCTCACCGGTGCTCGCAGCACTAGGTAGCGATGAGTTTCGGGTAGCAATCGCGGCGCGTGCTGGAACAATTCAGGCCGTGCCGGATCTGGTCGCGGCTGCTCTGGCTGGGCGCGATCCGAACCGTGCGCTCGCATGGTTGCAGAAGAAACCCGAATCGCAGCTGACCAGCGAAGAGCTTTCTCTGCTGGTTTACCTTTGCTGCCTCAGCGGACAGGTGCGTAACGCGGAGGAGATCGCCAGCAGGCATCTCGCCGCATTTCCAAAGAACGAGTCGTCAGCCTGGCTTTGGACCAAGTTACAGAACGATTTCGGCTTCCGGCCACCAGGCTAGCTGCCATTAATTGTGTCGAGGTAAAGCTGTTCGAGTAGTTCGGTTTGGGTTCGGCGGCTGAAGTTCTCCTCGATCGTCTGGCGGCCGGCTTCTGCCAGTCGAGAAAGGAACATTGGCTGACGTGCAGCATCGATCAGGGCGCCAGCGAGTCCTTCAACGTCTCCTTCCGCAACCAGGACTCCGTTCCTTCCACTGTCGATTGCTTCAGGAATGCCGCCGTGCCTTGTAGCAAAGACCGGCAACCCTGTAGCCATTGCTTCAAGCATCGCGTTCGGCACACCCTCCTGGTTACCGTCGTTGCCGGTTTCGCTCGGATGAAGAAAAATGTGCGCTGAGTAGAACAAGTCGCGCAAGCTCGCCTGCGCGAGAAACCCGGCGAACACGACGCTCTGATCAAGGTTCAAGTCGCGCGCGAATTGCTCGAGCTCGGCGCGCATTGGACCTTCGCCCGCGAGGGTAAGCTGAGCGTTTGGAAACTGTTCCCTGAACCGCGCGAACGCTCGCAATGTCGTGCGAAGGCCTTTCTTCTGGATCAGCCTGCCGGCCTGTACAAGATGCCAGCGACCATCGGTGGGATAAGCGCGCACATGGAACTCGAATTCCTCCACCGGAATGCCAGTCTTCTGGACGCGAACCTTCTCTGCTGCGCAGCCAAGATTGATAAGTGCCCGACCTAACGACGCGGAACGAACGAGCACCAGGCGCACCGCCTGCAACATCTCCAGTGTGGCTGTTCGGTAACCTGGCTTGTCGAGGTCAACCATCACGTCGGCACCGTGGAAGGAAACGATGCTTGGCCCATTCCACCTCCGGATCAGCGGCAGCAGATGGACAGCGATGTGACCGAAGTAGATGTGCAGTAATTTTGCGTCATGGCTCGCGAGGATCGCGCGTAAGGCACTGAGCTCGCCACGCGAAATCTGCCACGGCGCGTCGCGCAGTTGCCGGTACCAGAACCGTCGCAAAAAATGCGTGGCCGGTTTGCCGACGAGATGCAGATCGTCGAACGGAAACTGCGCGGCATTCTCGCGCTTCTGCGCGATCACG
>JBJMWW010000127.1:0-8395 GCA_045809945.1 Chthoniobacterales bacterium
GAGGACCTGGACGCCCTAAACGACGAAGAGACGGCGCGCTTCTTTCACGCCGCTTTCCAGTTCCTGAAGGCGATGGAAACGATTCACTTCCACCACGTCTACGGACTTATGGAAGAACAGATCTGGCGAGGCTGGAGCAATCTCTACAAACATTACTTGGCAACTCCAGGGTTGCGCTTTTACTGGGAGCGCCGGCACGACTTGTTTTCCGACCGGTTCCAACAATTTATCCGCCAGCTTGAGTTACCGGAGGATCGATTGACCGTCGGTAACCTGCTCGGACGACAGTTGCCATCTAAGAGCTAGAGCCGGCCTTCCACTTCGTCCGGAGTGAGCGGTCGGTAGTCCTTGCGCGGAAATCGCGCCCCGCGTTTAACGGTTACGTCAATGGTGCGCAACGCGCCGATGTCATCGAGCGGATCCGAGGTGAAGAAAGCGATGTTGGCGAGCTTGCCGGCTTCGAGAGTACCCATCTCCTTCTGCTGACCAGCGGCTGCTGCGCTGATCGTCGTAGCGGAATTCAAAGCTTCCTCTGGCTTCATTCCCACTTTGCGAACGAGGATCTCGACTTCGTCGTAGAGCGCGGGGTACTGATCGTCGGCCGGTGAGAAGCTGTCAGTTCCGGCTGAGATAGAAACGTGGTGCTGGTAAGCCTGCCTGCAAAGTAGCTCAGCGAGATACGAGGAGCAGTAAGGCGGCGGGGGTGAATTGTTTGGATCCGCCGCGCGCATCCGTTCGATCGTTTCATAAACGTAATTCGTCGCGTCGAGGATGATGTTGCGCTGGCGCATCGTGTCGAACAGGTGTGCCATGACCTGGTTCTCACCTTTTTCAAATGGCGCGGGATCGATGCGAAACTTCTCGCGATCCTGGTAGCGAGTCGGTCGCTTGTCGACCGCCTGGTAGGCAAGGTAACAGGTATGCGAGACAGTGTCTGGCCTGGCATCAATGACTTCCTGCGGCGTGGCTGGAAACACCATTCCATGAGCCCAGGCCAGCAAGCCTTGACGGTGCGCTTCCGCAGCAATCTTTGAAACCAGGGCGCCACTCAGGTTCGCGTAGATCTTAATCGCTACCGCACTTGTGCCCTTCGCCATCGTTACCGCGTTCGCCATGTCAGTTTTATCATCGATTGCCTGCATCCATGGCGCAGTTCCCGGAGTAACACCCTGCGACGCAGCAGCGGTGCGCGGATCGTCGAAGAAACTGCGGCCGCCGAATAAGGCAGCGTAGTAGATATCGGGTCCGGGAATTTCGCCGACGCGGGAGGCACGTGCGTAGTCGGCGAGAGCGCGCACGTCGTCGCCCATCCCGCGAACCGCAGTCACACCGCCATACACATCGCGCCGCATCATAGCTTCGGCGAACTTGCGGTCAGGCGGCGTAGCGAGGTGCTCGTGCGAGTTGATCAACCCCGGCAAGGCAAACTTGCCACGCATGTCGACGACCTCTGCGCCCGCGGGAGCTTGCAGCTGCGACACTGGAACGACGGAATCAATGCGCTCACCGCGCGTGACGATTGCCATGTCCGGTCGAAAGCTTTTGCCATCGAACACAGCGCAGCCGGAATACACGGTTACCTTGTCCTTTGCCGCGGGTGCGAATGGCAGCGGAGTAGGGGACGAATGGGCGGCGGCAGGCGTGGGCGACTGAGCTGCGGCGCCGAGCGCGCATAACGCGAGTGACACATGGGTGATGAGAATCATTGATCGCACGTGTCAGCTTCTGCCATGCGTGTCGCAGCGTCTACCGCGTCTCGGTTCGAACGCTATGGTGCGCGCCGGCCGTCAGTTAACAGCGACCTGCTCTTTGCTGCGTCGTGGAATGCCGAGGCTGTCGAAAATCTCGCGCGTCGCGGCCGATTTATTGAGGGTGTAAAAGTGGATACCAGCGACACGGTTGTCTAAAAGGTCATGACATTGCTCGATCGCGAAATGCACGCCGACGCGCTCCACCATTCTGCGATCTTCTTCGCAGCGTTGTAGGGCGCGTAACAATTTTGCGGGGAAACGCGCGCCCCCAGCGAGCTCCGCGATTCGCTTGCATCCGCTCATCGAACTGATGGGCATGATGCCGGCGATGATGGGGACGCGAATGCCAGCCAGCTCGCAGCGTTCCCTGAAATCGTAAAAGTCCCGGTTATCGAAGAAGAGCTGCGTAACAATGTAGTCTGCACCGGCATCGACCTTCGCCTTGAGATGATCCATTTCGACGAGGCGGTTCGGTGTGGTCGGATGACCTTCGGGAAAACCGGCGACACCAATTCCAAAACCGCGCGGATCGGGATGATCGCCCATCTCATTGTAGCGCTTGATGAACTTCACCAGATCGCTTGCATGCTGAAAGGCGTCACTGGAACGGTCGTAGGCGCAGCCGCGCGGAGGATCCCCGCCGAGGGCAAGGATGTTGCCGATGCACGACTTCGCGTAGCGCTCCAGGATGGTGCTGATCTCCTGCTCGTTGTGAGAGACGCAGGTCAGGTGCGGAATCGGGTCGAGCTTTGTCGTATTCTGGATCCGCTCGACCAGATCGTGCGTAAGATCGCGGGTCGATCCGCCTGCGCCGTAGGTGACGCTGACGAAGCTCGGCATGTAAGTCTCCAACTCACGAATCGTCTGGTAGAGACTCTCCGATGCCTCGGGCGTCTTCGGCGGAAAGAATTCGAACGAAAACGTCGGCGAATCCTTCGCTATGATCTCGGTGATGTGCATGCGGGGACGGAGTTTACTTCAGACCCGGTAACGGAACAACGGCGGAGGCATGGTTGCCGGATACGTCACTCGAATGACACTGGATAGCAAACTACGCCTGCTGTTACTGCAGGTGGTAAGCTTCCACTAACGCAACGCCGCGCGTGCCGTTCACGCCGGATACGACTGCGGTGTACCCGCCAGGCGGCAACTCAGCTACGATCGCTGATTCATAATCGCTCTTCGGCGCGAGACCTGTCGCGAGCACTGCCTGCTGGTTTGTTTTCCAGTCGTCGTTGAAGACGAGCTGCGTGCCGTTGCTGTCGAACAGACCTAACTGCGGATTTGCGACCGCGTTCGTGATCGCTGACGAGGAAAGCGATGGCCCGATTGCGCGGAACAGGACGCGTGCGGAATCGGGTCCGGTAACAATCGTGCCGCCGATCATCACGTTCGCGTCGCTGCCGACGAAGCCGCGAGTACTGATGTTCTCGAGCTTGCAGGTCGCGCTCGGCTGTAAGTCATAGACTTCGACCAGACCTACTCCGCTGGCGTTGTTCTTACCCGAAACGACTGCGGTGTACGAGCCGGGCGTAAGCGTCGCAAGAATTGCTGACTCGCGATCGTCACTCGGCGCGAGATTCGTCTGCTCAATCGCGTCCGCCTGTGTATCGCGCCAGTTGTTGTTCGTGGTAATTGACACGCCTGTCGAATCGAAGAGCTGCAACATCGGATCGGTGAGCGCGCCGCTCACGCCTTTGCTCGCCAGCGAAGGTCCAATTGCGCGGATCAGCACCTGTTTTGATTGCGTGCCGCTGATAATGAAGCCGCCGATCGCGACGTTGTCTGCCGTGCCGATGGCAACACGCGTGGAAATGTTTGCCATCGCGTCGTGACCAGTCACGTGCACGACCGCGGCATCGTGGGCGACGGCATGCAGACTGTCGTCGGCACTGAGCATCAGCGTGTAAACGCCTGGAACATTGAACGTGATCTTTGTCGTCGGTTGTTGCGCGGTCGAGAACGTCACGTTCGCCGGTGCGGAATACAGCTTCCATTGCACGGTCGCTCTGCGGCTGGGATCGTTCACCGTCCCGTTGAGCATGACCGTCGCCGGCGCTTCGGCGACCAAATCCGGTCCGGCATTCACGCTCGGTGCGCCGGGCGAGCGCGGACCTTCATTCGGCCCGGTCGTCTGGATCACCTCGAAGTTGTTGACGTCGATAGTCGACAAATGATCGAACGCGTTCGCCGCGAATCGATCGTCCGGGCAAACCGAGACGGAGAAGAAGTTGCCGTTGTCCGCTACGAGCGCGCCGTATTTCTTCAGCGCGCGCAGCACGGCTTTCTCCTCAACCGTCCAGCTATCCGGGATGGTGAAACTAGCCTTGAGGCGCAACCGCTGACCCATCGCGGGATAATTCACCGACGTCGCCGGGATCGACGATGCAAAATGCCGCGCCGGGTAAATGTATTCCTGTCGCGTGTTCTTCACCACGAGCCGCAGCGCGTGCTCCACCCTGCCGCGCTCGCATTCGTCGTAGCGCACCAGCGCCGGGAACATCGGCAGGCCCGCCGCATCGCCAGACGTCCAGCCGGCCGGCCGCAGCGTGTTTGAATTCAGGTCGAACTTCGCGCCGTTCGACGCCTGCCATCCGGTGCTGGTTAACTGCGTCAGCCACGTCTCCCAGATCGCGCCGGCGGCCGGCGCAACCATGATCGCGTGCCGATCGCCGCCGTCGTTGTTCACGTCCTGCTGCCATTGCTGCAACGTCAGTCCGCCAGTCTCGCGCGGCCATCCTTCGATCGGCAGGTTCGCCGGAATTGGATAACTGCCGACCGGGTCAGTCCCGCCATCGAGATCTGATTCATCCGGGTAATTGAAAAACGGAATCGCCACCCGCGGCTGCGAATCCGGCACGAGCACATAATTCATCTCGTAAAACGGCCGCAGCGTCTGCCGGCTCGACGACAAATCGGCCTTGATCTGCGCGATCATCGCATCGGAGCTCGCCAGGACTGGCCGGCGCGAAACGTCCTCATTCCACGCGCTATCGACCGGCATGATCTGCATCGCCGAGACGATCGCGTCCGCCGCCGGCGTGTTGAATAACGTCGGTGCTGTCACTACGGGCGGCGCACCGAGGATCCGGCCTTCCTGGTTGATTCGTTCAGCCGATGCGAACGAGGCGCAGCAGAGCCACGCAGCAAAAAATCCGAGTCGGGGAGCCCATTTCATCAATCCTAAATCGCAGCAATACTTGCGCCGGTCGGTAAGACACTCCACCGGCTCGCCTGACCGTTTTGCCCGCGTCTGATTCGTGTAGACTTCCAAGGTTCAAAGGAGATCCCCGACCGGGACGTGCCACGCAATTTTGAAAGCTGCAGGATTAAAGCAAAGAGATAGATGATCACGCTGCCGTACTCATTGGTGATTGAAGCAACCGACGAACCGGACTTCTTCGGCTTTTATTCTCCCGACCTCGAAGGCTTTACTGGCGTCGGCCATTCCGTTGAGGACTGCATCTACAAAGCGCGATCGGGCATGGCGGACCATGTCGAGACGTTGCGTCAACAGAAGTTGCCGGTGCCAACAGAGAGCACGAATCCGACGATCACGATTCGGAACGAGGCGAGGTTGGAACGGTGCGGCGCTAACGCTCAGAGCGCGATCTTCGTAAACGGCTCGGTCCAATCGCTCTTGCCCGTGCTACCGCCGACGGCGCACAACTGCATCACGTAGGTGACGCCGGCTGTGAGGCCGTCGAACAGGATCTTTCGCGAGCTGGCGAAAGAGATGCTCGGGCCGAACTCGGAACCGTTGACGTGGCATAGAACGCTAGGTTAGGCGTTCAGAGCGGAAATGTAAGGTACGCGGCTCGCGCTTGTTGGGTCGTGCAGCTACCATCTTCGGCGGCATGGGTCGGTACGGCGAGGATTGGACGCGCGAAGAGCTGGTAATCGCTTTCAGCCTGTATTCGGAGATTCCGTTCGGCAAGATCCATATGCGAAACCCGCAGGTTCTCGAACTCGCAGGTCTTCTAGACAGAACGCCCGGCTCGGTGTCGATGAAGCTGAGTAATTTCGCTCGTCTCGATCCCGCGCTCAAGGCGCGAGGTATTGCGGGGCTGACGAGAGGCGCGAAGGGCGAGGAGCAAGTCTGGGACGACTTTCGTCGCGATCCAGAGACACTCGCGTTTGAGAGTCAGCAACTCCTAGCAGCAAGGCTTCAGCAGCCAATCGAATCTGTCGCGCAAATCAAGGCGGATGACCTGCCACGCATCGGCCTCGAACGCGAGGCGTTAATCCGCGTGCGCGTAAATCAGAGCTTCTTCCGACGCCGGATCCTGTCGGCTTATGAGTTCCGTTGCTGTGTATCAGGCATCACTAACCGCGAGCTGTTGGTGGCGAGCCACATCGTTCCTTGGTCAGAAGATCCCACGAACCGTCTCAATGCGCGCAACGGTTTGTGTCTGAACCCGCTCCACGACCGAGCTTTTGATCGCGGTCTCATGTGGATAGATGGTGAATCTAAAGTTCGCTTTGCTCCCAGGCTGCATGCGAGGACCGAGCGCCCTCGAGTGGCTACTCGGAGTCGAAGGCAAGCCTTTGAATCTGCCTAAGCACTTTTGCCCCGATCCCGAGTTGCTGTCGCGGCATCGACATTGTCGATCGAGGTAGCGGTACGGGATCGGGGACGCTGCAGCATCAAACGCTGAAATTGTGAACTCGAAAGGCGAGTCGCGCCGCTCCGCGCGCGGATTGCCTCGTGCCGCGGCAATGATTGCCACGATGAGTGTAAATCCAGTCCTTCGGCAGTTAGACAGATTGTAAAGTGCCTGCTGAGTGGCTACGTTTTGGAAAATGAGCCTGCACGAAATCCTCGAAGCGATTCCGACGTTGTCGTTTGCCGACCGGCAGCAGCTAATTCGCGGCGCCATCGAGGCCGACGAGGAACTGACGCCGGGTGAGCAAGCGCTGCTCGACGATCGTTTGAAGAATTTTCGTCCTGGCTCGGCTCCAGGAGTCCCGGCGAAATCGCTTAAGTCGGAAGTCAGGCAGCGGCTCAAGCCGCAATGATCCGGCAGGTCATCTTCCGAACAGAAGCGGTTAAAGATCTCGTCGAAGCTGCAGGTTGGTACGAGGAGCGTTCCCGCGGCCTTGGCGAGCAACTGATCGACGAGGTTCTCGCCGCGACGGATCGCGCCGCAACGAACCCAGATCTGTTCAGAGTCGTTTATGCTAGCGGGCAGGTTCGGCGCGTTCTTACCGACCGTTTTCCATATCGCATCTACTTCTCCGTGGTCGGTGAGGCGTTATATGTCCACGCGGTTTTGCATGGTGCGCAGCATAACCGCCGCTGGCGCGCACGCGTCTGATGCTTCGTGCGTAGCGCAAGGCGACGAAGTTGCTAGTGTCCTCGCCGATGTCGGGCGAGGGGCGAACGAACGAGTTGGGTGCGCACCGCTTTCGCGGGCTGTTTATCGGATTCGGCCTGCTCCTGTCGGCCGCCACCACGGCGTTGGCTGAGCGGCCGTTCGACTTCAAGCGCGACACGTTCGCCTTCGCTAACGAGACCGTGTTCGAATACCACGATGGCTCCGCTTCACTTCGCCACGATGCGCCGGGCGCGGTGAAGACGAAGCGCTTCGTGCAGCACTGTTTCGTCATGAGCCGCAGCGTCGAACAATTCCGAAAGTTCGCGCGTTTCGATCCGTCGAAGCCGTCGCTCGACGATACGGAACTGGCCGCGCGCATTCACCGGATTACTCGCACGCCGGCTTGGGCACCGCCCGCAGCGGAGAAAGATCGGATCGTCATTCCGGGCTACTCGGACTTGCGCAGCCTGAGCCGTGCTCGAGGCGAGATTGTCCGGAATAACATCGGGCTCGGATGGCCGACTTACTTTCGTGTCGGTAATTGGCGCATCTTTCTGCCACACGGTCCGGAGCAGCAGGCACGTACCGAGTTAGAAGTGGAACGCGCGCTACAGGAGCGAGAAGGTTACTTCGTTGCCTACCTAACGACCACGCCGGAGAATTTTGCTATCAATCATTCCGTTCTTGTCTATGCCAGGAAGCCCGCTTCGCGTGGAAGCGATACAATTAGCTATCTCGTCTACGATCCGAACCACGCGGATCATCCCCGCACCCTCGCATGGTCGCCGCGCGATCATTCCTTCTCCTATCAGCGCGACTGGGACTTTGCCGGCGGCCACGTCACGGTTTGGCAGGTCTACGGCGCGCCGCTGCAGTAGAAAAGACGGTGATCTGGCCACAGCGCCGAGCGCTTCGCACGTGTCGCACGTGTCGCACGGCTCAAGTATTTAACGCGGCTGTTTCTCAAACCAGTGGAGCCAATCTTCGACCAGCTTGAGGTGGGCAAGATCGAGCCGGTAGGTGCGGACGCGCCCTTCCTGTGACGCCATCACGAGCTGCGCGTCTTCCAAGACCTTAAGATGCCGCGTTGTTGTCGGCCACGAGTGGCGGAACCGCGCCGCGATGTCGCCCGCGGTCATCGCGCCGCCGCGGAAATGAATTGTCATTAGGATCTGGCGCCGCGCCGGGTGGGTGAGCGCGTTCAGCACGGCGTTTAATTGGGCGAGGCGCTTCTGCGCGTCAGGCTTGGGCACTCAATTCTTCTACCACGGCGAGCTGCATGCCCGCGAGGATCGGCGTCATCGGTTCCCACACCGCCATCACCTC
>JBJMWW010000128.1:0-25792 GCA_045809945.1 Chthoniobacterales bacterium
AATCGCGTAATTGAAACGAAGAGCCTACCGGAGCGAGCGGTATGTCTAACTCCATTCGTTTACCGGCGAAATATTCTGCCAATTGGTTCCGAGCGGTGTCGAGATGTCGATGTTTCCCTGGCACAACATTCGTCTTCAGGCTTTGGCGCAGAATACCCAACTCGCGTTGGAGTGCGCGCCGATCGACGAACTCAAGCAGGCGCAAACCCTCGTCGTCTGCGATCGCGAGCATCGCGCCGAGCGGCGTTTCGATTCGCTCGGCAAATAACGCCGCTTTGTTTTTTGCATCACTTGGTGGCTGGCCGAAGATTCTTTCGAACGCATCGCGAAAACCGCTCTCCGACTCGTACCCACTGCCGTTGCGGGCTTCGTCAACGCGGCTCCCATTCTTGACAGCGTGTAAGGCGCGTCCCATCCGTCGCGCACGGTGATAGGCTTGGAATGTCATCCCGAAATGGCGTTTGAATTGCCGGCGCGCAGTCGATGGATCGATGGACATGGCGCTGAGTTCTTTGTCCGTGATCTTGCCGTCCGGCGCGCGCTCTACTTCAGCGCGGAGACGTTCCACCAATTCGGGCGCACGCTGCTGCGGGTCCATCGGGTGACAACGCAAACACGGTCGGTAACCGCCGTGCAACGCCTCACTGGCAGTCGAGAAAAAATCGACGTTCTCGCGCGCCGGTTTTTTTGCCGAACAGGTCGGCCGACAAAAAATTCCCGTGGTGCGAACTCCGACGTAGAAGATTCCTTCGAAGGTGGAATCGCGCGCGACCAATGCGCGATACATTGTCTCTGGCGGCGGCAGAAGTTCCGGCTCTTTCATATCCACAGCTTAGAGGGAATGATGGCAGTGACGCATCCGCGAAAATCAGGCAACGAATTCCCGTCCGCTATTTCTGCATCGCCTGCAAAGCGACCTTTGCCGTTTCAGCGATGATTGCGTTGCGCGTCGCAGTCGGCTGCTTCGGGCCCGCCGTGTAAATGCAAAGAAAAATTGGAGCACCATGAGGTGGATGCAGGATAGCGAGATCGTTCGCCGCACCCTCTCCGCTACGGCCTGTCTTGTCGCCGATCCGCCAATCTTTAGGAACGCTGGCCCGAATCATTCCGGCGCTGGTCTGGCATTTCGTCATCCAATCCTCGAGGAGATCCCGCGACGCCGTGCTGAGATAATCAGTAGTGAGCAGACGCTGCAGGTCAGCGCAGATCGCGGCCGGCGTCGTGGAATCCCGTTCGTCACCAGAAGCCGCGCTATTCAACTCCGGTTCCATCCGATCCAGACGCGTCACCTTATCGCCCATCGTGCGCCAAAACGCCGTCAAACCTGGCGGTCCACCGATTGCGCCCAGGAGCAGATTGCCCGCGGTATTATCGCTCTCTTCAACGGCAGCCGCGCAAAGGTCGCGCAGTTTCATTCCGCCTTCGCTGACGTGGGCGCGCGTCACCGGTGCATACTCGAGCAGCTGGGCTTCAGTGTAAGGAACGAACCGGTCGAGCTGCTCGGCGTGGTCGTCGACGCGTTTCAGAACAGCGGCTGCTGCGAAGAGCTTGAAGGTGCTGCAGAGCAGGAAGCGTTCGTCTGCCCGGTTCGAAACGCGACGATCGCCTGTCGCACGCGTAGCCGTGACGCCGAGCCGGACGGCGCTTTGCTTTTCTAACTCGTCGATTCGCGGCCCGAAGTCGTCGGCATGGACCGAGCTGCACGGGATCGCGCAAAGTAACAGAAAGACACCTCTCACCATCTGTGAAACGCCGGATGACCCTCGGTCACCGCCACAAATGTGCCGCGACACGTCGCGCAAACCTTTCCCCCGCCGCTCAGTGTGCCTTCGACTGTCGCGCGGTCACCCTCTGACTCGATAACTTTGGCAGACAATATTACCGCGTCGTTCGTCGGCGTCGGCCGAAGCAATCTGATCGCATAATCGGCCGTCACGGTGCACGGCGGACGATCCGCGCCGCTCTTGTTCATCAGATACCAGGCGGCGGCCCAGTTGCAGTGACAATCGAGCAACGTCCCGATAATTCCGCCGTTCAGCACACCGGGAAACGCCTCGTATTTTTTCTCCGGCATCCATTCCGCGACGACTTCGTCACCGCGGACAAAACTGCGCACGTGAACGCCGTCGGGATTGGCTGGGCCGCAGCCGAAGCAGGCGTTGTCCGGCGCGTAATGCTCCTGAAGCGACTGCGCTTCGCCTCTCATTTAATGCGCGTTGGCGCCGTTCGGCGAACCGGGATAGGGCCGCTCTTTCGGCCCGACATAGAGTGAGCGCGGGCGAATGAGGCGATTGTGATCGTGCTGTTCAACGACGTGCGCACACCAGCCGGCGACACGCGAGACGGCAAAGATCGGCGTGTTCAATGCCGGATCGAAGCCAAACATGGTAAAGACCGGCGCGGCATAGAGATCGACGTTCGCGCAGAGACCTTTCTCGCGCTCCATCGTTTGCTCGAGTTTCTCGCAAATTGGCACCCAGTTTTCCTTGCCGGCGCGCTTGCCATAATCGCGCGCGATCTCGCGCATGATCGGCACCCGCGAGTCGCCTTTTTTGTAAACGCGATGACCGAATCCCATTATCTTTTTCTTCTCCGCAAGCGCATCCTTCAGCCACGGCTCGGCACGATCGGGCGTAGCAATTTCGTTCAGCATGTAAATCGACTCCTCGTTAGCTCCGCCATGCAATGGACCTTTCAACGTCCCGCACGCGCTTGTTACTGCCGCATACATGTCCGCCAGTGTCGATGCCGTGACGCGGGCCGCGAACGTGGAAGCGTTGAATTCGTGATCGGCATAGAGAATGAAGATCGTGTCGAGCATCCGCACTTGCCAATCCGGCGCCTGCTGGCCGGTCAGCTTGTAGAGGAAATTGCCGGCGTGAGTGAGATCTGGATTGTGCGGGAAAGTCTCCTGACCATGCATGATCCGCCAGCCGTCGGTGACGAGCGTTGAGACCTTGGCGATCAAGCGCATTGCCTTGCGGACGTTGGCCTCGTGGGAGTGGTCGTTTAGTTCCTGATCAAATGGCGCGAGCATTGAGACGCCAGTACGCAATACATCCATGGGATGCATGTTCTTTGGCAGCAGCCGCATCATGTCGAAAATCGGTTCGGGCAGCTCGCGCGCGGCGGCAATGTCGCGCGTGAATTTCGTCAGTTGCTCGAGGTTCGGCAGCTCACCATTAAGCAATAGATAAGCGACTTCTTCGAAGCTCGCCTGCTCGGCCATCTGGTGAATGTCGTAGCCGCGATACATCAATCCCGCGTTCGGATCGACCCAGCAGATTTCAGTTTCGCCCGCGATCACTCCCGCGAGTCCGGGGCTGTACGATGGTTTTTCTGTCGAGGTAGTGCTCATGCGTATTCGTCTCCTGTCATTGCGAGCGCAGTCGAGGAATCTCCATTTACCGAAACGAAGATGTTTTCGACTTCGCTCAACATGACAAAAATGAGCGCCGCAACAACCGGCTACTTCGTCGGATCATAATCAAGCAGCGCGTAAAGCTCTTTGCGCGACTGCATTCGATCCAACCAACTTTGCTGCGTGCCGCTGCTCTTCAAGTCGCGGAGCAGTTGTTCGGCTGTGCGCATCGTCGCGCGGAAAATCGTCTGCGGAAAAATCACCATGCGGTAGCCGAGCTCGGCCAGCTCATGCACGGACAACAAGGGGCTTTTGCCGAATTCGGTCATGTTTGCGAGCAGAGGCGCATCGACCGCTTTCGCGAAATCGCGGAACTCTTCACGCGTTTGCAGCGCCTCGGGAAAAATTGCGTCAGCTCCGGCTTCGAGATAACTGCGTGCGCGTTCGATCGCGCGATCGAAATCCTCGACCGCACGGGCGTCAGTGCGCGCGATGAGCAGAAAATCGCGATCGCGCTTTGCGGCGGCCGCGGCAGCGATCTTCTCGTTCATGTCTTGAATATCGATGAGTGTTTTCCCGCCCAAATGACCGCAGCGTTTTGGAAATTCCTGATCTTCGATGTGACATCCGGCCAGACCGGCGGCTCCGAGTTCACGAACGGTGCGCGCGGCGTTGTCCGCACCGCCGAAACCAGTGTCCGCGTCGACGATGCACGGGATTTTCACCGCGCGCGCAACGTAGCCAGCCAGCAACACGACTTCGCTCATCGTGAGCAAACCGACATCCGGCACACCGGCCGTCGCGTTGCATAACCCGGCGCCGCTAATGTAAACCGCGTCGAAGTCGGCCCGCTCGACCAGCCGCGCAGTCGACGCGTTGAACACCCCCGGCATCGCTATGCAGCCGTCGCGAATCAGTTCGCGCAATCGTGCAGGCGCCGATGCCATTCGTCAGGCTGGCACTTCGCAAAGCTTCATCAGCTTCTCGACACCTTTCATTTGCTCGAACTTCCAACAGTATTCGAGCACCTCGTCGCACTGTTCGCGCCCAATCTTCGGCGCGGCCAGATTGAGAAACTTGCCTTCCAGTTCTTTGTCCGGCAGGCGGTTCTTCGCGTTGCCCAGCGGGTAATCGACCCGTTTTGTCAGCGTCCGTCCATCGGCGAGGGTGACGTGCACGATATTGGCCACGGCCTCCGCGTAGAGCGCACTCAGTTCGTCGTTTCGCTTTACCTCGACGTTCTGCAGGAATGAAACGATCGCCGGTTCCGTAAA
Source organism: Chthoniobacterales bacterium (assembly GCA_045809945.1). GTDB lineage: Bacteria > Verrucomicrobiota > Verrucomicrobiia > Chthoniobacterales > UBA10450 > CADDYX01. Next base: position 4,636 of record JBJMWW010000128.1, read on the forward strand.
ACGTTTGGGATCGAACTGCTTGTCCGTTATTTCGCCGTCGATCAACGCCACCGCTGTGATGTAGGGCAAACTGTGATCGGCGGTCTCGCGATTCTGCGGATGCCATTTCTCCGGCTCGCTGCCGATGATATCGACCGATGCGTCGTGCGATTCGATGACCATTGATTTCACCTGTGTGCGATCGTCGATCTGATTCCGCAGATGCAGCGCCGCTTCAATCGCGCTTTGGCTGTGATATTCGGCCGGCCAATATTTGATGCTCGTCTTCAGGATCATCGATGCGGGCCCTTCGCCTGCGAGGGCTTCCTTCGCTTTGTCGAACATCTCCGCGACGTTGCCTAACGACACGCCCAGTTCCTTCTCGAATCCCATCGCGCCTTCGAAAATGGGCGCCGGGCCTGTCATGCCGGCGCGTGCGAGCAACGCCGCGTAAACGCCGTGTCGCGCTGCATTCGCAAACGCCACGCCTTTCCAGTGAGACAGCTCCCCTACCCGCGCCTGCCGAAACGCCGCGCAATTGACGCCGGCGATATTGATCGCGTGACGCGTGCGCTCCGGATCCAGTCGCATCAACTTTGCGCAAGCGAGCGCGGTGGAGAATGCTCCATAGGTCGGATGATCCCAGCCGCGCGCCCGAATGCTTGCCGCGTCGCAAAGTCGGCATTGCACTTCATAAGCGATCGCAACGGCGAGAATCATGTCGCGTCCAGTTGCGCCGACGCTCTCGCCGATCGCGAGCACGGCGGAGAAATTGTCGCTCGGATGCGCCGGCTCCTTCGAGAGGTAGGTGTCGTTGTAATCGAAATATCGAATGCAGCAGCCGTTCGCGAACGCTGCCCAATCCGGCGGCGCCTTGCGATCTGTGCCGATGACGGTCGCGCCGTTCTTTGCCGAGAAATCCGACACGACAGTTCTCGCGATCGTGCACGGCTCTTCATTCCATGCACCAAGCGCGCAGCCGAGCGAGTCGATCAGCCGCCGCTTTACCTCGTGCACGACGTTCTTGCCGAGGTCCTCGAATTCCAGTGAACCGGCGAAGTGAGCGAGTTGATGAGCGAGCGACTGAGCAGCCATAAATGAGCCTGCAATCTGTCGCCTATTGCCGCGTGGGCAAGCGCTTGCGACGGCTGATCGCGCAACGCAGAGTCAGCGCATGAGCAAAGTTTATCCGGACGCTGTCGCTGCGCTCGACGGTTTGTTGCACGACAACATGACAATCGCCGCCGGCGGCTTCGGATTGTGCGGAATTCCGGAGAACCTCATCGCCGCGTTGCGCGATAGCGGGGTTAAAGGATTGACGATCGTCGGTAATAACGCCGGCGTGGACGATTTCGGGATGGGCGTGCTGCTCGTGAATCGGCAGGTGAAAAAGGTGATGGCGTCGTATGTCGGTGAGAACAAGGAGTTCGAACGTCAGGTCTTGTCCGGTGAGCTCGACCTCGAGCTGATCCCGCAGGGGACGCTAGCGGAGCGGTTGCGCGCGGGCGGCGCCGGTATTCCCGGGTTCTACACGCGCACCGGATTCGGAACGAAACTGACTGAAGGTAAGGAGACAAAGAAGTTCGGCGACTGTGATTACGTGCTCGAGCCCGGCATCAAGGCCGAAGTGTCGTTGGTCAAAGCGTGGAAGGGAGACAAGTCAGGCAATCTCATTTACCGCAAAACGTCGCGGAATTTTAATCCGATGATCGCGACCTGCGGCAAGGTTTGCATCGCGGAGGTCGAGCAGCTCGTCGAAGTGGGCGAGCTCGATCCTGACCAGGTTCACACGCCCGGCATCTACGTCGATCGCATTATCCAAGGCGCAAAATACGAGAAGCGGATCGAGTTCCGCACCGTGCAGGGCGCCACCGTGGCAAAGGCAGGGTCGAGTGTGCGCGATCTGCTCGCTAAACGCGCCGCACAGGAGCTGCGCGAAGGCTACTACGTGAATCTCGGGATTGGTATCCCGACGCTCGTCGCCAACTACATTCCCGAAGGAATGCACGTCACTCTGCAATCCGAGAACGGCTTGTTAGGCATCGGGCCGTTCCCAAAACCGGGCGAAGAAGACCCCGATCTGATTAACGCCGGCAAGCAAACCATCACGACGATGCCGGGTTCGGCGTTCTTCTCCAGCGCCGATTCTTTCGCCCAAATCCGCGGCGGGCACATCGATCTCGCGATTCTCGGCGCGTTCGAAGTGACCGATAAAGGGGACATCGCGAACTGGATGATCCCCGGCAAGATGGTCAAAGGACCGGGCGGCGCGATGGATCTGGTCGCGGGCGTGAAGCGCGTGGTCGCCGTCATGGAGCACACGTCAAAGGACGGCAGCCCGAAAATTCTGAAGGAATGCACGTTGCCGATCACCGGTCTCGGCGTGGTGAATCTCATCATCACCGACCTTGCCGTCTTCGAGGTGAAAGCCGGTGGCGGTCTCGTTCTTATCGAGCTGCAGCCGGGCGCGAACCTTGATGATGTGCGCGCGAAGACCGGTGCGCCGTTCGACGTTAAGCTAAAGAGCTAGCCGTATAGACCAACTAGCTGGAGCTGGATTATGAAAGCTCACGCGAAACGCGCCAGTTACGGTCCATGGCTGGTTGGACTCGGTGCTGCGCTTTGGGGAACAGAAAGCGCGTGGCGCATTCCACTCAACAACCTCTTCGACGCGCCTGTCATCGTCTGGTGGGAGCACGTCCTCATCCTGCTGATGTTCCTGCCCATTCTGCTCCCGCACCTCGGCGCGTTGCGCAACGTCGATGGCCGCACCTGGAGCTATCTCATCTTCTCAGGCTTCGCCGGCTCAGCGGTAGGCACGGTCTTCTTCACGCTAGCTTTGAAAAATGGCAACCCGACCGTCGTCAACGTTATCCTTAACATCCAGCCCGTGATCTCGACGATCGGCGCGTTCGTTCTATTCGGCGATCGTCTCACGCCGCGGTTTTTTGTCTATGCGAGCATCGCAATTGTGGCCGGCATCTTCCTTTCTGTAGAACATCCGGAGCTCATCGGTGTCTCGTTCGCGCAAGCGGGACTGAACCTTGGCACCGCCTACGCGCTCGTCTGCGCCTTGTTTTGGGGATTGTCCACCGTCGCTGGCCGCGGAGTCATGATTGGTATGCCGCTCAAGCTGGCGTCGAGTCTGCGGGTCGTGGTCGGACTTGTTTGCATGAGCGCGATCCTACTCCTCTACGGCAAAGCAAATGGCCCAGCGCTCTGGCCGGCGGCGGCGCAAACGCACCCCGGTGTTGCGATTGGCGCATTGATCCTGCTCGCGTCAATCTCCGGAGGCATCCCGCTTCTGATTTACTTTGAAGGCCTGCGCCTGACCCGCGCCTCAACCGCCGGCTACTTCGAAATGCTGCAAACTCTCGCCGCCGTCTGCATCACCTGGGGATTCTTCCATGCCAAACTGTATCCGCATCAGGTAGTCGCCGCGTTAGTGTTGATGGCAGCCGTCACAATGGTGCAACGTTCGCAGGCAGTCGTTGAATACGATAAGTAACAAGGAACACTCCGGCGCAGCCGGTATTGCTCGGCGAAGATGATATTTGCCTCACGTAAGCGACGCCGGCGGGAGCGGCTGCGCGCGACGCTTTTTCCGCCGGAGTGGAAAGCGATCATCACGCGCAACATTCCGATTTTCTCCCGGCTGCCCGCTTACGATAAGGCGGAGTTGCTCGGGGATGTGCAGGTGTTCCTGGCGGAGAAAAACTTCGAAGGCTGCGCCGGGCTGGAATTGACGGACGAAATCCGGGTCACGATTGCGGCCCAGGCCTGCATTCTCCTGCTCCACCGTGAGACAGATTACTATCCGGAGCTGACCAGCATTCTGGTTTATCCCTCTACCTATGCCGTGCACGAGGATCGTTACGTCGGCGGGAATATCTGGGAACAAGGTGAGGAAGCACGGCTGGGTCATACCGGGCGCAGGCTCGGGTCGCTCGTCCTCGCTTGGGATGAGGTGAAACACGGCGCGGCCGATCCGGCCGATGGCCACAACCTCGTGATGCACGAGTTCGCGCATCAGCTCGACTTTGAAGATTCGAGAGCGGACGGCGCTCCAGCGCTGGCCACGCGCGCCGAATATCTGGCTTGGGCGCGGGTGATGCAGCCCGCGTTCGACGCCTTGCGCAAGGCCGATGCGACGGACGCAGCAAGCGTGCTTGATACCTATGGCGCGACGAATCCGGCGGAGTTCTTTGCCGTAGCGACGGAGGCATTCTTCGAGCGGCCGCGCGCGCTGAAGGCGAAGCAGCCTGAGCTGTACGATCAGCTCGCGCATTTCTTCCAGCAGGACCCGGCGACGTTCTCGGCGGAGACGGAATAATATCTTCCCGACGGTCGCGGCGCTGAGGCCCTCTCACATTTCTGTCGGCGCGGCGGTAACGACAAACATTGAACGCGGACCGCTGCGGCGGGTAATCTCGGCGCCGCAGATGGCCGCCCCGAATTTTTTTGCCGAGCTGAAGCGGCGCAACGTCTACAAAGTCGCCGTCGCCTACGCCATCGTCGGCTGGCTGGTAATTCAGATCGCATCCACCATCCTGCCGACCTTTCACGCGCCGGAATGGGTTCTCCAGACACTGGTCGTGCTCGTGCTCCTCGGTTTTGCAATCGCGCTGGTGATCGCGTGGGCGTTCGAAATGACGCCGGAAGGAATGAAGCGCACCGCAAACGTGCCACCGGACGCGAAGATTCCCTACTGGAGCAGACAAAAGTTCGCTGTTGTCTTCACATGCCTTGCGTTGATCGCAGCGGGATTGCTGGCGTGGCAATTGGTGCGCAAGCCGGCCCAGCGACAAAATGCCAGCGAGGCGGCTGCAGAGACAGCGCAAAAATCGATCGCCGTTCTGCCTTTCGATAACCTGAGCGACGACAAGTCGAACGCATACTTCGCAGAAGGGATTCAGGATGAGATCCTGACGCGCTTGTCGAAGATCGCCGCGCTCAAGGTGATCTCGCGCACGTCGACGCAAAAATATAAAAGCGCTCCGGACAATCTGCGCGAGGTCGGAAAACAGCTCGGCGTAGCTCATTTGCTCGAAGGAAGCGTGCAAAAAATCGGTAACGCCGTGCACATCAGCGTTCAGCTGATTCGCGCGGCGACGGACGAGCACATCTGGGCTGAGAGCTACAACCGCAAGCTCGACGACGTCTTTGCCGTCGAAGCGGAGGTGGCGAGCGCGATCGCCGATCAACTCAACGCGAGCCTGACCGGTCGAGAACAACAGGCGGTCGCCCAAAAACCGACGGACAATCTCGCTGCCTACGACGCCTATCTGCGGGCGCTATCGATCGAAAACAAGCGCTACGGTTATTCCGCCTTTCAAGAAGCTGCGGCGCAATATGCGATGGCGGTTCAGCTCGATCCAAAATTTGCGCTCGCCTGGGCGCGGCTCGGTGTAATCAGAAGTTTTCTTTTCTTCAACGGCGTGGACACAGAGACGAACTCCGCTGACGCGGTGAAGGTGGCTGCCGATACGGCAATGAATCTCCAGCCGGAGCTGGCCGAAGCTTGGATCGCGCAAGGCGCCTATCGCTATCGCGTGTTGCGCGATTTCGAAGGGGCGCTCCATGCCTATGACGAAGGTCGCAAACGCGTGCCCAGCAATGCGCTCGTTTATGAATACATGGCTTACGTGGAGCGGCGCCTTGGCCGGTGGCAGGAGGCGGAACAACACTACAAGAAGGCGGCGGAGCTCGATCCGCAGGATTTCCAGTTGTTCATTGGCTACGGCTCCGAGTTTCTGAATCTGCTCCGGCGATTCAATGAGGCCCACGCCGCGCTTGATCGTGCGCTGCAGATTTCGCCGAATGACGAAGGCGCGCTGGGCAACCAGGCGAACCTCTATCAATCCGAAGGGCGGTTGCCGGAAGCGGCGGCGATGCTGGCGAGGATTCCGGCCGATTCAACCGACGATTACGTCGTCTTGGTACGCACCTGGCAGGCAGTTTTCGAAGGGCGGCTGGACGACGCGGTCGCGGTGATTCAACGGAAGCTCGGCACAATCAACCCAGCCGAAGCGCAGAGCACCGCGAACAACGCGCTCTGGATGCAGCTCGGCTACTGTTACGAATGGGCGGGTAAACCGGAGGAGTCCAAAGCCGCTTTCCAGCGCGCCCTTCAGGCATTCAAACCAACGCCGAACGCGGTCGTCGGCCCGGAGGCGCTCGGTGCGCCGGAATTCGTGGCGCTGACTTACGCTGGTTTGGGCGATAAAGAAAACGCGCTCGCTCAGGCGAAACAGGCGGTGGCCGATTACAAAGGCGACGCGGTGAACCTCCCGCCCGCGGAAACAGCGCTTGCGCAAATCCAGGCGCGGTTCGGCGATATCGATGCTGCGATCGCGGCGATTCCACATCTGCTCGAAGTGCCGTCCGGAATCACAGTGGCAGATTTGAAAATGAATCCGCTTTGGAACCCGCTGCGCAACGATCCGCGATTCCAAAAACTAATTTCAGAGCATTCGCCAAATTCGAAATGAGCGGCGCCATTTCTTCGCCGACTTGAAGCGGCGGAACGCCCTCCGCGCGCCCGCTTGTATCATCGCGTTCGGCTCAGAAGCTTATCAGCCCGTAGCGACTCTCTTGTCTCGTCATAAGCTATGAGCGGCGATACAACACAGACATGAAAATCAGCGCTCTCTTATTTGCATTCACGACTCTCGGCGTAACGAGTGCAGCCTATGGTCAGACGTTGGCCGGCGAATATTCGGATAAGCAATACCTGCATGGCAAAGCGGTCTTTCAGATGAGTATCGAAGGCACCGGTAACAACACACAGATCTGGTTTAGTGCCGGGAACAGCGACGGGCAGGGTGCCGCACCGGAAGCTAACGGCACAGGCAAGTTCGTCGGCAAAGATAAGTTGCAATTCACGTTCGAAGACAGTTGCCGCAACTCTGGCACTGGAACTGTCAATCGAAGCGGAGACGACATCGTGGTTTCGATTAAACCAACGCGCGTCGCGGATTCGCGGTGCGTCGGCTTTTACGCCGATAACATTCGGCTTAAGCGGGTCAAGAAGTAACTCGCGACAGCAACCATTACTCGAACACGGAAGGCATGGCAGAGGCATGTTCGCGCGGGCATAGCAGCACGAGGAGCGATGCGATCAGCCAACAGGCGATCATGAAGATAAAGCCAGAGTGAAAAGAGCCGGTGCGCTGGCTAAGTTCGCCGATGATCTTAGGTCCTACGTAGCCGCCAATGCTCGCGGTACAGTTGATGAAGCCGACTGCGGCTGCGGCTGCTGAACTGGTAAGAAAGGCTGATGGCAGAGCCCAGAACGAAGGCAGGTAGGCGATGGTGCCGAAGCCAAGCACGGCAAAGATTACAACCAGCGCTAAGTTCGAATGAGGGAGCAAGAACCAGACTGCCAGAGCTGCCGCCGCAGCTAGTTGCGGAATAGCAAAATGCCAGCGGCGTTCGGCCCGGCGATCGGAGCTCCAACCCATGAGCAGCATACCGATAAGTCCCGCTCCGAAGACGACAGGACCAAACCAACCCACTTTCTGCACACTCCAGCCGGTGAAACGCTGCAGCATCGTCGGCTCCCAGAACCAGAAGGCGTAGCCACCGGTATAGGTGAAAAACAAACCCAGGGTAAGCACAAGCACCGCGGGGTGACGCAAAGTTTGCCAGACACTCATCTTCTCCACGTGGGCTTTGCCGGCGCGTTCTTCGTTCAATTGCGCAGTGATCCATTCGCTCTCATCAGAGGATAGCCATCGCGCCTCGTCAGGCCGGTCCGGCAAAACAAACAGAGTGGCAAGTCCGAGTAGAACCGCAGGGATACCTTCGAGGAGAAAGAGCCAGCGCCAGCCAGCGATACTCAGCCAATTCACCCCGACAATGGCTCCGGCAATCGGGCCTCCCATCATAAAGCCGAGCGGGATTGCCGCCATGAAGCGAGCGACCGCCTTGCCGCGGTCCTGGTAAATGAACCAATGGGAAAGGTAGACGATCACGCCTGGAAAGAAGCCAGCCTCCGCCGCTCCAAGTAAGAAACGTGCGCCGTAGAGCTGGGCTGGCGTGTGCACCAATCCGGTTAGGGCCGTGAGTGCGCCCCAGGCGATTAGAGTTAGCGCAAGCAGACGTCGTGCACTCCACAACTCGACCAGCAGCGCTCCGGGGATTTGCAGCGCAAAATAACCGATAAAGAAAATGCCGCTGGCAGTCCCGAACACCGAATCGCTCAGGCCCAGCTCGCCTTTCATCCCGAGCGTGGCGTAGGCGATGTTCGTGCGATCGAGGTAGTTCGCGACGTAGAGCAGGAACAGGAAGGGCAGCAGGCGCCACGCGATCCGTGCGCGCGCGCGTGCTCCTGCGTCTTGCACCTATTGGTTTACACCATCGGACGAAAACGTCCGACTACTTCCTGCAGGCGTTCGCTGATCTGGCCTAACGAACAGACTTCCACCGCTTCCATCAAAGCAGGAAAGCAGTTCTCGTCGGTCTCCACGATGTCGGCGAGCTTGTTCAGCGCCACCTCGGCTTTTCTGGCGTTCTTTGCTTTAAACTTCTTCAGCCGGTCGACTTGCAGTTGCTGCTTCGAACGCGGCGTTCGCGCCAATTCAAACTCGGGCAGTTCTTCGTCTTCGTTGCGATACTTGTTCAACGCGACGATCGGGCGAGTGCCATCGTATATCTGCTGCTCGTAGCGATGCGCCGCGTTTTGGATTTGGCTGCGCTGGTAACGATTCTCGACTGCAGCAAGGACGCCGCCGAGTCGTTCGATCTCGCGGAACTCTTCAAGGATGGCGGCTTCCACAGCGCGTTCGACTGCCTTCATGCCAGGCGAACCGCTCAGCATATTCATGGTGTGTTTAAAGATGCCTGATTCCTCGAGCAGGATGGCCTGGCTGTGCGCCGACAGGCGGATCCATTCTTCACTCGGCGTCGTGAACGGCTCGTCCGCGCTGTTCGAGTGACACGAGTTGGTGCCGTTCATATAGGCGAGCATCAGCTCGGCCGCAGTTCTCGTCAGGTTGTTGCGGAACTCGGCGGCAATAAGCGAGCGGCCGCTGGTTTGTGTGTGCACCTTGTAAAGCTGCGCTTTCGGACCGGCGCCGAACACTTCGCGCATCCCGATTGCCCAGATGCGGCGTGAGACCCGGGTCAGCGCGATGTATTCCACATCGAGCCCGCAATCGAGGAAGAACGAGAGCCGCGGTCCGAATTCATCCGCGGACATGCCGCGCGCCGCCATCATTTCGGCATACGCGAAACCGTTCGAAAGCGTGTAAGCGGCCTGCTGCACCGGAGTCGAACCGGCTTCGCCAATGTGATACCCGCTAATCGAAACGGGATACCAGCGCGGCATGTGCCGCATCGTCCATTCCATCATGTCAGCGAGGAATCGGAGCGACGCTTCGACCGGGAAGATGGTTTCGTTCTGTGCCTGAACTTCCTTGAAGATATCGGCCTGAATCGTACCGCGAAGTTTCGGAATCACGTCAGGACCAAAGCGGCGAACCGCGGCCGCAATGTACATCGCCATAATGATCGGCGCCGGGCCGCTGATAGTCATCGAGGCGGAGAAATCAGGCGAGCCCAGATCGAAACCGTCGTAGAGACGAACCATGTCTTCGACGGTGTCGACGGCGACGCCCCCTTCCCCGATTTTTCCGAAAACGCCGTCAGCGTCGGAATCGATGCCGTAGAGCGTCGGGCCATCGAACGCTGTGCTGAGTCGCTTCGAGCGCTGATGCGCGCTGAGGAAATGGAAGCGCTTGTTCGTGTCCTCCGCGAGCATGAGACCGGAGAACAAACGCGTCGGTTCTTCGGCCTGCTTCGGTTTGCGAATCGTCGCCTCGACGCGATTCGTTTCCTTCGCGCGTGCCGACGACGATCCATTGCCATTCGAATGTCCGTTGCGACTCCCGTTCAGTCGCGACTTCCGACCGTCGCCGTGCTTGTCATAGGTGCCGGTCTCAATCGGCGCGTCCTGCCACGGCTCAAGATACATCTCGCGATAAGCACCATTCAAAAACGGAAACTCACCCGGCAAGCCGTCGCCTAACAAGTAGCGAGTGATGTCGCCGACCTCGTCGATTTCCGGAAGCGCGAGACGCGGCAATTTCAAACCAGTCGGTGAAGTGCCGACCTTGATGTTGCGCTTGATCTCGTTCCACCGGTCGAGCATCTGCTTGCCGAACTGCTCGTCCGTGCGCGAACGCTTCACCTCTTTTTCGACGAAGCTGTTGTAGTCCTCTACCGCTTCGACCACGCGTCCTAATTTGCTCATCGTTTAATCCTTTCGGCTGCTGTCATTCCGAGCGCAGTCGAGGAATCTCCGTGATTCGTCGCCGCGGCTGCACGAGGATGTCTCGACTTCGCTCGACATGACAGAGGCTAACCTGCTTTTGCGGCGGGTCGAGAATCGCGCGTCAGCAAATCACAAAGTTCATCCACGCCCGCATCACGGTGGCGTTTCGCGACAGTCGAAATAACAACCTGCTTGCGTTTGTTTTCGCCAAGGCGGCGCTCGATCTCATTCATCGCCGTCTTCGCTCGATCAAGATCGCTCTTGTTCACGACAACGATATCGGCCAGGTCGAGCATGACGATCTTCTGCAACTGCAGCCGCGCGCCGTAATCCGGGTTCATCACCATCACCGTTTCATCGATCAGCCTGCTTCGGAATGGCATCGCTTCCTGGCCGGTGCCGACCGTTTCGATAATAACGTAATCAAATCCGCTCCGCGCGAGCAGCTCGAGGCAATCTTCCGTCGCCGGCGATAATCCCCCAGCCTGTCCTCGCGTTGCCATGCTGCGCATGAAAACCCTGTCGTCCTGGGAATTAATCATCGTCGCGCGATCGCCGAGCAGAGCGCCTTCGCCGACGACGCTCGGATCGTGCGAGAGGATAGCGATTCGCGACGTTGCTTCGCGACGCAGGAGCCGGAGCACGAGCTCATCGATCAACGTGGTTTTACCCGCGCCACCCGGACCAGTAAACCCTATTACTTTCGTTCGACTGCTCTTCGGTTTTCTGCTTTCGCCTTTAGCCTTTCGACTTTTCCCGGCGTAGCTGTCTTCAATTTCGGTCAGCCTCCGCGCGAGCTTCATTTCCGCGTTAGCGGTCGCACGTTGCTTGCGCCGCTTGGCGTAATGTTCCCGAACAAACTCGCTCATGTCGGTCAGCGAAGTTCCGGCGAAAAAGATCTTATCCACGCCGCGCTTCTGCATAATGCGCTGGTCATCGTGCGTGATCGTTCCGCCGCCACCGCCGAAGACCTTGATGTCATCGGCGCCACGCTTCTTCAGTTGCTTCACTACTTCGGCGAAGAACTCGATGTGTCCGCCATTGTAACTTGAGATGCCGATGGCTGCGACGTCCTCCTGGATCGCTGCGCGCACGATGTCCTTCACGTAACGATGAAAGCCGAGATATACGACCTCAATGCCGTGACGAATAAACTCAAGGTTGATCGTGTTGATCGCGCTGTCATGCCCGTCACAGATCGGGACTGCAGTCAGAATGCGAATCGGCGCAGCCATGAGCCGCCAACGTTAACGCCTATCGCTTGTCCGGCAACCGTTCGCGCCTAACGTCCCGCGCATGACCGACCCTCTCGATTTCACCGGCAAAGTCGTTCTCGTGACCGGCAGCTCGCGCGGCATTGGCGCGGAGACGATTCGCGCGTTCGGGGCCCGCGGCGCGCAGTGCGTTGTGAATTACATCGCGGACGCGGAGGGACAGAACAAAAGCGATGCGGAGAACGTCGCACGCGATCTGCGCGAGCCGCTCGTCGCGCAATGTGATGTGACGAGCAGCAGCGAAGTCGAATCGATGATGAAACAGATCGCGGACCGGTTCGGTGGGCTCGACATTCTCGTCAACAACAGCGGCATCATTCGGGATCGGACGATGAAGAAGATGGCGCTGGAAGAATTCGAAAGCATCGTCCGCGTGAATCTCGCCGGCACCTTTAACGTCACGAAACACGCCGCGTCGATCCTGCGGAACGGCGGTCGCGTGATCAACTTGTCGTCAGTCAGCGGACAGATGGGCTTGTTCGGCCAGGCGAATTATTCGTCGAGCAAAGCGGCCATCATTGCGCTCACAAAGGTTTCGGCGCGGGAACTCGCGCGTCAGCAGATCACCGCGAACGCGATTGCTCCGGGCTTCATCGATGTCGGGATGAGCAAAGGCATGCCGGATGAAGTCACCGAGAATTTCAAGAAGCAGATTCCTCTCGGCCGGCTCGGTGAAGCGCACGAGATCGTCGACGCCGCGCTCTTTCTCGCGTCGCCGATGGCAAGCTACATCACCGGTCACGTGCTGAACGTGAACGGTGGCTTCTACATGGGCTAGCGATCGGGCGGCGGTCCGGGCGGCCCGCCATCGTGTAGCGCGCGTCGGTGACGCTCTTCCATCTCCTGCAGCTTTGCCCGTTGCTCCGGCGTCAGAATGGGACTGATCTCACTGTGGCCCTGCCGCATTGTTTCGTGCACGCGCTGATTTGTTTCTTCGCGGATCTTCTCGAGCTGATCCTCCGAGCGTTCGACCAGTGGCCGAATCTTCGCGAACTGCTCGTCCGTTAGCTTGAGCTCGCGCCGCAAATGTTCAGCCATCCGGCCGCGCAGATGCGGCGGATGATGCTCGAACATGATGCGCCGCACGTGGTGCGCGCTGCCAAAGACGCCGACCGCTGCTCCTGCAATAAAGACGAGCGCCAGCGCAACACCGATTCGCCATTTCAAAGCGCTCGTCATTCGAGCACTCCATTGATGGCGGTGTCGGCGATCGTGTAGGCATTGAGAGATTCGGAATCGCCGGCTGAAATCTGCCACCAGGCGGCGGCCGCCGCCGCGACCGTAACGATCGTCGCAATCGTGGCGATACGTCGCAGCACGCGAACACTGCCATTACGGGGCGATTCTCCGCGCGCGAGTGCGAGCACGCGGGTGTCGAAGCCGAACGGCATCTCGGGCTCTGCTTCTGCCGAATGCGCCGCGCGGAACAACCGCTCGATTTGTCCGTCACCTGATCGCATGAGTCTCCTTTTGAAGTCGTGAAAGATGTTCCTTCAACTTCTGTCGGACACGAAACGCGCGCACCTTTATGAGCGCTTTGCTCCAGCCCGTCATCGTCGCGATTTCCTGCACCGATTTACCCTGAAGATACATCACATCGACGAGGAAACGCTCCGCTGGTTTAAGCGTCGCCAGCAAGCGTTCGACCAGATCGCGCGAAGCGAGCTGTTGGTCCGGCCCGATCTCCTCGTCCGTCGCAGCGAGCGAATCGACGACCGCTTCCTGTTCTTCGGTTAGATCGGCACGGCGTAGTTCAGGCCGCACGCGTTCGGCTGCGATGGCATTGCGGCAGGTGTTAACCGCAATGCGCGAGACCCAATGCTCCACCGGCACCTTGCCGGAGAACTGCCCCAGATTTTGGAACATTTTAATGAAAATCATCTGGCACAGGTCCTCTTCCGCGGTGCGTTGTGGTCGGTGGGCGCGCGCGATTTTCGCGACCAGCGGATACAAGTGGCGAACCAGCGCCCGCGCCGCCTCTTCATTGTCGCGCAGCGCGCGGGCAACCAGCTCGCGAGCGTCGACGTCATCAGCCATGCATTCCACAATGTATCCACACCGCTGAATGTGACAGTGCCCGGTGCGACGAGGTTACAGGAAAAAAGTTGTAACCAATTCGGCAATCGTGTTGTCACACATCAACAAGGCATAACCGCCAGAGAACTAACGAAGAAACAAACAATGAAACGTAAACTTATTGCAATCACAGTCGGCGCCGCGCTCTCGCTCGGTGGCCTCTCCGCAATCGCGCATCCAGAGCACGGTGGTCCCGGTGGGGCCGGCGGGCATCAGCATGGCGACTGGGGTAACCCGCTTGAGCATTTGACGAAGGAACTGAACCTCACGCCTGATCAACAGGCGAAGGTCACGCCGATTGTCGATCAGGCGAAGCCGCAGATTCAGCAAATCCACCAGGAAGCAATGGAGAAGATGCGCGCGGTGATGGAAAGCACGGGCGCGCAAATTCGGCCGCTCCTCAGTCCGGAGCAGCAGCAGAAGTTCGATGCGATGAAAAAGGCGCACGAGGACATGCACAATGCGATGAAGGAGATGCACGAGGCGAAATCGCAGACGCCTTAACCTGATTGACGAAAGCCGGCGGCGGAAGTCCCGCGGCTGCGGGGCTCCGCCGTCGTATTCGTCAGTTTGTGCTTAGTGAACTGGTCGCGGCGTCGGACTTCGTACGACCCTGCCGACTCGCGAAGGTACCGGAGTGCCACCTGTTGTGCGACCGATAACCGGCGGCGGCGTAGGCGTTGGTCTCGGCGGATAGGTGGTGGTCGGCGGGTTTTGGATGGCGCCGGTGTCAGTCCCGCGACCTTTACCACCTTTTCCTCCACCGTCGCGCGTGCCGCCGGTGGACGGTGGTGTTGGCTCATGCTCACCGCGACCCGGATGTCCGCCGCCTACTCCGACACCGATCGGGAAGGGCAGCGGCAAAACGGATCCCGGTCCACCTGCGACAGGACGCCCCTGGTAAATCGGGCCCTGATTTGCCGTCGCAACAATCAACGGGTAGCTCGGCAGCTGCGGAAAATCGGTCACGAGCGGATGCGTCCGCATGACTTGATTTAGATCGATATCCACCGGTGGTGGAACGGTGGTAGCGCCCGCTGGCACGTCGATCATCTGGCCGCCATGCGCTTGCTGCGATTGCTTCGGGTACCTGACCAGCGATAAACGCGCGCCCCCCTCTAGCACGATGAGCTTACTGCGACCGCCGCGCGCGCTTTCGAGAATAAGGGTCGTGCCGGTGACCGCAACCGAGACCGCGCTGGTGTGAACACCTGCGCCACCGGAATCCTTCGGCACGCGCATCAAAACCGACCCGCCGCTCAACTGCACATCGCGTCCCGCTTTGTTGAAACTGAAAATCGAATTCGCGCCGATTCGCTCGATCGTCAGATCAACGAAAGTTAATTCGGAGCGCGAATTATCGCCGGTGCGAACCGCTTCGCCTTCGCGCACCGGATCGTTGACGGCCGCCGGATGCGGTTCGTTTTTCGAAGGCAGCAGGTTCACGTCACGGATGATCTGCGTGACATGCGCTTCTTTTTTCGATGTCGCCGCCGATGCGTGATAGGCAATCACGCCCAAGAAGAGAGCGACGCCGATAATTTTAAAATTCGCGCTCATTCCTCCGACGGTTATCCGCCTTCGCTACACGGTTGCGCGACGCGGCAGCCGTCGGCTCCAGCTATAAAGGCTTAGCGCTTCTTTCCGCCCGATTTCTTTTTCGCTGAGGATTTCTTGCCGGATTTTTTCGACGGGCGGCGGGACTGCAGCGGCCCCTGCCGCGTGCCGCTGTCGGCAGATTCGATTGCCCAACGAGGAAGTGTCTTCATGTCAATGCTCCAGTTGTGTCGAGGCTGAGCCTTCGCACTCGCAACTGCAAGCACTTAACGATGTGGGCTTTTGAGGCTCGCTTGCTATTCTCGTTTTCGATAGGCAAGAGAGTTGCCCATGAACCTGAGCAATTTCCTCGGGGAGCTGAAACGCCGCAACGTCTATCGTGTAGCTGCCACCTACGCGATTGTTAGCTGGCTGCTCATCCAGGTTGCGACGCAGGTCTCGCCATATTTCGCAGTGCCGAACTGGACGGTGCGCGTTCTGATTTTGTTACTCGTCGCGTTTTTTCCAGCCGCTCTCGCCTTTGCCTGGGCTTACGAACTCACACCCGAAGGCCTCAGGCGAACGGAAGAGGTTCCGTTGCACAAATCGATTCGTCATCATACCGGGCGCAAACTGCTAGCCATTACGAGCGTTCTGGCGGCGATCGCGATCGGCTGGTTTTTGATTCGCAGCGCCGGACTTCGCACCATGGTGGAGGACTCGCAGAATGCCGCCTCGCTGACGCGCGACACACGGCAGGACATTCCCGCAAAGTCGGTCGCGGTGCTGCCTTTCGCGAACCTAAGCGCAGAACAAGAGAACGCCTTTTTCACCGATGGCGTGCAGGATGAAATTCTTACGCGCATCGCCCGGATTGCAGACCTCAAAGTGATCAGCCGGACGTCGGTGCAAGTCTACAAGAGCGGCGCGCCGCGCAATCTGCGCGAGATTGGGCGGCAGCTCGGCGTGCGTCATATCATCGAAGGCAGCGTGCAGCGGATCTCGAATCGCGTTCGCGTCACGGTTCAGCTGATCGATGCGCTGACTGATTCACATCTCTGGGCGGAACATTTCGATCGCGATCTTGCCGATACCTTCGCCATCGAGACCGAGATTGCGGACACGATCGCGCATAAGTTGAACGCGGCGCTTTCACCGGATGAGAAAGCTGCCGTCAGCCAACCGACTCACGATATGGAGGCGTTCGACCTCTATCTCCGCGCAAAGGAGTTGATCACGAACTTCCAGGACACACCCGATCGGAAAGAATCGCTCTTGCGCGCGATTCGCTTTCTCGACGAAGCGATTTCGCGCGACGGTAGTTTCGCGCTCGGCTACTGCTGGGCTGCCCGCGCGCATGACAATCTTTACTGGTTCGGTCATGATCGGTCAGCGGCCCGGCTTGCCCAGGCCAAAGCAGCCGCGCAAACTGCGCTCGCGCTCGCGCCCGATCTCGGCGAAGCGCATCTCGCCCAGGCGCTCGTCTACTACCACGGCAGTCGCGATTATCCACGCGCACTGGCCGAACTGGAACTCGCGCGCCGCACGTTGCCCAATAGCGCCGAATTATTTTCTCTCCTGGGCTGGATCGCACGCCGACAGGCACGCTGGGACGACGCGCTGGTTAATTTAAAAAGGGCTGTCGATCTCGACCCGCGGAATGGACAAGTGCTGACCGGCCTTTCCGTTCTCTACGATGTGCTGCGCCGCTACGACGATAAAGAAGCACTCTATGATCGCGCCGCCGCAATCGATCCGAGCAAGCGCGACTATTTCCAGATGATGCGCGCGCAGACAAAGCTCGAGCGCGGCGATTTGGCGGCGGCCCGAAGCTTGATCGAAGGGCTACCTGCCGGCTACGACCCCGATGGCGTGGTCACCTACACGCGCATGCAGCTCGCGTTATATGATCGCAAACCGGAAATCGCGCGCGCGACTCTGGCCAGCACGAAATTCGAAGAGCTTGTCGGGTCCGGCGGCTTTCAATTGCCAGTGAGCTGGTTCGAAGCATGGATTGCTCGCTCGGCCGGCGATACCACACGGGCGCAGAGCGCATTCGCCGAAGCGCGCCGCAAACTCGAACCGAAGCTCCGCGAAACACCGGACGACGCGCTCCTTCTTAGTCAGATTGCATTGGTCGACGCTGGACTTGGCCGCGCCAAGGAGGCAATCGCCGAAGGACAGCGAGCAGTCGCTTTGCGCCCAATCGCGCAAGACGCACTCGATGGGGCCGTGGTGCTCACGTCATTGGCCATGACATACGCCTGGATTGGCGACGTAAACTCCGCGATCGAGCAACTGGCGTTTGTGGCCAAGACTCCTGCCGGCCCGGATTACGGCGATTTGAAGTATTCGCCTTCGTGGGATGCGCTGCGAGGCGATCCGCGATTCGGACAAATCCTCGCCAGCATCGAGCCGCCGAAATCGCGCTGAGGATCGATTAAGCAGCGTGGTGCACTTTTTTCTTTCGACGCGCCCCGCATTTTTCGATGCGGCCCTCCTCATCCTGCGCGTGTTCCTTGGTGTCTGTTTTGTTGTGCACGGACTCGGCAAGCTCGGCATCGTCGGCCCTGGCAACATGCAAGGCTTTGCCGGTTGGTTGAAATCGCTCGGCCTGCCGTTTGCCGAAGCGCAGGCACGCCTCGCAATGCTGAGTGAGATCGTCGGCGGAAGCATGATCGCATGCGGAATGCTGACGCGAGTGGCCGCGCTGATTATCTTCGTTACGATGACAGTGGCAGCAACGATCGGGCATAAAGGCGGCGGCTATCTGGTCACGAATAACCCGCCGGGGAACGAGTATGCTATCAATCTGGCGATGCTGATGATCGTGCTCGTGCTGCTTGGACCCGGAGTGTATTCGATCGATCACCTAATCTTCGCGCGATGAGCAGTCAGCCGATTCACGTCTTGTGTGTTGATGATGACGTGCACGTACTTTCGTTTGTGGGCGCTACGTTGCGCGAGGCCGGCTGTGATGTGGAGACGGCTTTAGACGGCGCGCATGCCTTGCAGCTCATCGCTACCTCGCACCGCGACTTCGATGTCATGATCGTCGACGTGCGGATGCCAAACCTCGACGGCTGGCGGTTTATCGTGGCGGCGCGCGGCGCGGGCTATCGCGGTAAGGTGATCGTGTTCTCGGCCTTCTTTGATTGCGATGAGCGGAAGCGGTTCCGCGAATTGAAGATCGATGCAGCAATTGAAAAGCCTCCGAAAAGCGGTGAGCTCCTCCAGGTCGTCCGACGGGTCGTTCTTTCAAGCGACACACCCGCAGTCACTTCATGATGTCCGGAACGACGCTTACCGTCTGGTTAATCTGCGCGCTGCTCGCGCTTGGGGTTGGCTGGAGCCGTTACGAGAAACGAAAGACACGCGACAAAATACTGCGTGAGCTGATCGCAATGGATCCGAAACGGCGCGAGACCGTCCTCAATCGACTCAACCCGAAACTCGCGATGGAATTGCGCGAGGATTTGCTGGAGCGCTACCAGATTACCTGAGCTTAGTAGACGAACGGGACCAGCCGTTTCGTTCGCCGCATGTAGTCGACGTACGGTTCGCCTATTCCATTTATTAGTGCGCGCTCCTCGACTCGCATCCTGTGGAGGAATGTGGCGAGGATCGGAATGTTGATTACGAGCAAGGCGAGCCAGTTTCCTGTCGTCAACGCGAAACCAACGAAGGCGAGCAACACGCCGGCGTAGGACGGGTGTCGGATCCACCGATACGGACCCGATTCAACCACCTCGTGGTCAGCCGCGATTGTCACGTCCACGGTAAAG
The DNA here is from genome assembly GCA_045809945.1 of Chthoniobacterales bacterium. Lineage (GTDB taxonomy): Bacteria > Verrucomicrobiota > Verrucomicrobiia > Chthoniobacterales > UBA10450 > CADDYX01. The sequence continues at coordinate 23,562 of JBJMWW010000128.1, forward strand.
AAGCGGCCGAGAACGACGATCGACCACCAGCGCAGAAGAATGCCAAGCGCGAAAAGCACCAAGCCGATCCAGGCGAACGCCACCGCGTGCGGAAGAGTCGCCCCGCGCCAATGTCGCGCGACGTAAATACCGGCGACAATGCTCGCGATAATTACGATCCAGATGAGTCGAAGCGTGCTCTGGTCCTGTCGTGCGAAACCTTCACCGCGCGAGCGGCGCGTAACTGAAAGAAGCAGCTCGGAAACGAAATACGCCGTGCCGATCAACGCCGGCGAAGGCAGAGTCATGCGTCGCGATTACGGCGCTGCGCTCAGATCGTAAACTTCGACCAGCGCCACGCCGGTTGCGTCGCCGACGCCGCGGACGAGACGCGTGTAGTTGCCGGGATTTACCGTCAGCTGCACGGCCGATTCCTGAGTGTGCGCCGGCCCGAGACCTTCGGACTGAATCGTCGCGGCATTCGATGCCTGCTGCCAGTTGTCATTTGAGGCGATCAAATTGCCGGACGCATCGCGTACTTCGAGCGTTGGATCGCTGAGCGAGTTTGCCACACCGCGGTCGCCGAGTGTTGGCCCGAGCGCACGCACGCAAACCGTTTTGTTTGAGCCAGGGCCGACAATGAAGCCGCCGATCAAAATGTTATCACCGGTCAATACCTGACCGCGTGTCGATAGATTGCCGAGGCGGCTCGATGTGCGGTGAAGATCATAAATTTCGACCAAACCAATTCCGCTCGTCGCCGCCTGCGATGTATTCGAAAACGATTGCACGACCGCGGTGTAAGAGCCGGGATTCAACGTCGCGATGACTGCCGACTCGATGCTGTTTGGCGGATCGAGCCGGTAGCTCGCGATCGTCGCTGCATCCGCATCGGTGAACCAATCGTCACTGAAGGCGACCTGGTGATTGGACGAATCGTAGATTGTGATCGTCGTGTCCTCAATCACTGGTGAGATCGCGGAGGCCCGGAGCGAACCGCCGAGCGCTCGCAACACGACGGTCGCCGGCTGTGTCCCCTGCACGATAAAGCCGCCAATCAGTACATTGTCGCCGGTGCTAACGAACGCGCGCGTCGAGATGTTGAGCATGACCGGCGCGCTGTTGCCGCTCAGGTATGCAGGCCCGGTGCCGTAAATTGATTGGACGCCAGCGATGTCGTCGGCCTGCTGCGTGTCGACGTTGCTGACGTTTGCGTCCATGATCGCGGGTTGCGTCTGCGGCGGCATCGCCTGGTCGGGATGATCGAGTCCGAGCGTGTGGCCGAACTCGTGCGTGGCAACGCGATGAAAATCGATCACACCGGGTTTGAGCGGACCGCGATACGAATCCCACTCGTAAGCGACATTGAAGATCGTATCCGTCTCTTCCATGACCGGATCCCGGTAGTTTAGCAACGTGATTGCGAGTGTGCCGGGGCCAAACTTCTTGTCGAAGACCATGTCGGAGAAAAAGGCCGACATCTCGTCATCGTCGTTAGCCGGCGTGACCGGCGAATGCGTTACCCACGAGAACTGCACGTGGTAGCCGCTGAGAATCTGGTTCCATGAATTCAGCGCATCCTGCGCGGATTGATTAAATGTCGTGAAACCGTCTTCGCCGCACGGCAATGATCCACACGGCGTCCGCGGCGCCATGCCGTCATCGAGCGATAACTGCATCTGCACCGTGCGATCTCGCGTCCATGATTGACCTTCGAGAACGTAAGCACTTGCGGAGAGGCAGCTCAGTGTAGCGAAACCAAGAAGACAAAGACGAATTTTCGAATGCATGACTGGGGAGGAAAGGCCGACAAAATCGCTTACCGGCGCTGACTATCAACCCTAAGAACCGGAAAAAGTCGCGCCGGCAATCCCGAGCCGTTCCGCATCCATCCGTAACGCGGCGATCACGTTCGCGATCACTTCCTCGAGCGGCATTCCAAGCTCCGCGGCGCCGCGCGTGATGTCTTCGCGATTTACGGCGCGGGCGAACGCCTTGTCCTTCATCTTTTTCTTCACCGAGGAGACTTCGACATCGTGGATGCTCTTCGTTGGGCGGACGAACGCCACCGCCGTCACGAAACCGCTCAGCTCGTCGACCGCGTAGAGCGTTTTCTCCATCGACGTCTGCCGGGAAACTCCGGAGTACTCCGCATGGGAAAGAATCGCGCGACAGATTTCCTCGCTCCAGCCGTTGGCGCGCAGCCATTCCACACCAACGAACGGATGGCCTTCTGTCGCGCTCTGTTCCGC
>JBJMWW010000129.1:0-6656 GCA_045809945.1 Chthoniobacterales bacterium
CATCGCTTCGATGGAATGACGCGGACCGGCGAGGGTGAGTGAGCGCGGGCCGTTAAATGCGGCGATCGAAATGGTTTGGTCGTGCTTGTCGATCAGCGCTTGCGCTTCTTCTTCGCCGAGCCCTACGGCGAGCATCCTGCCTTCACCCCGCGCGCAACCTTCCATAAACTTCGCGCGCAACGCGGTGATTCGCGCACCTTGTTCGAGCGAGAACAAACCGGCAACGCATGCCGCAGCAATTTCACTGACGCTATGGCCGAGAACGGCGGAGGGATGCACGCCCCACGATTTCCACAGTTCTGCCAATCCCACCTGCATCGCGAAAATCGCGGGCTGCGCGATCTCAGTGCGTTGCAGTTGTGAGGTTTCTTCCGAGCGACTGAGTTCTTCCAGAAGCGAAAAACTCGCGACGCCGCGCAGCGCCGCGTCACACTGCTCGATCACCCTCCGGAAGACCGGCTCATGTTGCATCAGCTCACGGCCCATGGCCCACCATTGCGGACCTTGCCCGCTCATGATGAAAGCGACGCGCGGCGCGCTCTCAGGTCGGGGCGTGAACGAGGTGCGGACCTTCACGCTATCCTCTTTGATCGCGAACGCGTCGAGCTCCTCGATGAGCTCCGGAATGGAGCGCGCGACAAGCGTCAGCCGATGTTGATGATGATTGCGGCGGTCGCCGAGCGTGTAAGTGAGATCGGGCAGAACAGGAGAATCGCCGTTAAGATCAGCTCGTTCGGTTAACCATGAAGCGAGCTTCATCGCGTAGCCGCGAAGTGCATCTTCCGATCGAGCTGAAAGCATCACCGGCCAACCGCGCTCCAGCCAAACGTCGGAGTGCTCTGCATGCGGAAGAGGCGGCGGCTCCGACAGGATGACGTGCGCATTTGCACCACCGAATCCGAACGAGTTCACGCCCGCCAGCCGCTCACCGTCTGTCTGCGGAAACGGCTCGCTCTCCGTCGGCACCCGCAGCTTCAGTTCGTCGAAATCAATGTGCGGACTCGGCGAACTAAAATGCAAATTGCCGGGGATCTCACGATGTTGAAGAACCAGCATCGCCTTCACCAATCCGGCGACGCCGGCAGCGGTTTCCAGATGGCCGACGTTGGTCTTTACCGAACCAATCGGAAGCGGAGTGGATCGGTCCTGACACAACGCCTCCGCGAGTGCATGAGCCTCGATCGGATCACCGACAGCCGTCCCGGTTCCATGCGCCTCCACGAATCCAATTTGCGCCGGCGCAACGCCAGCATCTTTGCACGCGTCCTGAACGAGACGGCTCTGCGCTTCCGCGCTGGGCAGGGAGATGCCATTCGTGTGACCGTCTTGATTGACGGCAGTTCCGATAATCACGCCTCGGATCGGATCACCATCGGCAATGGCTTGCGAAAGGCGCTTTAGCAGCACCATGCCGGCTCCTTCGCCGCGCACGAATCCGTTCGCCGACGCGTCGAACGCGGCGCACCGGCCGTCGGGCGATAACATCGAAGCCTGTGAAAAACCGATGAACCCGCCGGGCGTGATCATCACAGTCACGCCGCCAGCTAATGCGGTGTTACCGCGTCCCGCCCAGATGTGCTCGCATGCAGTGTGGATCGCAGTAAGCGCCGACGAACACGCTGTGTCCATCGCGATACTCGCGCCGCGCAGGTTCAGGCAATAGGAGATCCGATTGGCGGCGATCGAGTGTGCATTGCCGGTCGCCGTGTGGGGCGCGATACCGAAGTGATCGAAAGCGGTGCTTTGGATTCCCTGGTAATCATTGTGCGAAATCCCAACGAAAACCGCGACGTCGCTTCCTTTCTCGAAATCGAGGACAAGCCCCGCGTTCTCGATCGCTTCCCACGCTGTCTCAAGCAGCAGTCGATGCTGCGGATCAACGTAAGGAGCTTCTCGCGGCGAAATACCGAAAAATTGCGGGTCGAATTTGTCGATCTGATCGAGGAACCCGCCGCGTTTAACGAATGTTTTCCCAGGGATCGCTGGCTCGCGATCGTAATATCGTTCGACATTCCAGCGGTCAGCCGGCACATCGCTGACAGCATCCCTGCGTTCAACCAGCAACTTCCAGAATGACTCCGCGTCATTCACGCCGCCGGGAAAGCGACATCCGATTCCTATGATGGCGATGCGATCGTTATGCATAAAAGGGCATCGCCGGACGGGGAACGACGAAGATGAAGAAACTCAATTTGTGACAAGGAGCGCGATGCGATGTTTTCTGTCGCAGTCTTCAGACGGCATCGAACGCGGCGGTATTCGCGTTCAGGAAAATAACTAAGCACGTTCCATATTTCCACCTAGAACAATAACTTTATGTGCGGCATCGCAGGCATGATCGATTTGGCGGGACAACGTCCACTGCCAGAAGGAAGTATCCAGCGAATGGCGCGGGCGCTGTTGCACCGCGGTCCGGACGAGGAAGGCTTTCTTATTCGGCCGGGCCTCGGCCTCGCGTCGCGGCGGCTGAGCATTGTCGGATTGGCGGACGGACAGCAGCCGATCTTCAATGAAGACCGCAGCGTCTCAGTAGTGTTTAACGGCGAGCTGTTCGACTACGTCGAGCGACGGGAGGAACTCAGGGCGCGAGGACATCGTTTCGTCACGCACTGCGACACGGAGATCATTCCCCATTTGTGGGAAGATCATGCGGACGACATGTGGGAGCGATTGCGTGGGCAATTCGCTATCGCATTGTGGGACGATCGACGACGGCAGCTCCAACTCGGACGCGACCGTTTCGGGATCGCGCCACTTTTCTGGACGCGGCAAAATGACTGGCTGCTTTTCGCATCGGAGATCAAGGGACTGCTCGCATCAGGGATGGTGCCGGCGCGGCCGGATCGCCGCGGGATCGATCACGTTTTCACTTTTTCGGCGGTGCCCGGTCCGCGGACTTGTTTCGAAGGAATCCAGCTTCTCACCGCTGGCCATTGCCTGACCATCTCTCCCGCAAATGGAAACGGTGCGAGTGCAGTGGTGCAGGAGCGCGCGTTTTGGGAAATGGATTTTCCCGATGAGGGGTCGGAGGAATGGGGTCACGATCCGAAGCGACTCGTCGATGATTTCGAGAACCTCCTACTGCAAGCAGTCGAAGAGCGATTGCGAGCTGACGTTCCAGTCGGCGCTTACCTTTCCGGCGGCGTCGACTCGAGCATGATCGTGGCGCTGGCCTGCCATTTGAAAGGGCCGGCGATCAACACCTACACGGTGCGCGTGCACGAGCCGGAGTTGGATGAACTCGATGCGGCAAGTCTCTCGGCACGACACATCGGCGCGAAGCCGCCAATCGTGCAGGACTTCCGCGACGAAGACGCACTCGCGACGTACCCGAAACTGATCACCGCAGCGGAGGCGCCAGTTATCGACACAGCCTGCGCGGCCTTGCTTCAGCTCTCCGGGAAGGTCCACAGCTGCGGACAAAAAGTCGTTCTGACTGGCGAAGGCGCGGACGAATGGCTTGTCGGCTATCCTTGGTACAAGGCGGCCAAGTTGATGGGTTTCCTCGACTTGATACCGGGCATGGGTCTTAGCCACGTCGCTCGCAAGGCCTACTTGCGCGCGAACAAAGTGCCGCATTTTCCCGATGCCTGGCGCAGCGAAGTCGAGAATTCCGTCGGCGGCCCGAATGCCTGGATCGATGCCTACGGGATGCTCGCGATCTCGAAGCTGCGTTTCTACAGCGAGTCGATGCACGACGCGATCGGACAGACGAATCCGTGGACCGAGCTAAACTTTCCCGTCGAACGCGCGAAGCGATGGGCACCGCTCCATCGCGGGGTCTGGATTGCCGCACGCGTTCTTCTCGCAGGCCATCTACTGCAAGCGAAAGGCGATCGCGTCGCGATGCATTCTTCAGTCGAAGTGCGCTACCCGTTCCTCGACGAGGACGTCTTCGATTTTTTGGCGAAGCTGCACCCCCGCTGGCGACTGCGCGGATTTAAGGACAAACATCTGCTGCGTTTGCTCGCGGAACGCTGGGTGCCAAAATCCGTCGCGCGCCGGCACAAAGTGATCTTTCGCGCGCCGCTCGACAGCTTCCATATGGAACCTGAGCCGCCGTTCGTCGCGCAGCTTCTGAGTGAGGAATCGCTCCGCAAAACGGGCTATTTCGACCCCGCCGCCGTTGCTCGTTGGCGCACCGACTTTCGTAAAATGCGCACCGGTTCGCTGCCACGTCTCTCCGTCGAGATGGGTCTGATGGCCGTCGCCGCGACGCAACTCTGGCATCATCTTTTCATGGGCGGCGGCTTGGCGGAGCTGCCTGAGTGGTCAGCGATTCGCACGCCGGCGGCCAGTGAAGCGGCGAGTGGATCGATTGCGGTTGCCTAACGAGAGCAACTAAAGTTTCGCCAGCGTCTCGCGACCCCGCTGCTTTGTTTCGGGATCGTCTTTTTCCGTCTCCGGCATCGCCAGGCCCTTGTTAATGAATTGTCGCGCTTCTTCTTTCTTTCCCATCTGCGCGTAGATGCGTCCCAGCTCGATGTAATGCATCAGACGGTTTGGATTGAGCGCGATCGCCTTCTTCATGTCCTGTTCGGCTTCGTCGATTGATCCCTTAGGTAGTTGCCCAAAGATTAGCCCGGCGACCAATCGCTTCGCCGAGCTGACCTCTGCTAAGACTCGATTCCACCTGCCGAGCACATGCCACGCCGTGTCATTGCGTGGATCCACCGCCAGCGCTTTATCGACCGATTCCTTGATCTTCGGCGAAGCGGCTACCTGCTCTTTCGTAGGCAGGAACGGCAACATTTTTCCAAGCGTGATCGCCGGCGCGAGCTGAGCGTCGCAGTCGTGCGGCCCACAGGCTGCGGCGCGCGTGGAATAATCCAGCGCCAAGTGACCGAGCCGCAGCTTTTCTTTTGTGTCTGACGCATCGGTCATCAGATACCGATACTGCCGCGCGATCCTGACAAGTAAGTCCGGATCCTTCGGCGCAATCTTCTCCGCCTCCAAATAGAGCGGCAACGCATCGTTAGCCTGAAATTTGCGATCGAAGGCTTTCGCTTTTCCGACCAGTTCGTCGACTGACGGAGCGGCGGAAGCGACGCGCGCGAACAGCAACGCTGCTGATGCGATTGCAACGAAATGGCGGATTCGGGATTTCATCAGGAAACAGTCGAGCACACTACGCTAAGCGCGACTGAACGATATCGTGCCTCTTTGCGCTCTTGGCGGTGTTCCGAAGGCGAGACCGCGGCTGCTCCCGGACACGAATCCATTATATGAAAATACAAGTGCCAGCATTTGGCGCAGCCTTGCTCGCTGTGAGCTGCTTATGGTCGAGCCCGGCGTTTGCGCAGACCACCACGACCACAACCACAACAAACGGGGCATTCACTGAATACGTGCCCAACTCGGAGACTATGGTCGTCCGAAGCGAATCGGGCACGAGCCCGTTGCGTTACGTGGTAACCAAACAGACGCCGATTGTGGATGAAACCGGCGCCGCAGTGACAATCGACCGCGTTTCGCCGGGCAGTCCCGTCTCCATCCAGTACACGGGATCGGGCGACCGCATGATAGCGTCTAAAGTTGTCGTGCATCGAGCAGCGACGACGACTGCGCCGGTTACAACTGCGCCGGCCGTGACGCAACAGCACACCGAGACGACCACGACAACAACGCGCCCTCTTACGCACAAAGAAAAGCACGCGCTAAAGGAGGAACGAGAACATCCCGGGAGAGCGGCGAAAGAAGCGATCGAACACCCCGAGCGTGCCGCGGAGAGAGCCAAAGACGACGACCGCGATTAAGCGCGATGCGTTCGCGATTCCGGTGCCGCGGCGCGCAAATCGCGCGCGGCCCGGTTTAGCGATTCTTCACTGCGGCTTCAACCAGTCTTCCTGCATTTAGCAAATCGGCTTCGCCCATGCGCGGACCCACCAATTGCAAACTCGTGACGGGAACGGACTGATGCGGAATCGGAATCGGAATGGCCAACGCTGGCACACCGGCGAAATTCACCGCCTGCGTATTTTGCAGAGCTAGTGCTCGCACCTCAAACGCAACCGTCCCGCCAAAGAACGGAAGATGCAGTGGCACGTTCTTGAGGGTCGGCAGCGCGATGAAATCGACATGTTCAAACGCGCGGCGGAATTCTGCTTTCCAGGCCGCTTGTCTCCGCAGCGCTTGCGGATAAGCCGTTTTGTATTGGATCCCACCGAGCGCGACGACTGCTTTCGTCCGGATGCTCACTTCGGATTCGTTTTGGAATTTGATGTCGTACAGCCAGGCACCAACTGCAGCCACGACCGCCGCGTCTGCTTGTGCCTGCACCCACTTGTCAGCAAATTCGCGCGGCAGGTTCACGACCTTAAATCCGGTCGCGGCCAGAGCATCATCCACTGCGCGATCAACGCTCGGGTTCGTACCTTCTATATAGACGCGGCCGATTCGTAGTGCCTTAGCTGAAGGTTTCGCTGCGACTGCTTCTTGATAGCGCGCCGAGAATCCCGCCTGCAGCAAATCCATACCTCGCACTGCTCCGGCGATATCCCGTGCCATGGGGCCGACCGTATCGAGTTGCGTCGGAGCAATTGGGTAAACACCCTCGAGTGGGATCAACCCAAAGGTCGTTTTCAAACCGACGATTCCGCAGCAAGCCGCCGGCACACGGATAGAACCCGCTGTGTCCGTGCCGAACGCAACATCGG
>JBJMWW010000130.1:0-37946 GCA_045809945.1 Chthoniobacterales bacterium
AACAGCTACAACGCGCCGTTTGAGCTGATCACGTCGTGAATCGCGCGAAGCTGATGAGCCATTGCTTCGTACTCATGAATCGTTAATGCCTGAGCTGCATCGCACAGGGCGACGTCCGGATTATCGTGCACCTCGACGAGGACACCGTCAGCGCCGGCGGCGACACCGGCACGAGCAAGCGGCGCCACCATGTAATTCTTTCCCGTTGCGTGCGATGCATCGACGATCACCGGCAGATGTGAAATGCGACGGATCGCGGGCACGGCGGCGAGATCAAGAGTGTTCCGGGTGTGCTGCGCGAACGTGCGGACGCCGCGCTCGCAGAGCACGACGTTGTAGTTCCCCTCGCCCATGATGTATTCGGCCGCGAGCAGCCATTCATCGATCGTTGCCGCCATCCCGCGCTTCAGCAGCACCGGCAAACGCGAGCGGCCGGCGCGTTTCAGCAACGAAAAGTTCTGCATGTTGCGCGCCCCAATTTGAATCATGTCCGCGTAGCGCTCGACCAGTTCGACGCCGACTACGTCCAACGCCTCGGTCACGATTTTGAGTCCGAACCGCTCGCGCACTTCCTGCAAAATCTTGAGTGCTTCCTCGCCCAGACCGGAGAATTCGTAGGGGGAAGTGCGCGGCTTAAACGCGCCGCCGCGGAAAAACTTCGCGCCGCTGCGTTGCACCGCTTCGGCAACCGCGAAAGCCTGCTCACGGCTTTCGATTGCGCATGGCCCGGCGATCACCGCGAGATCGCCGCCACCGATTTCGGCGCCGTCAATTCGCACCACCGTCGCGTCGGGCTGCAGATCGCGCGTGATCAGTTTGTATGGCTTGGTCACGCGGATCGCTTCCGCGACACCCGGCATGTTCTCGAAGCGCGCGATTTCGACCGCGCCGCGGTTCCCGGTCACGCCAATCGCGGTTCGCGTCGCCCCCGGCATGATGTGCGGTTTGTAGCCGAGCTGCTCAATTGTGCGCACGACAGTGGCGATGTCGTTCTCGCTCGCATCGGCTCTCATCACGATCAGCATGGGGCAAATTATACGGAATTTCGCGTTCGTCGCGCGAATCACCTCTGCAAGCTCGGGATTTAACCTAAATCCGCCTCGCAGCGCGCCGCCGTTTATCCAAAGAATCCCCGCCGGAGATGAATCATTCGCCAACACAGACCGAGCTGCTCCGTTCGCAAGGCGCTGAACTCATCAGCGGCGGCGGAGTACGTTACCGCACCTGGTCGGAGCACGAACGCGTCGATGTGCTGATTGTCGATCAATCGGGCCGGACGTTGCGAAAAGTCGCCATGACTCCGGAAGAGGACGGTTATTTTGTCAGCTGCGATGAGGCCGGAAGCGCCGGCGATCTTTATCGGTATCAGCTGAACGGCCGCGATCATTGGCCCGACCCGGCGTCGCGTTTTCAACCTTTCGGCGTCCACGGGCCGTCAACCGTAGTCGATCCCGACGCGTTTGAATGGACCGATCACGACCGAATGCGGATCGGGCCAGACGAGCTGATCATTTACGAGCTGCACATCGGCACGTTCACTCCGCTCGGCACGTTTCGATCCGCAATCGAAAAGCTGCCGCACCTTGTGCAACTCGGCGTCACCGCGATTGAGATCATGCCGGTAGCGGATTTTCCGGGCGAACGGAACTGGGGATACGACGGTGTGATGTTGTATGCGCCGGCGCGGGTCTATGGAACGCCAGGTGATTTTCGCGCGCTGATCGACGCTGCCCACGCGCACGGGCTCGCCGTTATTCTCGACGTGGTCTACAACCACTTCGGTCCAGACGGTAATTACACCTCACTCTTTCATCGGGGTTACCTGACCAAGAACCACAAAACGCCCTGGGGCGACGCCTTCGATCTTGAGTGCGAAGCGGTGCGCGCGTTCTTCCTGGAGAACGCGCCCTACTGGATGCGCGAATTCCATATCGATGGCTTTCGCCTCGACGCGACCCACGAGATTTACGATCCGACTTCTCGCCACATCCTGAGCGAGATCGCCGAACGCGTGCATGAGCTCGGCGGCTTCGTGATTGCAGAAGACGATCGAAACGATCCGACCTTACTCATGCCGCGAGCAGATGATGGACTCGGATTCGATGGAGCATGGGCGGACGATTTTCATCACGTCGTCCGCGTCATGCTCAGCGGCGAGAACCAAAGCTACTTTCGAAACTTTCGCGGCACGGTGGACGAGTTGGCGCAAACAATCACGCATGGCTGGCTTTATCGCGGGCAGCCGACGCTGGTCGATGGCAAAGCGCGCGGATGCAGCGCGGACGCGCTGCATCCGCAGCAATTCGTTTACTGCATTTCGAATCACGACCAGGTGGGCAACCGCGCATTTGGCGAGCGGTTGAGCAGCGTCGTCCCGCCCGCCGCTTTCCGCGCCGCCTCGACGTTGCTTTGCCTCGTGCCGGAGACGCCGATGCTCTTCATGGGACAGGAATGGGCGGCATCGACGCCGTTTCAGTTTTTCACCGATCACAATGAAGAGCTTGGGCGCGCGGTGACGAAAGGTCGACGCCATGAGTTCCGTCATTTCACCGCATTCCGCGATCCTGAAGCGCGCGAAAAAATCCCGGATCCCCAGGCGGAGAGCACCTTCTTGAATTCAAAACTGCAATGGGCCGGCATCACAACCGAGCCGCACGCCAAGGTGCTCCAGCTCTATCGCGAATTTCTCGAGCTGCGCCGAACGCATCCGGCGTTTCGCAATCGATCACGCGAGAACTGGATCGTCATTCAGCTTGAGGAGATGATCGCAATCATGTTCGGCATTGCCGGCGAATACGGGCTCGCTGTCATCATTGACCTAATCGGCGGTCACGCGATGCCTAATCTCGACGACGCGCGGCTTGCGCCTGGCGGTGGACGCGATTGGCAGCCGCTTGTTTCCAGTAACGAAAAGCGGTTCGGCGGCGACGACGCTCCGCTATTCAGCGTCCCTACGACACTGGTTCTCGAAGCGGTGTAAGCTGGCCGTCCGGCGACCTAATTAACGGACATGTCATTTCGAGCGCAGTCGAGAAATCCTCGGATAACGAAGATGTCTCGGCTACGCTCGACATGACAGAAGTATGAAAGCGCAGTTTCCCGAGGAACACACTGAGACCGGGGAATTCGAGCGGCAACCGGACGAGTTTCGAGAGTGGATCTCAAATGACAAATCGACGCCTTACCCTGCGGTCGCGAACCGCTACCACCTCTACATCTCCCTCGCCTGTCCGTGGGCGAGCCGCACCTTCATTGTCCGCAAGATCAAAGGCCTCGAAGACGCGATCGGCATGACCGTTGTCGATCCAGTGCGCGACGAGCGCGGCTGGGCATTTCGCGATCCGGATGCCGCCTCTGCGCAGAACGACGCTGCGGTCGCGCCTCCCTCAACCGATCCGGTGAATGGCTTCCACTTTTTGAGCGAAGCCTACCGCGCGACCGACCCGAACTTCAGCGGCCGCGTCACCGTGCCGGTGCTGTGGGACAAGCAGACCAGGCGCATCGTGAACAACTGCGAAGACGACATCTGCTGCATGTTCAATGACGCGTTCGACTCGTTAGGCCGGAGCGACGCTGATCTTTTCCCGGGCGACATTGCGGAGGAGCAGGAGAAGCTTTCCACGTTCATCTACGACAACATCAACAACGGCGTCTACCGGGCTGGGTTCGCCACCCGGCAGCCACCTTATGAGCGCGCCTGTCGCAGAGTGTTCGACGCGCTCGACGAAATGGAAACGCGGCTCGTGACGAATCGCTACTTGTTCGGCCGCCGCATTGTCGAAACCGATTGGCGACTGTTTTGCACACTGGTCAGGTTCGACGCCGTCTACTACAGCCACTTCAAGTGTAACCTGCGCCGGATTCTCGATTACCCAAACCTGCAAGGCTATATGCTCGACCTGTACCAGCAGCCGGGTATCGCGGAGACGGTGAATCTCGACCACATCAAACGGCACTACTACATCACGCACACCGAGATCAATCCGACGCAAATCGTCCCAATCGGGCCGGCCCTGGATTTCACCGCGCCTCATGGCCGCGACCGGTTGAGTCAGACCTAGCCAGCAAACACCAGAAGCAGCCAACCACCTCAGCGCGCGGCGCTGTCTGCTGTCGCATGACTCGCGAGCAGAGCGCCTTTCACACCATCGGCAAGATGCTTTGCCGGACCGCGGCCCCAGTAGTGGAAAAACATGATGCGCGGTTCTTCGTGCGTCATGTGGGAATGAATCGCGACGATCTTTATATCAACAGCGCGTAACGCTTTAAGTGCCGGCTGAAGTTCGTCTTCGGTGACTGCGAAATCTCCATCGACGATCGCATTGTCATCCGTGCCGCCGAAGGATGCCCACGTGTTCACGCCCATGTCTTTCGCAACCGTTACCCCATGCATCCTGGCAGGCCGACCGATGGTGAACTTCAACATGCCGTTGTTCACTTCGCCGCTCGTGCCAAACACTGCGTTCAGAGGCTCCGCCGTAATCGCGCTTTTTTCCGGGAGTGCGGCTTCGCCAAAGGTGTTCCGCGGTTGCGGATTTGCCGCGCGGATTTCCTTTATCTTGTCGTAAACCTTGCGCACGCCAGTCGCGAGTTGCTCGAGCCTTCCTTCCCCACTGACGTGCATGAAATAAACGTGGGGCTGATCGAAAAAGAAGTGGTTGTGCAGCGCCGTAACGCTCAGGCCGTTTTCGAGAGCGACTGACATGACTGGATTGACTTCGTCTTCGAAAAGCACCGTATCGCCCATCACCATCGCTTCCGTGTGCGCGCCTTTGGTGAATGCGGCCCAAGTGCCCAAACCCATGAACGGCGGCATCTTCCAGCCGTCGACGGTCACGGGTATATCTGCGCGAGGAAACGTAACGCGATAAACGCCTTCGTTCTCGTTGAGCTTTCCCTTTAGTGCGGTCAGCTCATCGACGCGTGCGAAATTCAAGTCCGCAGCGCTCGCGACCTGAACAGCCGCGAACGCCGCGATCACTACAGACGACGTGAGGTATCGTCGCATTCCAGCAGGCTAGTGCTTCTCGGCTTTCTCGGCCTTTTCCTTACTCTCGTCGTGTTTGCCCTTCATCTTGCCGTTGCCGTCAAAGGCATAACCCCACTGCTTTCCATTCTTTTCGATGACCGCCTCGTAGCTGTTCCCTTCTTTCTCCCAGCGCACGATTTTCCCGCCTGCTGCTTCCTTTTCCGCGGCTTTCTGCACCGCCGCCGGAACCTTGGACGCGTCGAGATTCTCCTCCTCGTGCTCTGCCGCTTGCGCGGCGACGCCAAAGCTGAGACCAGCGCTTACAACCGCCGCAATGAGTTTGTTCGGTTTCATAGTTGCAACAGTCATACTGCGCCGCGATGTAAAATCAAATCGGGTTTGAAATAGGTATTTCGCGAAGCTAAATGACCGCCGTGAAACCGACTTTGTGGCTGCTCCTGCTTTTCAGTCTGCCCACGAATCGCAACACCGAGCGCGTCGCCATTTGGCGGCGGTTGAAAAAAATCGGTGCGGTCCCGCTCAAGACCTCGACCTACCTGCTCCCGGATGAGCCGCCGCAGTACGAGCAATTCCAGTGGCTCGCGCAACAGATCCGCGATTACGGCGGCGACTCGACCCTTGTTCGGGCACAGGAAATTGAAGGCCTGACTCGCGAGAAAGTGGTCGCGATGTTTAACGATGCCCGCAACAACGATTACGCGGAGCTGAAGCAGCCGCTGCAACGTCTGCTCATCCGCGGCAAGAAAGCCGATGCGGAGTCAGTCGGCGCCAAGCTCGATCGATTGCGCCGACAGTTCCGCGAGATTCGCGACGTCGATTTTTTCGAAAGCCCGCGCGGCCATGAAGTGGCCATGCTGCTGCGCCGCGCCACAGGGCCAGCGCGCGCGCGAGAACCCGCGCTGCTGGAACCCAAGAATTACCAGGGGAAAACCTGGCTCACACGTCCGCGACCGGAAATCGATCGCGTTGGCTCGGCGTGGCTGATTGCGAGGTTCATCGACCGCAAAGCGAAATTCGTTTTCGCCTCGCGCGCGGATGCCATGGCGGCCGCGATTCCGTTCGACATGGTCGACGCAGAGTTCTCGCATCACCGCGATTGCTGCACCTTCGAGACGCTAACGAAACGCTTTGCCATCAAGCACAAGGCGGTGCGCCGAATCGGCGAAATGATTCACGACGCCGATCTCGACGACGGAAAATTCCAGCGCGCGGAATGCATCGGAATCGATCGGGTCCTGAAAGGCTGGGGCAGGACCACGATGTCCGACGAGGAAATCCTCGGCCGTGGGTTGAGTTGCTTCGAGGGTTTGTACGAGTTCCTGCAGCGGCGATGACTCTCTACCTGATTAAGATTCTCATTTCCGCGGTGGTAATTGTCGCCGTGACGGAATTGTCCAAACGTGGCGGCACGTTCTGGGGCGGAGTCCTCGCTTCGCTTCCACTTACATCGTTGCTCGCTTTCCTATGGCTTTACGGTGAAACGCGCGATGCAATGAAGATTACGGCGTTGTGCTGGAGTATTTTCTGGATGGTCCTGCCATCGCTCACACTCTTCCTCGTCTTACCGCTCCTGCTTAAGCGCGGAATGAGCTTTATCGCCGCTTTGCCGATCTCGGTCGCTGTGATGATCGCGGCGTATCTCGCGACGAGCACACTGCTGAAGCGCTTCGGCTTCGCAATCTGATGGAGCGGGCCCGAACCAACTCGCACCCGAGTTTCGCTGAGGCATTTCGATTCTGGGTAAAACTTGGGTTTATCAGCTTCGGGGGTCCCGCTGGCCAGATCGCGATCATGCAGACCGAGCTGGTCGAGAAGCGGAAATGGATCAGCCAGTCGCGGTTTCTGCACGCTTTGAATTACTGCATGCTCCTGCCGGGCCCGGAAGCCCAACAGCTCGCCATCTACATTGGCTGGCTCCTGCACAAAACATGGGGAGGCATCGTCGCCGGGGCGTTCTTCGTTATTCCATCGATCTTCGTGCTCTGGACGCTGAGCTACATCTACGCGGCGTTCGGAAACGTCCCATGGATCGCGGCGGTCTTCTACGGATTGAAGCCGGCAGTAACAGCGATCGTGCTGGCGGCCGTCGTGCGAATCGGACGCAAGGCGCTTCGAAATGCCGTGATGTGGTCGCTCGCTGCGGCAGCGTTCGTTGCGATTTACTTCTTCAAAGTTCCGTTTCCAGTGATCGTGATCGGCGCCGGCGTCATTGGATTTCTTGGCGGTGAGCTTTTGCCGGAGCAGTTTCGCGCAGCTTCGCTGCACGGTGAAAGTGCAGTGCTTGACGATACCGGCGAAACGGCGGAACACACGCGGCCGTCATTGTCTCGCGCACTGCTCGTCACGGTCATTTGCGTTCTATTGTGGCTTGCGCCCACAGTGATTGCCGGTTTCGCGAAGGGCTGGCAGAGCACGCTCTGTCATGAAGGCGCATTTTTCAGCAAAGCTGCCGTCGTCACCTTCGGCGGCGCCTACGCGGTGCTGCCTTATGTTGCGCAACAGGCGCTCGCCAATGGCTGGCTCCAACCGGGCCAGATGATGGACGGGCTTGGGCTTGCCGAAACAACTCCAGGTCCGCTTATCATGGTCGTGCAGTTCGTCGGCTTCGTCGGTGCATGGCAGCATCCGGACGGGCTCCCGCAGTTGCTCGCGGCCACACTCGGCGCACTGATCACGACGTGGGCGACATTCGTTCCCTGTTTCCTCTGGATTTTTCTCGGCGCGCCGCACATCGAGCAGCTTCGCGGCAACGCGCGACTGACCTCCGCGTTGTCCGCCATCACGGCCGCCATTGTTGGTGTCGTCCTGAATCTCGCGATCTGGTTTGCACTTCACGTCTTCTTTCCAGCACAGCGCGTAATCGACTGGATGGCGTTCGCGATTAGCGCCGTCGCGCTCGTCGGAATGTTGCGATGGAAATGGGATGTCGTTCCGGTTGTGCTCGGCGCAGCAGTCGTCGGCGTAATCGTAAAAACCGTGGTTTAGGAATTTTCCCGACGCGTCGTCGCGGGTGCGGGAAGGCGGCGTTGAATTCAATTTGATTAAGGGATGAGTGGGACGCTGCGTGGCAGGAATTCGATAACGAATTTCGCCACGCAGCAATCCTCCCCGGCTACTCCACGGTTTGTGTGCCGTAGACTTTCACGTCGAAGCCATCGACGAAACACTGGTGCATGGGCTTGTCGTTCAGCTCTGCAAAAACATCCCAGCGCGCCGGCCATCCTGATCAAACGGGCACCTCCGCCTCGCGAAATTTGTAGCGTTCGTGAGACACCTGTTCGCGGAGCAACGATTCGCCACGAACGGAGAATAGGTAGTAGCGATCGAGGAGAAAGAACTCAAGGGAATGCGGATCGGCTTCGCGCGCCGGGCCGACGCCGCGATAGCGATACTCCGCCGTCTCGACAGTCTCATCGCGCCGGCACGAATAGTCGATGAACTCGCCCACACTCGATTTCATCTCCGCATTGAAATAATGCAGTCCGGTAAGCGCTCGTGCACCAACTACCGCAAGCGGCTGATTGCAGTTAAGCGAGTAAAACCAGATTCCCGGCACGCCATTTCGATCGAACACGTAGGTGCGCACATTGAGCTCTTGAAACTCCGAGAGCCACGGCACCGCTGGTAAACCCACCGGACGAACGTCGCGCATAAAGAACGGCGAAATGCCGATGAACGCGTCGTCGTCGTAAGTATCGACGGTGAGCCCATGCGGCAAGGTCGCCTGAATGCGCTCCGCTGCGACGACCCAATGCACGAACAAGAGCGACTCCCACCGATGATGCATCACCTGCGGCCGATTGCCGTCGGGCTCTCGCGCGCGCAGTCGCGCAGCGGTGTCGGGAATCATCGACATCAAATCGGATCGCACCGTGTTTTTGCTCGCGTGGAGGGAACGCCCAGGGTGCCATCCTTCAAAGGTGGATCGCGACCTCCGGGCGCGATCTCAGCAGCCACAGAGCGCTCGTAGATCGCGCTCCAGCAAAACGCGGCGCTACGGTTCTCCGCGCAGGTTCGATTGGCCGCTCGCATCCGAGCCGCCGGCGCTCATGCGTTGCTTGCGGCTTGATGCGCTTCCGGCGCGACGTGTCGGTTGTTTCGCCACTCTGCGTGTCGAACTGCGTCCGCTCCCGCCACCCGATGCGCCGCTGCCCTTTTTGCCGCGCGCGCCTTTGCCGCTGCTGCGCTCGCCCCCGCCACGTGATTTCTGCCTGCTCGTTCCGCCACCGCGACGGTTCCCGGTCTTTCCGCCGCGCGATTTCGATCCGTAACTCTTGCTCGGTGTTGCTCGTGCCATAACAACAGGAATCGCGCGGAGGTCACAGCGCAGATGGCCGAAGTAGCCAGGAGTAACGGGATTTACAGGGTGAAAACAAACACGCTGCCGAGCACTGCGTTAAATCGGTTGATCCTGTTAATGTTTCTCCCGACGCCAGAGGTGAAATGTGTAGGTGAACACAATGTAGCCGCGGATCCGTTCGGGATGATAATTCGGGAAATAGATCGCCGGGTTCACCTGAAAATCCGGCGTGATGTTCCAGGTGAATCCGATTGTCGATGCGTTTTCACTGCCACTTTGCCAATCGACCTGCACGCGCCAGCTGTCGTTGAAGTCGAGCGCGTAGCCGAGGATCGCCTCGTTCTTAGACCCGGCGTGAATCGCGCCGACGGTCATCTTGTGATGCTCGGTGTAGTAACCGCCTTCGATAAATGGCTGCGGATCGACGTGGCTGTGTGGCGACCAGTTGATCGCGCCGATTGAGAGAAGCCACGGCTCTTTCGTCAGCAGCCCGAGCTCGGTGCCGAAGATCACTTCGTTGGGATCGAAACCTTTAAATACCGCGACCTCTGCAAAATCGGTCAAGCCAAGTTCGGCCTGCGCTTCGTAGGGGTTGGCAATCGAGCGACTCTGCCACTGCGCGCTAATCGAAAAATCGCCGGGCTTCTCCAGATCGGGCGTGACGATCTGGCTAAGACCTTTGGTCGTCGCGTAGCTCCGTGGGCTGCAATAGCAACAGGCGACAAAGCAAAAGAGTAAAACAGCACGGCGCATCGCGGCAGATTTGCGAATCGCCACACCGCCGCGCAAGCCCATTGTCATCCCGAGCGGATGCGAGGGACCTCACAAGCCCTATTGTGCGAGATCCCTCGCCTCGTTCGGAATGACCAATCAGAACCGCAGACCGATGCTGGCCCGCAGACGGTAATCGGGGACAACTTGCAACGCGGTATTCTCGACCGACACCGGAAACTCAGCCGACAATTCCCCCGTCCATTTGCCGATCGACGCTACCACTCGGGGACCAACAAACACGGCGGTGATGCCGGTGTCCTCGGCCGGTTCGCCGCGAAACCGATCGGTGTCTTTTTGTTCGCCCGAGATTACGAATTGCAGGCCGACGATCGCGTCCGGCTTCCGAACAAAATAGTAGCCGGGACCTCCACTCCACGAGAGATCGTTTGCGAAGTGGTATTGATGCGCACCATCTCCGCGCAACGCGAACTGCGCGTCTGCCTGAAAGAAGAATGAGCGATAACGCAACGAAGTCTGAGCGCCGAAAATCCCGTCGTATGAGCCGCTGCCAAGCGTCAGGTCGTGGCCGTGAATCCCGCTTTCGGGCGCGCCGGGGACTTCGACTTCGTTGAACTCTTCTTTCAAGCGGCTCGTGTCGCCGGTTGGAAATTTTGCGCCTGCAATCGCTACCGCTGATGCGGTGAAGTCCGGCTCGTGCTCTTCCATCCGTGGATTTTTCGGCTCGTCAAAAACCAGTGACCGCGCGCCGCCTCGTTGCGTGTGAAAGAGCACGAACTTACCGAGCAGCGAAACGTCGCCCAGCCCCGACTCGGTTCCGCGATCGATCGTGAAACCTTCCGGCCGCCGAAACGACCGGTAAATGAGCGGCACATTTACTTGCAGCGCCAATCGCGGAGTGAAGCTGTAGCCGGCAACGAGCTCCGTGATTGAGCTGGCAAGGTACTGATCGGTCGGATTTGCAACTTCGTGCCCATCCAACTGAACGGTGTTGAAATACGTGAACTGCTCGGCGACCGCGCCGTAGGCACCGCTCATCGGCATACCGCCGTCTGATGTTACCGTCGTCTCCAACTGCGGCGTGTAACATCCGCATAAATCGCAAGCACGTGCGGTCGCGCAGAGCGTCGCCGCCGCAAAAAAAATGCTGATCCACTTGAGCATGTTGGCTGTTTGTCCTGCTGATCGCGCGACACGCGTTGCTCGGTCGTGATTTGCAACGCGAGCGCTGTGCCATGCCGAACGCCGCCGAGACATGTCCGGACTATTAGCAGCACGAAGATTCCTCGGCTACGCTCGGAATGACAACGGCGTGATCAGCATGAAACGGGTGGCCGCTCTTTACGACATTCACGCCAATCTTCCCGCGCTCGAAGCGGTCCTCGCCGAAATCGATCGGATTGAAATCGACGCAATCGTCATCGGCGGTGATGTCGTTCCCGGCCCGATGCCGCGTGAAACGCTCGCGCGTTTGCAGCAGCTCGATCGACCGGTGCACTTCATTCGCGGTAATGGCGAGCTGGCCGTGCTCGGCGACCTGCGCGGCGTGCCGGCACAATTCCAGGCAGGAATTCGGTGGAACACCGACCAGCTGACGAGCGAACAACTCCACTGGTTAGGCCAATGGCCGCTCACACGGCGAATCCAGATCGACTCGCTCAGCGAGGTGCTTTTTTGTCACGCGACCGCGCGCAACGAGAATGAACTCTTCACCGCACGCACAGCGGACGATCACGTCCTCGCCCTCTTCGCCGAAGTGCACGCGCCGCTCGTTGTCTGCGGCCATACACACATGCAGTTCGATCGTACACTTGGCGCGCTGCGCATCGTGAACGCCGGCAGCGTCGGTATGCCGTTCGGCACACCAGGCGCCTACTGGCTACTGCTCGGCCCCGACGTGCAATTGCGCCGTACCTCCTACGACCTAGATCGCGCCGCGCAGCGAATTCGCGCGAGTGATTATCCCGGCGCGGAGGAGTTCGCGACCGGCAATGTGCTGCAGCCGCCCGCAGCGGATGCAATGCTCGAAGCGTTTACTCCGGCGACGCGGTGAGTTTGCGCAACACGGTTCGAAGCTCAGCCACGTCGACCGGCTTCGTCAGGTGAAAATCAAAGCCGGCTTCCTTGCTCCGCCGCACATCTTCCGACATCCCGTAACCGGTCAGCGCCACACCTTTGATGTCGCCGTCCCGCTCACGTTTCGCCTCCGACATGACGTCGTAGCCGGTCCCGTCCGGAAGACCGATATCGCTCAGAATCGCATCGAATTTTTGCGAGCGAAATGCGCTCAGCGCCTCCTCGACCGTCGCCGCCGTCGCGATCTCGTAGCCGAAATGCCTGAGCAATCGAGCAAGGACGCGTGCGGTGTCGTTGTGGTCTTCGACCAGTAGAATTCGGAGGTGCGACGGCTGCTCGCCTATGCCGTGGTCGCTCTCAGTGTCGATGTGTGCGCCGGCAGTGTACAGCTGCAACTTTACCGTCGCCGTCGTGCCGAAGCCGCGCCCGCGGCTGTTGATCGCGATCGTGCCGCCGTGCAGCTCAACGAGGTTCTTGCAAATCGCCAGGCCAAGGCCGAGCCCGCCAAACTGTCGCGCCGTCCCACGGTCACCCTGCTCGAACGCGTCGAAAATCGACTCCTGTTTCGCCGGCTCGATACCGATGCCGCTATCGGTGACCCCCAACAACAACTCGTCGTTTTCGTTCCACGTTTGGATTGAGATTTCGCCACCCGGGCCGGTGAATTTCACCGCGTTATTGATCAGGTTCCAAAAGACCTGCTCAAGCCGTACCGGGTCGGCCCAGACGTGGTGCTGTTTCGCGTCCCAATGAGTCGTTACGCTGAGTCCTTTTCGGTGAATGTCGGAGCGCGACATCATGAGCGCGTCACGCCCGACCGCATGCGCATCGACGCGCTGCTGGTGCAGCTCGATCTTTCCAGTGCTGATCCGCGTCAGGTCGAGCAGATCGTCAATCAATCGCGCTTCGAGCTGCACGTTGCGGCGGATCAGGTTCACGTCCTCGCTGAATTTCTCCGGCAGCTCAGCCAGGTTTTCCGCCATGAAACTCGCCGCGGCCAGCGCCGGCGTAAGTGGGGTGCGCAACTCGTGGCTCAGTTTGGCGAGAAATTCGTCCTTCGCCGCACTTGCCTTTAACGCCGCCATCTTCTCCGCTTCGATCTCGCGCGAGCGAATTTGATCGGTCATGTCGCGTGTCACTTTGGAAAAACCGCGCAGCCGGCCCATCTTGTCGCGCAGCGCCGTGATCACCACATCGGCGTAGAACGTGGTGCCATCTTTCCGCACGCGAAGGCCTTCGTCGCGGACGTGCCCTAGCCGTGCGGCGGCTTCGAGGTTGTACTGCGGACGCCCGGCGGCGACATCATCAGCTGTGTAAAAACAGGCAAAGTTTTTACCCACGATTTCGTCGGCCGTAAAACCTTTGATCTTTTCCGCGCCTGCATTCCAGGTCGCGACCCGGCCGTTCGGATCGAGCAGGTAAATCGCGTATTCCTCCACCCGATCGATCAGCAGACGGAACTGTTCCTCGCTCGCGCGCAACCGTTCCTCAGCCGCGCGCCGTTCGGTCAGATCGCGCGTCACTTTCGCAAAACCGGTCAGCGCTCCCGTCTTATCGTAAACC
Organism: Chthoniobacterales bacterium; assembly: GCA_045809945.1. Lineage (GTDB taxonomy): Bacteria > Verrucomicrobiota > Verrucomicrobiia > Chthoniobacterales > UBA10450 > CADDYX01. The sequence goes on from JBJMWW010000130.1 coordinate 13,662, forward strand.
GCGGTGATCACGACCAGCGCCCAGAAGCGCGAGCCGTCTTTGCGGATGCGCCAGCCTTCGTCCTCGACGCGACCGTCGCGCAGCACGATCTCGATCTCGCGTTCCGGTTTATGCGCCGCGAGGTCGTCGGCAGGATAAAACTTCGAGAAATGCTGACCGATGATTTCGTCGGCCCGGTATTGCTTCAGGCGCTCGGCGCCGGAATTCCAGGTCGCGACGCGCCCTTCCGGATCAAGCATGAAGATCGCGTAATCTCTGACGCTCTCCACCATGAGACGAAACCGCTCATCTGCGTCGCGGAGATTTGTAGAACCAGAAGAGTCACCCATTTAGCACGTGGACCGGCGGTCAATTTGCCGCGTTTTGCCGTGCCGTCCAGCAACCACGCTGCGAATACACTTCGGCGTAACCGCGCTCAGTGGCTGTGTTAGAGGATTTTTCAGCACCGCGCGGACGAGCGCATATATACCCATTGCTTGCCTGTTCAGACTTGTCGCAAATCAGCGAGGCTGATCGAATCAAGTGGCATGTCGAAAGTCGCTCTCGGTATCATCGCAGGCATCGCATTCGGAGCGCTCGATGTCGGCTTGATGCTGCCGATGTCATTTCCCGATAAACGAGCCGCGCTGCTGGGCGCATTCGCCAGCCGCTTTGCGATCGGACTGGTGATTGGCTGCGTGCAACTGCCATCGTGGCCGGGCTGGGCGATCGGACTCGTCTTCGGCGCGTTGATCAGTCTGCCGGACGCGATCATCACGCATAAGTACATCCCGATTCTCGTGCTCGGTGCGATCGGCGGGCTGGTGATTGGTGGATTGATTCACGGCTGGCGGGTCGCGGCTTACTGAGCGTAAGCATGGACGTGACGGCGAGCGGGCGACGACCGCTAGTGATTTACGCGCTGATTGCGCTCTTCTGGTTCGGCGTTGCGATGTCCTTGCTGACCGCATTCCTTCTGCTCTTTCCCGCAACGCCCCTGGACGTGCTCTGGCGCATCAAACCGGAAGCGAAGGGCGATCTGGTGGTGTTCGGTTACGCTGCCGTTTTGTTGATGCTGATTGTCGCGATCGCCTGCGCCTTCGCCGCGGTGGGCGTGACGTCGCGAGCTGAATGGGGCCGACTCACTGCGATCGCCATCTTGAGCGCGAACCTGTTTGGCGAGTGCATCAATGTGACCTTTCGCAACGATTTGCGCACACTCATCGGTCTGCCGATCGCCGGCGCGCTGATCTGGTATCTGGTGAGCGCTCGCGGTCGACGTTACTTTAAGACCGCGCGATAAGTCGTGGATGCGACCGAATGTCGAAGCACCGGCCAATAGTCCGCCGGCTTGCGCCGATGAAGTAGACGAGAAGGCAATCCCGCTTTCGCCTGTCTTTGGAATTCTGTTCGCGCTCAGCTTCGCGCATCTGCTCAACGACACGATGCAGTCGTTGATCCCGGCGATCTACCCGATCCTCAAGGCTGAGCTGCAGCTCGATTACGCCCATATCGGTCTGATCACGCTCACGAACCAGCTCACCGCATCGCTCCTTCAACCAGTTGTGGGCGCATTTACCGACAAGCATCCGCAGCCGTTCTCGCTCGCGCTTGGCATGGCATCAACGCTGATCGGGCTTGTACTCCTCTCCATCGCGACAAACCTTGGGCTCGTCCTCCTCGCAGTGGGATTCGTCGGGATCGGTTCGTCAGTCTTTCATCCTGAAGCGTCGCGCGTCGCACATTTGAGCTCGGGCGGACGCCTCGGCTTTGCCCAATCGATTTTCCAGGTTGGTGGAAACGCGGGTAGCTCGCTCGGTCCTTTGCTTGCGGCGGCGATTGTCGTCACCCGCGGTCAGAAATCAGTCATGTGGTTCTCGTTGCTCGCGCTCGTCGGCATCATCGTGCTTTCGCGCATTGGGATCTGGTATCGCGATAGCCTGGCGCATCATCACGCGGTAAAGCATCGGGCAACTCTGCATCCGGATACACGGCTAACGCGGAGGCGCGTCATCTTCTCGTTAGGCATCCTGATCCTCCTCGTCTTCTCGAAGTATTTCTACCTCGCCAGCATGAGCAGCTACTACACGTTCTTCCTCATCCAGAAGTTCGGTCTCTCGGTGCGCGACGCGCAGTTGTATCTCTTTATCTTTCTCGCCGCGATCGCCGCCGGCACGTTTCTCGGCGGACCGGTCGGTGATCGAATCGGCCGTAAGGCAGTGATCTGGGTCTCGATCCTCGGCGTCGCGCCGTTCGCACTCGCCCTCCCCTACGCGAATCTCTTCTGGTGCGCAGTCCTCAGCGCGATAATCGGAGTCATTCTTGCCTCAGCGTTTTCGGCGATTCTTGTTTATTCGCAGGAGCTAGTGCCGGGAAAAGTGGGAACGATGTCCGGCTTGTTCTTCGGTCTCGCGTTCGGGCTCGGCGGACTTGGCTCGGCTGTGCTCGGCGCGATCGCCGACCATCGCGGTATTCCATACGTGTTTCACATCTGCTCGTATCTGCCGCTGATCGGATTGCTGACCGCGTTGTTGCCGAACCTGGATACGCGACGGCTACGCCGCGCCTAAACAGCATAGGCGGCAATCGCACGGTGCACATTTTCGACCGCCATTCCGCCTTCGCCGACTGCCGCGGCGCAACGTTTGACTGAACCGGAGCGAACATCGCCGGCGGCAAACACACCTGGCCGGCTGGTCTCGAGCGCCCCGGGCGCTCGATTCATAGTTTGCCACAAATCCGATTGCGCTACGGCCGCACCGGTCAGGATGAAACCTTTCTCATCGCGCCCGATCTCCGGCGGAAGCCAGCTCGTACAAGGCTTCGCACCGATCATGGAAAAGAGGGCGGCGGTTTCGATCACGCGGCGCTCACCCGTGCGCATATTTTCTAGCTCGGCGCGCTCGAGATGCCGGTTACCAGTCAGGCGGCGGACTTCGGTTTCGTAAAGAATCTCGATGTTCTCTTTCGTTTCAACCCGCCGCGACAGATAGGTCGACATGCTACTGCTCAGGTTCGGGCCGCGCACGACGAGCAATACTTTTGTCGCGCCCTCGGAGACAAACATCGCCGCCTGTCCGGCAGAGTTACCCGCGCCAACTACGATGACTGTCGCACCGCGACAGAGCTGTCCTTCGAGCGCGGTAGCGGCGTAGTAAATTCCATTACCCTCGAATTGCTCGCGGCCCTCCGCCTCAAGCCGGCGATACTCTGCGCCGGTCGCAATGATCACTGCCTTCGCGCGCAAAGTGATCGCGCAGCCTTCGGCCTGCAGCCAGTGAGGATAGGAAGTGTTCGACTCGAAACCTAACGAGAGCGCGTGTGACGGAGTCGAGAACCTGGCCCCGAATCGATAGGCTTGGAGTTGGGCGCGATAAGTCAGATCGCCGCCGCTGATTCCGGTTGGAAAGCCAAAGAAGTTCTCGATCAGCGACGATGAACCGGCCTGTCCGCCGGGCGCGTATCCTTCGAGCACGACGGTGTTCAATCCTTCCGATGCTGCGTAAACGGCGGCGGCCAGCCCAGCCGGTCCGGCACCGACAATCGCTACGTCACATGCTAGTTCGCCGACGTCGTCACCGAGCGAGCGCAGTAAACCGGCGACCTGCGCGACTTCGCGCAATGATGGCCGGCGCAGCCGAAGACCGTTTGCGGTGATCAAGGTCGGCAGGTCGCGCGTCGCGAGATTGTGCCGCTGCATCAGCGTGCTTCCTGATTCGCTCGCGCAGTCGATCAGTCGATGCGGGATGTGGTTCTTCTCGAGAAAATCATGCAGCTGATGTCCATCACGCGAATCCGCCTCCGCGATGATACGCAATCCGGCGAACTCACGATCGCGCTGCACCCGCCGACGACGCATGATAAACGCGTTCACGATCGTCTCGCTTACCGCCGGTAATTCCGCGAGCGCCTGCCGAAGACGCGCCGCGGGGATCTGCAGAATCTCCGTTTCATCCGCCGCACCACGAACACTCGCGAGCACGGCGGTGCCAGTCAGCGCGGAGAGATCGCCGAGAAAATCGCGCGGACCACCGGTAGCCAGGATCTGTTCCTCGCCGTCACGCGATTCGAAGGCTTCGAGCGCGCCGCGCAGAATAATCGAGAGGCCGATTTCGCGCTCGCCCGCCTTGTAGACAAATTCGCCGCGCTTGATGACTCGATGCGTGCCGATTCGTTCGAGCATCGCGAGCTGTCGATCGTCCAGCTTTGGAAACGCGATGCTTTCCGTATCGCGATAAAACTGCTCGTCGATTTGTTCCTGCGTCATCGCGGGTCGAGCGCCGGCGCCGAACTCAGGTCAGCATTATTTCGTCGACATAGCACCACGCCCAGTTTTCACCCGGTTGAAACGAGCGAACGATCGGATGAGCGGTGCCGTGAAAATGTTTCGTCGCGTGCCGGTTCGGCGATGAGTCGCAGCAGCCGACGTGACCGCAGGTGAGGCACAACCGCAGATGCACCCATTCATCACCCGTCTTCAGGCATTCCTCGCAGCCGTTCGGAGTCCGCGGCTGAACGTCCGGGTCGACTTGATCGACATGAGAGCAGGATGGCATCGCATGTGATGATGGTGCGCGAGTCCTGCGTTCGTCAATGACGGCACAAATTCTACACCGGCGGCGCGGCGCAGTGGCAGCGAACCGAAGCGAAGCTGGTGCTCAGTGTTCCTGCGCCGCTTTCGTTTCCATGTCGCCGCGATCGTACTTCTGTTTTTCCGCCGGCAGCTCGTCATAGAACTTCTCGTTCATCTTCGCCTGCGCTTCTTCGCTCAAGACGCGACGCGCCCCTACCAGCACCTTGTTCATGCCGCCGGGAACCATCACGCGTTGGCCTGACATACACGCTTTGTAAGCGGCAACTGCGACATCTTGCGGCGCCATCGCGTGTTGGAACGCGCGTGTTTCCATCATGTCGGCTTTCGGAAAGAAATCGGTGTCTGTCGGCCCGGGACAGAGCGCGGTGACCGTGATCCCGGTCTGTTCCAGTTCGCTGGCGAGCGATTCGGTCAACGACAAAACAAACGCCTTGGTCGCGTGATAAAGCGCCAGCCTCGGGCCTGGCTCGAAACCCGCGACAGATGCGGTGTTGAGGATGCGGCCTCGTTTACGCGCGAGCATCGGCGGCAGGAAAAGCTTCGTCATGCGCACCACCGCTTCGATGTTCAAACGGAGCACCGACAAATCGCGCTCGAGCGGAATCTCCCAAAACTTCCCTAGCTGTCCGTGACCAGCGTTATTGACGAGAATCTCGATGTCGATATTCCGGCGCTTCAGCTCATCAAAAATTTCCTGCGCCGCGTTCGACTGTTCGAGGTCTTTGGCAATCACGATCGCGTCGGCGCCGCCGTTAAACTGTTTCAGTTGCTGCGCCACTTCGCGTAACTCCGCCTCGACCGGCGCGACCAGCACCAATGGATGGCCATTACGCGCAAACTCGTGCGCCATGTGCATGCCAATCCCGCTCGATGATCCCGTGATCAGTACTGTCTCATTCTTCATGCAAAATGATCGCTCCCGCGCCGCGATGTGGACGCGGAATTCCGAAGAGGTCGCTGCGTGTCAGCATCGCAAGCCGTTTACGGATTGACAGCGGGTGCCCGGGCTGGCTTTAATCGCGCCATGGCGCGAAGGACAACGACGCGCAGGAAAACGACACGCCGCAAGCAAGGTGACGCGATCAAGATCGCACACACCGGCGCATTCGAGCTTTGTGAAGGCGGCACCTGCGCCAAAGCGGAGTCGGACAGCGAGGAGAAAGTGTATTGCAAGCAGAGCGACGACTGCGCGAAGGGCGGTTGCTATTGCCAATTGTTCCGACGCAAACCAGGCGTAGCCGAAAGCGAGGCGTGGCTGGTTGCTCCGGTCGACCATCATCACGAGGCAAAGTACGAACCGAAAAAATGGGATTACAAATGTCTCTGCGTTCAACCAATCCTGGAAATCACCCACACCGAGGATTTGGTCGATTACAAGGCGCGGTTGGAGCTTTGCGCCGGCATGGGCGGCTGCGTGTTGGAACGCACAAAGTCGGTGCCCTCGGACGACCTCCAGTGCACCGGTGATTGCACCGACAAAAAGTGCAAGTGCACGCTCTTCAAACTGCCGACTAAAGGCAAACCCGAGGATGCCAGGTGGCAGATCGTTGCGAAGGGCGGCAAGACTGTCTCGCACCAAAAAGACTTCTACTACCGCTGCTTCTGCCTGAAGTAGTAGGCCAGCGGCTCGAGTCCCGCGTCCTCCTTATGAGCTACATCAAACAAATGTTCGAAACGCATCCGGTGAATCCTTCATCGGATCACGCGACCGTGATCGAGTGCATCACAGCCTGTTATTCCTGCACCGAAGCATGCAATGCCTGCGCTGATGCCTGTCTCGGCGAGAAGAATGTCAGCGATATGGTGCAATGCATTCGCGACTGTAACGATTGCGCTGATGTATGCCTCGCCACGGCGCGGGTTATCTCGCGCTTCACCCGGACCGACTTCAAGCTGGCGGGCGCTCAACTTCGCGCCTGCATTCAGGCTTGCGAAAGTTGCGGCGCGGTCTGCGCAAAACACGGCGAGAAGGTGGAGCACTGCCGCGTTTGCGCGGAAGCGTGTCGCCGTTGCGCGGCGGCGTGCCAGGCGCTGCTGGCGCAAAAGAGCTGATGCGCCGCAAATTCGGTTCGCCGCTCTCCTGCTTCGAAAGATGATCTACCGCTTTCGGTCGGGCCGTGTTTTGCGGCCCTGCGCGATGTGCAAGAACAGGAGAATTGGCAACATCACTCCGAGCGCGAGATGGCTGTAGCTGGTTACGGCGCGAAGGCTTTCGCCGCCGATATAGTAGAGGCCGTAACCGGTCAGCGTCAGGAGCGCGAGGCTGCCGAGGACGATTGTGCCGTTGATCCGGTTGCGACGCGCGCGCCAGGCCGCTCTGACGTGCGTTGGCAGTAGCATCCCGATCAGGATCAGCGTGGCCATCGCCGCCGCGCCATGAAGTTTCATTAACGTTGGCTGCAGCGTTGATCGTTCGGGCGAATCATTCGAGCCGGGCCAATAATGCAGCGCTGCCCACGCAACGCCGCTCGCGAATAAGACGGCAAGGACAAGGAAACCTACCGAACGGAAGCGCGGATGTAGCCTAATCGGACCGCGGCGCATGAATTGGGGCGATCCGGCTTGGCGGGAGGTCGAATTCCGCGATGAGGGCGTCGGCTTTATGCCGCGTGAGAATCGGGCCGGCATCGTCGTGCAACGCGAGGACGATTTTTGTCAGCGCATCCGCGTTCAGGCAATCGCGCGCGCTGACCGTCACGCTGGCAAAAGTTGAGACGGCATCGCGTGTCCGGCCATCCACCAGCGCGCTGACAAATCCTCCGCGATTACGGCGGCGCGAAAAGCAGGTCGCGGAAGTGGCGATACTGCGTTGTCGAAGCACAATCGCGCCATTCGTGAGACCCGGGTTGCGTGAGTCGCGCAGGTGAATCGTTTCCGCGCGGTCGCCGAACACGCGTAGATCTCCACCCGCGTTTACGCTGCCGCTGCAAACTCCCGCGCGTTTTAGCTCACGCACCGCGCAATCGACGGCGAAGCCTTTCGCGATTCCGCCGAGATCGACGAGCAGCGGTCTCCGAAATCGGACCGTGCGCTCTTCCTCGAGAACGATATCGCGCCATGTCCCCTCGCAACGTTCGGCCGCAGCCAGGAAAGGAAGATATTTCCAGCGGACAAGGAGCGGTGCGACTGTGATGTCGAATGCACCATCGCTTTCGGCGGCGAACTGTTGCGCCGCCTGCAGGACCAGCCATGTCTGGGAGCTCACACGAACGGGACGTTTTGCGGCGTCTCGGTTGAGCCGCGCAACGTCGCTGTTCTCGTCGTGAAAGCTCATCAGGCGATGCACCTTTGCAACCGCGGCGAACCCCTTCTCGATGGCATGGCGGAGCGCCGCTTCATCGATGCCGCGGGACGCGATCTCGACAAACGTGCCGAGGAGCGGCCGCGCGCGTCGCAGTTCAACGCAACGCGACATGGTGCAAGCTCCGCCCGGTCTCACTCGACGCAGCGTAGCGACGATCTGGACGATTGCTCTCGTTCAGTTGCTAACTTTTAGCGGTGGATTGCACTCGAGCGCCGGTCTCGTGCGGCGCTAATCAGCGCGATGGTAAACGCCGCTCGTGACAAAAAAGAACGCTAGCTGAATTGTGCGGCCCGATCATGACCGCCGAACATCTGCCGCTGATCGCGCTCTGCGTCCTTGTAGTGGCGTTTCTTTACGCTTCGGTCGGGCATGCGGGCGCGTCGGGTTACATCGCGGTGATGTCGCTTTTCAGTCTCGCTCCGGCTGCAATTAAGCCGACCGCGCTCGTATTGAATATTCTGGTGGCTTGTCTCGGCACGTATCAGTTCTGCCGTGCCGGTTATTTCTCGTGGCGTTTGTTCTGGCCGTTCGGCGTTCTCGCCGTCCCATCTGCTTTCCTCGGCGGCTACCTTAATCTACCGACGCACCTGTTTAAGATTCTCGTCGGCCTCGTTCTGCTTTTCTCTGCCTTCCGATTTTTTGTCGCGCCCGCCGAAGACCCGGAGCCGCACGATCCTTCGCTGCCCGTTGCCCTCGGCCTCGGCGCGGGAGTCGGTCTGTTATCCGGTCTGACCGGAACCGGCGGTGGAATTTTCCTGACGCCGCTGCTGATCTTGATGCGCTGGGCGCGAACGAAGACGGCCTCCGCATTGTCCGTCGTATTCATCCTTGTCAATTCCATCGCCGGTCTGCTCGGCAATTTCACAGCGACGAGAATGTTTCCGGTCTTTGCCTGGCCGCTCGCGGCCGCCGCGCTGGTCGGAGGCGGAATCGGCTCGTATCTCGGCGCCGGCCCCTTCACCGTTCAGATCGTCAAGCGACTCCTCGCAGTGGTCCTCACCATCGCCGGCTTCAAGCTGATCATGACGCGGTAGTCGTTCTTTCCACCGCAACTTCGGAGCGGATCGGTTAGCGGCTAAGAGTTCTACCGACACGACGACGCAACACTGCACCGATTGCGAGCTACCCCGCGCTTCTTAGCGTTGACAACTATCGCCGGTTTGGGCGGTCATCGTGTTCGGGTCCGCGTGAGACGGAATGGGTTTCCGCGGTGGCCGTCCTGCCGGTTGATGGCAAAGAATCCGCCTGACCGACGCTACACCGTAAAGCACCCGGTCATCGGTTGCGCCGATAGCGTCCGTCGGCTGACTTCGCGTTGCCTCCACATCATGTAAATCACCGGATAGAGCAACAACTCCAAGATGGCGCTGGTCAGAACTCCGCCGATCATCGGCGCCGCAATCCGCTTCAGCACATCCGCGCCGGCCTGGCGCGGCGCGGCGTTGACTCGGCGATGCACAATTGCGACGCGGCCACGGCGCTTTATCTCAACCTCGCCAACGAGCGGTCGCTGATGCTCTCGAATGGAGCGAAAGCTCGCGAGCCATTGGACGAACTCGACTACCCAGGCAATGCGCGATTTCAGATGATGCGATGCTCGCATATCTCAGCTTGCTCGGCCGCGTACGCATGACAATCGGGCTCGGGGCAGAACGTTTTGTAGGTTGAAGTTGTACAACTTCGCAACCTTGCAAGAACGTAAGCTCGTCCTGGATCAACGTCGCGAACTCGCCGGCCGGTTTAGTTGTTCAAATAAAACCCGCCGCTCGGCGCGCGGACCAAACCCCGGGTCAGCTCCGCGCGTGATCCTGCCCGTTCTTTTGCAATGAACGCACCGGCACAACGTTGATGTCGTGCAGGCGCCAATCCACGCCGCAGGCCACCTCCGTCGCTCGGGCGACGCGCGAGAGGAGGTCAGCTTCATCGCACGGCACGATAAACGCCTCGCCCGTCAGCACGTCGCCGTCTTCCCGGAGTCGGACGCGAACATCGCGCACCCAGTCCAGCCGCTTGAGTGCGTCTTCGACTGCATCGAGCACCGGGTCCTTCGCGTTCGTGTCCACCTGCGTCGGGCGTTTGTTCATCAGCTGCGCGATGCTGTTGCGCAGATCGCTTACCCCATCGCGCAGGATCTCGATCGCGATCACGGCGGCGGCAAGCGCATCGGCCCACCAGAAGCCGAGCCCGATTCCGAGGATGCCGAACACGCCGGCGATACCGGTGAGCCAATCGCCTTTGTTCAGATTCGCATCGGTCTGGAGTGCCTTGTGGTGCAGTTCGCGCGCGAGTGGCAGCTTCATCCGCCCGAGCACGAATGGCGGTATCACGCTGTAGATCAACGCCGCGATCATGGGCCAGCCAAGCCAGACGCGCCTGCCAAAGAGCTCGACCGTGCCGATTGTCGGATGCTCTGCTGAGATCAGGGTCGTGGCCGATTCGATCAGGATGTAGAGCCCGAACGCCAGCAGCGCGACCGCGGCAGTGAGGAACGCGATCAGCGTGGCGCGGCGGTAGCCGTAGGGGAATTCATCCGTCGGATCTTTCGTGCGATAACGTGCATCGATCAGGATTGCGACCGGCGGCACGAGGCTGAGCACGTCTTCGATCCAGACCGCTTTCATCGCTTCGGAAGAACCCATCGTAATACCGATCGCGGCGATGATCGTGAGGAGGAAAAAGATCGAGATCCACTCCAGCCGCCGCGCGCGCTGAAAGAGCGCGTCCTGTTTCGGAGGAAGCCGGAAAGCTTTGCCGTGGACGTTCATCGCGCGTTCCGTTCCTGCGCGGCGCGCGCGATCTCCGCACGACGTCGGGAGAGAAACTCATCGAGCCTTTTGATCCAGGCGTTTTCTCCGGGCGCGGTCGCGATCACGTGCTTGTCGAAATAGGTGTCGGTCATCCCAACCGTTTTCTTCCAGGGCGTCTGTTTCGTGATGCCGCCGATCACGAGGTCCAGCTCGAAGCGCTGCAGCGCCTCCATGTGCGCCTGCTCGCCGCCCCAATGCCATTCCGGCGTCGCGCCGAGCTCCTTCGCCAGTTGCTGCACGAGCTCGCCCTCGATGCCTGCGGGCGCGCCGTCACTTCGCACCACCCACGGGGGGTTCTCGACGATCCCTACACGCAATCGCCCGCCCTGCACATGCTCGAGCGTCCTTTCCGGATCGGCCGGAATCGCAGCGCGCGCCGGACTCTGCACCGCGATCATCGTAACGATCATGCCGACCAGCAGCCGCCCAGGAGCCGCCGCCATCATGTTGCCTCTCGGTTCCGAGCGGTTCGCATCATTTCGAATTCCACCGGCAATCGCAGGCAGCGCGGGAATTGGACCTTCGCCATTTTGCGCAGCATCGCAGGGCGTAGTGTCGCGCGTTGCCGCGGCGGGCGAGCGTCGGCATTTTTACCCATCCAGAGTTGCGCGGGCAATCGTTCCCCGAAGTAGTCTCCGGTCGCGTCCGGGGCTCGCCCATGCCTGAGGTTTCCGCACTCAAATCGCCCTATCGCAGGGTGGTGGCGGCGCTGGCTGAGAGCGAGGAGCGCTATCGCATCCTCGTCGAAGGCGTCCGCCAGTACGCGATCTTCATGCTCGATCCTGACGGCATCATCCTCACCTGGAATCGCGGAATCCACGAACTGCTCGGCTATAATCGGGAGGAAATTGTCGGCCGCTCCGGAGCGATGGTGTTTAACGCCGCTGACCGCGCGGCCGGCGTTTTTAAGACGGAACTCGCCACGGCAAAGCGCTCGGGCGAAAGCATGATCGAACACTCTAACCGCTGCAAAGACGGCCGGGAGATCCGGGTGCACGATACCGCGAGTTCGCTCCTCAACAGCGACGGGCGTCTCCTCGGTTTCGCCAAAGTCACGCGCCGTCTTGACGCCGTTTCGGGTCCCGGCACCCAGACGATTGCGCTCGAGCTGGCGAAAGCGCTGGCCACGGTTCAGATGGAAATCGAGCACCGCCGCAGATTGGAAGCGCAGCTGCTCACCGCCGTCGAGGAAGAGCGCGAACGCCTCGGGCGGGACCTGCACGACGATCTATCCCAGCGCCTCGCCGGCATCGCGGTGATGCTAGGCGCGGTCGGCAAGCAGGTGGTCAGTCGAGCAGATGGAACGAAACTGCACGATATCGCGAATTTGCTAAACGATGCAGTCGCCGTAGCTCGCAATCTCTCCCGTGGCCTGCACCCGGTCACTTTGACCACAGAAGGCTTGCCGGCCGCCCTCGCCGAGCTGGCCGACCGAGTCCCGACAGAGGTCGCGTTTAAATGGCCGCAGTCGGCGAGGCTCGACATCGCGCCTTCAGTTGCATTGCACGTTTACCGGATCGCGGAGGAGGCGGTCGGTAACGCGATTCGCCATGCGGGCGCACGTAAAATTCGCATCGAGGTGCGAGCAAAGCCGGCGCGAACAATCTCTCTTTCGATCAGCGATGACGGCAAAGGTCTCGCCGAGGGCAAAGCGTCTGGCGGAATGGGATTTCAGAACATGCGGTATCGCGCGGCGGCGATCGGAGGTGCTCTCGAGATCAGGAGTGAGGCGGGTCGCGGCACTTCCGTCAGATGCTCTTTCCCACTGCGGTCGCTCGTTCGTGCCAGGCGCGACGGCTCTTCGCCGGCAAAGCCGCGTAACCGTAAAGCAAAGGCTGCGACTCGGTCGCGACGCTGACTGCGAGGAAAGCTTCCTCGGCGGCGCCCGCATCGAGCAACTCCGCGGTAACTGGTCGCGCGCTCGGTTGAGTCCGACGGGCAGCATTACCGGCATGATCCGGGACAGCAGGTGCGATCGTCCTGCAGGCGGTGAACGACAACCTGCAAGGTGGGGAAGCGATCCGAGCGGTTCGCGGCGCTGAGGCCGCTCCCACATTGGTCCACTTCACGGTACGCTTGCCGGCGCTGAGCTAAGGACGCGACGCATTGCTACAGGTCGCAGCGTCGCGCTGGAGTGCACATCGTAGTTTTTGCAACGCGCAGCCGGAGCGGCGGCGGCGTTTTCTTGGCGGGAGACAAGGGAATGTTAACGATGAGCAAAGACACATCGGCCGCGGCGCACACGGCTGGCGAAGAGATGACGCGCTACTGTTCCGAGCATCCGCGCAGTCCGGCGGCAGTGCGCAAGCCGAAGCTGATTTTGCGCGGGCGGAGTGTGGTCGCGTTGCTCGGCTACACCATCCAGGACGGAATCGCCGGGATAGGCAGCACCGTGGCAGCGGCGCTGCGCGATTTCGACCGCCAATATCTGCGCGCGCTGAGGCCGCCGAATACACGGCGCGGCGGAAAGGTTCGCCGCACGCCTTGGTAATTCTGGGCCGTGGCTGCGCACGGCACGCTTGTGGAGCGTTTCTTATTAGGAAATCGGAGGCAGTGCCGGTAGTATGGTTGCGCGGCGTTGCCACGGCCGCGTGATATGCCCGAAACGTCTTCCGAGTTGATCGTCGATCCGGCTGCGACCGATGAGACGTCGGACAACGCGCGCAACGGCGCGGAGAAGCGGCGCGATCCGAACGAGCCGGCGGCGGTAATCGGGATTGGCGCGTCGGCTGGCGGGATTGCGCCGCTCCAGCAGTTCTTCACGGACATCAAGCCGGACACAGATCTGGCGTTCGTGGTCGTGATGCATCTTTCGCCCGAATTCGAGAGCCAGCTCGCGAACGTCATCCAGCAGAAGACCTCGATGCCGGTGACACAGGTCGTGGAGCCGGTAAAGGTGCGGCCGAACAACGTCTACGTCATTCCACCGAACCATCAGATGACGTTCGTCGATAGCACGCTGCATCTGGTGCCGCCGCAGAACGCGATCGGGCGCCGCGTCACGATCGATCTTTTCTTCCGCACCCTGGCGATGGCCTACGGGCAGCGGTCGGTCTGCGTCATCATGTCCGGGACAGATTCCGATGGCGTGATCGGATTGAAGCACATCCGCGCACAAGGCGGGCTCACGATCGTGCAGGACCCGAACGAAGCGGAGTACGACAGCATGCCGGCAACGGCGATCAGCACCGGGATGGTCGACTGGGTACTGCCCGTCGCGGAGATGTCCGGCAAGCTCCTCGAATTCGTCGAGAACGAAAACCGGATGCGTTTGCCGCCGGAGATTTTAGACGCGGAGCCGGACGCGAAAGAGCAGGAAGCGCCGGGCGGCGAAACGGTTTCCGACGAGACGCATTCGAGCGAGGACGAGGAAGCGATCGTCAAAGTGCTGGCCGACGTGCGCGCGCAAACCGGCCACGATTTCCAACACTACAAACGCGCCACCGTGCTGCGCCGCATCGCGCGGCGGCTGCAGGTGAACTCGCTAGAGACGATTCCGCAGTATCTTGGTTTCCTGCGCACGCATCCGTCGGAAGCGCGCGCGCTCCTCCAGGATTTGCTCATCGGCGTGACGCATTTCTTTCGCGACCACGAAGCGTTTGCTGCGATCGAAGCGCATGTCCCGCAGCTCTTCGCGGGCAAGAAAAAGGATGACGAAATTCGCGTCTGGGTGGCGGGCTGCGCGACGGGCGAGGAAGCGTACTCGATCGCGATGCTGTTATGCGAATATGCGCAGCGCTTCGATACGCCGCCGAACGTCCAGGTCTTCGCGAGCGATGTGGATGAGGAAGCAATCGCCGATGCGCGTGACGGACTGTATCCATCGATGATCGAGGCGGACGTTTCGCCGGAACGGCTGCGTGCGTTTTTCGTGCGCGATCACGGCCGCTACCGCGTGCGCAAGGAAATCCGCGAGAAGGTCCTTTTCGCGGCGCACAATCTCCTGGCCGACGCGCCGTTCTCGCGCTGCGACCTGGTCTCCTGCCGCAATCTGCTCATTTACCTGAACGCCGAAGCGCAACGGCAGGTCTTCGACATCTTCCATTTTGCCCTGCGCTCCGGCGGCTTGCTCTTCCTCGGCGGCGCAGAGAACCACAGCCAGGCGCAAGGGCTCTTCTCCGCGGTCGATCCGAAGCATCGCATTTTTGTGCGGCGCTCAACGCCACGACCGACCTGGAAAATACCGACTGTGCCGATGCGCGCGATCGAAGTGCGCGCGCGCCGGCCGAATGGCTGGCGATCGCGTCCGCTCCCTGCATTGACGCATGATGTAGCGTTAGGCGCGGGAAGCGCGGGAAGCGCGGGAAGCGCGGGAAGCGCGGGAAGCGCGGGAAGCGCGGGAAGCGCGGCGGGGCACACGCGCCGCGAGGTGCTCTTCGGCGAGCTGCACATGCGTTTGCTCGAGGAGTACGGTCCGCCGTCCGTGGTCGTAAACGAAACGCACGACATCGTGCACCTCTCCGAAGGCGCGGGGCGTTATCTCCAGTTCGTGGCCGGCGAACCGACCGCGAACATTTCCAAGGTGGTGTTGCCCGCGCTCCAGATCGAGATGCGCACGGCGCTGTTCCGGGCCGCGCAACAGAAACAAAGCTTCAAGGCCGCGCCGGTTAGCGTCGAGGTGGGTGATGGAACATCGGAGCTGATCACGCTGGAAGTTCGCCCGATGCAAGCGGGCGACGAAGCCGCGGGCTTTTATCTCGTGCTCTTCGAGAAACAAACCGCGACGCGCGACGCAGCCGCACCTGCACCAACGTCCCCGGACGCTGGCGTTAGCCGCGAAGCGGATGACGAGATCCAGTTCCTGAAAGAGCAGCTCGCCAACACGGTCGAGCAGTACGAGGCGTCGAACGAAGAGCTGAAAGCTTCCAACGAAGAGCTGCAGGCGATGAACGAGGAGATGCGTTCCGCCACAGAAGAGCTGGAGACGAGCAAGGAGGAATTGCAGTCGGTCAACGAAGAGCTGACCACGGTCAATTACGAGCTGAAGGCGAACGTGGAGGAGTTGAGCAACACGAATGCCGACCTCAATAACCTGATGGCGTCGACGGACGTCGGGACCATTTTCCTCGACCGGCAACTGCGCATCCATCGCTTCACGCCGAGCGCACAGAAGATCTTCAATCTGATTCCGTCGGATATGGGGCGGCCGCTCTCTGACATTACGAGCGCAATCAAATACGACGGCTTCATCACGGATGCTGAGATGGTCCTGCGCGATCTGCAGACGCTGGAGCGCGAGGTGCGGGTGGGCGAAGGCGAGCAATGGTTTCTGACGCGGATCGCGCCGTATCGGACGAGCGAAGACCGGATCGCCGGCGTGGTCGCGACGTTCATCGACATCACAGGACGCAAGAAAGCGGAAGAGGAATTGCGGCTGAGCGAAGAGCGGATGCGCCGCGCGTTGCAGATCCAAACCGTCGGCATCATTTACTTCACCGCAGATGGCAAGATCACGAACGCGAACGCCGCGTTTCTGCGGATGAGCGGCTATACGCGGGCGGAGATGGAGAGCGGCCGGCTGCGCTGGGACGAGATGACGCCGGAAGAGTTCATGCCGCAATCGCGCCGGGCGGTGGAAGAGTTCATCGCCCGAGGCGACACTACGCCCTACGAGAAACAGTTCATCCGCAAAGACGGCTCGCGGTTCTGGGCGCTGTTCGCGGCGACGCGGCTGAACGGCGAGGAAGGCGTCGAGTTCGTCATCGACATCTCGGACAAGAAGCAAATCGAGCAGGCGCTGCGCCAAAGCGAAGAGGGTTTTCGCACGGTGGCCGACAACGTGCCGCAGGTGATCTGGACGAACGACGCCGAAGGCACGGCGAATTACTTCAACCGGCGCTGGTACGAATACAGCGGACTGAGCTACGAGGAGTCGGTCGGCCCGGGATGGCAGGCGATCGTGCACGCGGACGACGCGCCGGCTTCGGTAGAGCGCTGGCAAAAGGCGCTCGCGAAAGGCGAGGTCTTCGATTCCGAATACCGGCTGCGCGGAGCGGACGGAGGATATCGCTGGTTCATCGGGCGTAACGTGCCGCTGCGCGGCGCGGATGGCAAAGTTCTCAGCTGGTTCGGCTCGGCGACGGATATCGATGAGCTCAAGCGCGCGCAAGCAGCGTCGCGCGAAAGCGAGGAACGCTTCCAGTTGCTCGTCGAAGGCACGCCCGATTACGCGATGTTCCTGCTCGATCCTGACAAGGTCATCACCTATTGGAGCGCCGGCGCGGAAAAGGTCTTCGGCTGGAGCTCACGGGAGGCGGTTGGCCAGAACGGTGGGCTTATCTTTACTCCGGAAGACAAGGCGCAAGGCAGACCGGAAGAGGAAATCCGCATCGCAATGGAGCAGGGCCGCGCGCCCGATCAGCGCTGGCATCTGCGCAAAGGTGGAGCACGTCTGTGGGTCGATGGCGTGATGCGGCGGATCGATCGCAGGGATGGCACGCTGCGCGGCTTCGCCAAGATCGCGCGCGACGCGACCGAGCAGCATCATTTACAGGAGCAACTGCGCCAGGGCCGTGATGAACTCGAGCAGCGCGTGCAGCATCGCACGCGCGAGCTGCAGGCGATGAACGAAACGCTCGAGCAGGAAATGCAGCGGCGCCAGTCCCTCGAACGCGAGATTCTGGAAGTGACGGAACGGGAACGCGCGCGGATCAGCCAGGACCTGCACGACAGCCTTTGCCAGGAACTGACGGCGACGGCGTTCCTGTTGAAATCGCACGCAAAGACGGTGGGGAAGAACGATCCGGAAGCGGCCGAATCGATGCGCGAGGCAGCCGAGACGGTAAACGCGAACGCCGGACTGGCGCGCGACCTCGCGCGAGGATTGCATCCGCCCGAGCTTGGAACTGGCGGACTCGTCTCCGCGTTGCGCGAGCTGGCAAGCCGCACGAACGAAAAGGTGACCTGCCGATGCGATTGTCCGCGCGCGTTACGGGTGGACGATCCGCAGGTGGCGGTAAACTTGTATCGGATCGCGCAGGAAGCTGTGCTCAACGCGCTCAAGCACGCGCACCCAACTGAGATCGTGATCTGTATCGAGCGGGAGAAGAACGAGATCACTCTCGCCATTTCCGACGACGGCAAAGGCAACCGCCGCGCGAAGAAAGGCGGCCTCGGCGTTCAGATGATGCACTACCGGGCGAGCGTCTCCGGAGGCACGTTAACGATCGAGCCGCGCCGACCGAAGGGCACAAAAGTGATCTGTCGCGTGCCGGTGAAGAAGTAGCGCGAATTTCGATACGACATGTTTGCCGGTTGGCGCGCGATATATAACTGAGGCGCGATGCCGCACCCGCACCGAATGAAGTCGAATGGGAAAAATGCTGAGCCGCAAGTCAGTGGCCCAAAGAAGAGTGTGCTCGTGGTCGACGATCATCCCCTTTTCCGCAAAGGCGTGGTGCAACTGTTGAACGACGAACCCGACCTGGAGGTGCGGGCCGAGGCGGCGAACAACAACCAGGCGCTCGGCGCAATTCGAAAACACAAACTCGATCTCGCAGTGGTCGACATCGGCCTGGAAGGCAGCACCAACGGAATCGAGCTGACGAAAAACATCCGCGCAGAGAAGCCGAAGCTGCCGGTGCTCGTGCTCTCGATGCATGACGAGACACTGTTTGCCGAGCGCGCATTGCGCGCCGGTGCCCGCGGTTACGTGATGAAACGCGAAGCGCTCGACAATTTCATCAACGCGGTCCGGACGGTCTTGCGCGGCGAAATTTTCATCAGCGAAAACATGTCCAAGCGGATGGTCTTCGCGCATCTGCACGGCGGAGCGGACACGAGTTCGCCGATCGACAAGCTAAGTGATCGCGAGCTGGAGATTTTCCAGATGATCGGCCAAGGCGAGGAGGTGCGCGAAATTGCCGACCGGCTGCATATCAGTCCGAAGACAGTTGAAGCGCACCGCGCACGAATTAAAGAAAAGCTCAATCTGGGGAACGCGCGCGCCGTCGCGCGACTCGCGCAGGATTGGGTGCGCCAGCAGGTGTAGCTGTAGCCGCGGTCGCTGGCCGCGGTGTTTGGTCAAGTTCGATCAGCCGCGGCCGGCGACCGCGGCTACAAGTCAAATCTTGCTGCGGTACGGGCGAACGCCGTTCGTCAGCTTACGTAGCCCGAGCTCGAGACGCGTTTTGATCGTGCCGAGCGGTGTCTTCGTCTTTGCCGCGATCTCGCGATGGCTCAGCCCGGCGAAGAACGAAAGCTCGATCGCCTCTCGCTGATAATCGGGCAGGCGTCTGATTTCCTTCTCGAGAAAATGGCGCAGATCGGGCGACGACATGTCCGAGTCGGCCCGATCTCGCAGCCAGGAACGAGGCTCATGGGCGACGTAATCCTCGAACCGGTCCCTCGCCCGCGCATAAGCCTGGCGGCGACGCGCTCGGTCGATCGCACGCCGCCGCGCAATGGTGATGATCCAGCCAAGAGGTTTGCCGAGCTTCGCCGAGTAATGCGCCGCTTCCCGCCAGACCTGAAGCAGGCTTTCCTGCAAAACATCGTCGGCTTCAGTCTCGTCCTGGAGGACGCGAAAGATCACGCCTTTCAATTTCGCGCCGTGCCGCCGATACAGCGCCGTCAGTGCCGAATGCTGACGACGCCGTACAGCGTCCATCAAAACTTCGTCGGTCTCTTCGCCAACTCCGGAGGTCAGGTCAGTCAGGTCAATTGTTGGTGCAATCATGGTTTAGAGCGTTGCGGGTTTTGCGTTTGAGAGCAGACGGGACCAGTCGGCCCATGCTTCGTCGGAAATCAGCGGGTTACCGGGATGAACCCATTCGCGCGGAGTACCGGCGCAACCGGAGGTCGGACAGTGCAACACCGTTTTGCCGCCGCGGGTCTTTGTAACAATCACCTGCCGGCCGGTGAACGTCCGCTCGCATAAAACGCAGCAGCGTTTGCTGTCGAGTGATTCCCAGTTGAAATCGCGATCACCCTTTCTCAGCAGGTCCAGTTTGTCTTCGCTGAAGAGCACCTTTTTCATCGGTAAGTGCTGTCAGCATGCAAGGTGGTCCGCCGCGTAACAATCGGCAGACCGGCGACTTGCGTTGTAGGCGAAAAACCTACGCCGGGAACTTACATCGAGGGCGAGCGACTCTGCAGGTGAAGCTGTTAGCTTCCCGTCGCCGCACCGCCTTCAAGCCGGGAAGCTGGCAGCTTCCCCTACAGCAGCGCGACCCAGCGCTGCGCCACCGTAACGTCGTTGAGCACGAGTCGGTGACCGGCCGCTTGCGTTTCGATCGTCACGGCGGCGCCGGCTTCACGAAGCATATCGCCCAGTCGCTGACCTTCTGATGCGGGAACGATCTGATCGGTGCTTCCAACGCTGATCAGCACGCGATAGCCGGCAAGTTGCGGAACGTCGTTCGAGCTCAGCGGAGGCATGGCGCGCAACAGAATTGCCGCGCGGAATTTCGCCAGACCAAGAAGCAACATCGCAGCGGCGATGTTCGCGCCGTTTGAATACCCAATCGCGACAAGCTCATTCAGATCGATTCCGTACTCAACCGCCGCGTGATCGACGAACTGCGCAAGCTCGTCTGCCCGCCGCTTGACGTCCTCTTCGTCGAACACGCCTTCCGCCAAGCGGCGGAAGAAACGTGGCGCACCGTTTTCCAAGACTTTGCCGCGCGGGCTGAGGAGCGCGGCCTTCTGATCGATCCGCCGGCCGAGCGGCACCATGTCATCCTCAGTGCCACCGGTGCCATGGAGCAGCAGGAGCGTGCGCGAAGATTGGCCGCGCTCGAAGCGGTGGACGAAGTCGCTCGTCATTCGTCATCCCGAGCAACGCGAGGGACCTCGCAGTCGGAGGAACCGCTGCCGCGCGAGAGCGAGCGTGCACCGCAGGATGCGCTCAGCCTTTCGGTCACGCCGCGCAGCCGATGCGAGGTCCCTCACTCCGTTCGGGATGACCGCGCACATGAGCGCCGCTCTTCTCACCGAACCGGCACCGGCGGATGCAGACTCGCTTCTTCCAGCGCCGCGCGATCCCATTGACCGAGTGTTGCGACGCGATCGTAAACACTCTGAGCGAAACTGAGAATGGCGTCGTCGGGCGAGTGAGCGCTCCGCACCGCTTCGTAGGGCAGGATGAATTCGTGGACGTCTTTCGAGTAGAACGCTTCTGCCGGTTGAACGGTTTCTTCGCCGAGACCCTGCGGCTCAGGATAAGCATATGAATAGAACGCCGGCTGCGGAAAACGTTCGTCGCCCGGCCAGAAGCCAAGGCTGCTCACCTCCTGAGCGTAGGCTTCGCGCGTGACAGTGTCGGGCAGATGCGGAATGCCGCCCGGATGTGTCGGCGCACTGCGGCCGGAGAAGCGCGTCACCGCGAGATCGAAGCTGCCCCAGAAGAAATGCACCGGGCTGCATTTGCCGCAAAACCGCGCGCGGAAGATTTTGAAAACGCGATCGGCCTGCACCAGCACGCGCCAGAAGCGGTTCGCGTAATCGGCGTCGTAGGCGTGATGCGTCTCATCCTGATCAAACGGGATGACGTCGACTAGTTCGTTAGGGGTTCGATCGATCGCCACGCTGAGATCAAGCTCGTCGAGCGCCGTCAGGACCGCGCGATAGAATGCCGCGACCGATTGAGCACGCAGCGGAAGTGTCCGCCGTTTTCCATCTGACTTCACGATTCGCAGCTCGTGGTCGAGAAAATCGAATTCGATCTCGAAGGTGTCGAGGCCGTGCGGAATTGGCGACGTCGTCAGCCCGCGCGAACTGACGTAGAGCACGACGTGCCACGAATGGTTCATCCATGGCGTAAGCTTCAGCCGAATCTTGCCAACGATCTGCGTCCAGAGCCGCAGCGTCATCGCAGTCTCGCGCCACTCGGGGAATGGGAGTGCCGGCCAGAAATTCTCGCGATCCGCAGTTGTTAGCTCGTGCGTCATCGCTTCACCATACGTGCAAATGTATTTGTGGCGACGGCGAGCAACTCCGGCCTGGTGGGCCGCGCATGAGAGCACGTTACGCGACCGTTTCGGTCCATGCGTCGCGATCATCGAGCAGCCCAATCGAAAAACGCTTCAGATCGAGATTACGTGCGAGTCGCCGAAGGAGCTGAAAGAGTTTGGCGGCGACGCGCGCAAGCTTCCACGCGACTGGCTAACGCGTTTCGCGCGTCAGCAGAAAGCGAAGCCGCTCCGAATCAACCGACGAGAGCTCATCATTCCGGCCGGCGCAGCATTTGGAACCGGCGAGCACGCAACGACCGCCATGTCGCTGACGATGTTAAAAGAGGTGCTGCGCGCCGGAGACTCCGCAGTCGATCTCGGCACCGGGTCGGGAATTCTCGCGCTCGCAGCGCACCTGCTGGGCGCGAAGCGAGTCGTTGCAATCGACAACGACCCGATCGCGATTCGCACCGCGCGCGAGAACGCGCGTCGCAACCGCATCCGCGGCGTTCAATTTGTCCTCGGCGATGCACGCCGTTCGCCGGCTTCTGAGCGATTTGATGTCCTGACGGCGAATCTGTTCAGCGAACTGTTAATAGAAGCGCTTCCCAAATGGCGCCAGGTCCTGAAAGAAAACGCGCGGCTGATTCTCTCCGGCATCCTGCGCATTCAGGAACGCGACGTTGTTCGTGCGCTGCGCGCCAACGGTTTTCGCGTAATCAAAGTTCGCCGCCGCGGAAAATGGATTGCGATGCTCTGCTCCGGGTAAAGCTGTCATCCTGAGCCTGTCGAAGGATCGCTAGAGGAGTTCTCGTTAACAGAGCACAGCAGGCTGCTAGAGATGCTTCGGCAAGCTCAGCATGACGGCTTGGACGATATAAAGCCGGTTGAAGGCCGCTGCTGTCACAAGTAGGTAACCATCCCACAAATGCAGTCCGAAGAACTTTCCTACGTCATTGTGACGCCGTACTCGATGCGCAAATCGCGGACCGGCGCGATTATTTCCCGCCTGATCTCGCGCACCGGCCTCGATCTCGTGGCCGGCCGAATGTTTGCACCGAGTGAGGAGCTGGTGCGGCGTTACGCTGACGGAATCGTGACCGAAACCGATCCGGCACATCGCGCAACGCAGGAGCTGATCCGCGAATATGCCCAGCGCAATTTTATCGCCAGTCGCGACGGCCAGCGCGCACGTGTGTTGATGCTCGTCTTTCAGGGCCCGGACGCGATCGAGAGAACTCACCGCGTGGTCGGCCATATCACACATGAGCAAACGAGCGGTGAAACCGTGCGCGATACATTCGGCGACTACATCACGGATGAATCGGGCAAAGTGACTTATTTCGAGCCGGGCGTGCTCGCAGCTTTCGATCCGAAGCGAGTCGAGGCCGATCTGAAATTGTGGGCCGAGTTCTCGGATCGCGATGGCGGCATTCTCGATCGCGCGGTCAGTTTTCCTTCGGGTGCGAAGGTCGAGAAATCGCTCGTCCTGATCAAGCCGGACAACTTCAAGTTCCCGAACACGCGGCCCGGTGCGGTCGTCGAAGTTTTCTCCCGCACTGGTCTCTACATCGTCGGATTCAAAGTCCATCGGATGAGTGTGGCGCAGGCCGAGGAATTTTACGGGCCGGTCCTCCAGGTATTGGAAGAGAAGCTCGGGCAGCAGAAAGGACGAAACGCGTGGGAAGACATCGTCGCGTTTATGTCCGGCGGACGGCCGAGCGAAATCGCGGCTGATAAACGCGAGGAACCCGGCAGTGAAAAAATCGTTGCGCTCGTCTACCAGGGCGAGAATGCCGTCGCGAAAATTCGTGATGTTCTCGGCCCGACCGATCCGAGCAAGGCGGCGCCGGGTTCGATTCGAAAGGAATTCGGCCAGAACATTATGGTCAATGCGGCGCACGCTTCCGATTCCGCCGAGAACGCCGCGCGCGAGATGAAGATCGTCCGCGTCGACGAAGACAATTTTAAACCGCTGATTGAAAACTTTTACCGCCGCCAATAGCTTCCGATGACAACAACAATGGATATCTCCTCACGCGCTGCCCAACTCTCCCCTTCCCTGACCCTCGCGATCGACGCGAAAGCGAAAGCGATGAAAGCCGAAGGGCTTGACGTATGCGGATTCGGCGCGGGCGAGCCTGATTTCGATACGCCCGATCACATCAAGAACGCGGCCATCGAAGCGCTCCAGGCGGGTTTTACAAAATACACACCGAGCGCCGGCATTCCCGAACTGCGGCAGGCGATCGCTGAGAAATTTCAGGCCGATAACGGTCTGAGTTATCGCTCGAGCCAGGTGATTGTGAGCAGCGGCGCGAAGCAGGCGTGCTACAACGCGATTCTCGCGACCTGTCAGCCGGGCGATGAAGTGCTCATCCCGTCGCCGTATTGGGTCAGCTATCCCGACATGGTGCGGCTCGCCGGCGCCGAACCGGTGGTAGTGCCGACGACCGAGCGCAACTCCTGGAAAATGCGCGCGGAAGATTTTGAAAATGCGATGACGCCGCGCACCAAGATGCTCATCCTGAACACGCCGAACAATCCGACCGGCGCGGTTTATACGCGGGACGAGCTCGCCGCGATCGTGGAAGTCGCCGCCGAAGAAGACATCTACATCCTGAGTGACGAAATTTACGAGAAGCTCGTTTACGACGATGCGCAGCACGTCAGCGTCGCCTCGATTTCGAAGGAAGCTTACGACCTGAC
>JBJMWW010000131.1:0-18821 GCA_045809945.1 Chthoniobacterales bacterium
CGATGATTTCGTGAATGCAATCGCCGCGCATGCAGAAACGATCACGCGCTGGCAGCAAACTCAGGCCGGGAGGGTACAGATCACACAACTTGAGACTGCGCTGCCGACAGGCTTCGATCGAAATCTTTTCGTCACAATTTCTTCAGCGATCGCGCCGCTCGATCTGCAAACGTTTTGGGAAGCGGCCGCTGACGAGGCCGAGCGCGCGATTGCGACGCTCGCAAATCACAACTCGAGTCGTTCTTCGCAACCGCTCGGCTTCAAACTGCGCACAGGTGGGGTAACCGCGGATGCATTTCCCGATCTATCGAAAGTCGCCCACGCGCTCGTCTGCGCGGCAAGGTTTCGTGTGCCGATCAAATTCACCGCCGGATTGCACCATCCGGTTCGGTTGTTTCACGAGAGTGTGAAAACAAAGATGCACGGTTTCCTCAACGTGTTGGGTGCCGGCGTCTTCGCCGTGGAAAACCGCTGGGGAGAAAACGAAACGCAGGAGATGTTGGCGGACGAAGATCCAGCCTCTTTCAGTTTCAGCGATCAATCGATGAGATGGCGCGACGCCGAAATCGTGACCGAGCAAATCATTGCCGCACGGCGGCTGATTACGTCATTCGGTAGCTGCAGTTTCGACGAGCCGCGTGAGGACCTGCGAGCCTTGAATCTTCTCTAGGCGTCTCTCAGACAGCCTGTTGGCGTTTTACAGAAACGCCCTACAATGTCTGCCGCCATGCCGCTCCGCTCGTTCATAGAGGTCGCGCCGGATTCCCATTTTCCGCGCGAGAATCTGCCGTTCGGCGTTTTTAAGCCGCGCGGCGCCAGCGCGCGTGTTGGCATCGCGATCGGCGACCAAATCCTCGATCTTTCCGTTCTTGAGGAGGCCGGTCATTTCGGAACGGATGAACAAGTTTTTTCGGCCGACGCGCTGAACCGCTTTCTGGAACTCGGTCGTCCCGCGTGGCAACGCACGCGAACGATATGTCAGCAGCTGCTGGCGGCAGATAATCCGTCGCTGCGCGACAATGCCGAACTCCGCGGACGCGCCTTCCACCGGCAGGCCGATGTTGAAATGCAACTGCCGGCGCGGATCGGCGACTACACCGATTTTTATTCGTCGTATCACCACGCACACAATGTCGGCACCATGCTGCGCGGCGCGGAGAACGCGCTTATGCCGAACTGGAAATGGCTGCCCGTTGCATATCATGGCCGTGCCAGTTCGATCGTTGTCAGCGGCGCCGAAGTGCGCCGGCCCAAAGGCCAGATCAAGCCAGCCGATGCAGCTTCGCCGGTTTTTGGTTCGAGCCGCAGCTTCGATTTCGAACTGGAAACAGCGTTTCTCATCGGCACCGGCAATTCGTTAGGCCAACCGATCCCAATCGAACGCGCGGAAGAACACGTCTTTGGCATCGTGCTCATGAACGATTGGAGCGCGCGCGATATCCAGGCGTGGGAATACCAGCCGCTTGGCCCGTTCCTGGCCAAGAATTTCTGCACCAGCATCTCGCCCTGGGTCGTAACCCTCGATGCCCTGGCGCCGTTTCGCCGGCCGCTGCCTCCGCAGGACCCGGCGCCGCTGGATTATTTGCGACGCGTTGAAGACTTCACCTTCGATATCCGTCTAGAAGCAAGGCTGCAGACCCCGACAATGAACTCGCCGCACACGATTACGCGTTCGAATTTCCAGAATCTCTACTGGAGTATTGCGCAGCAACTCGCGCATCACACGGTGGGCGGGTGCAACCTGCAATCGGGTGATCTGCTGGCCAGCGGCACGATCAGCGGCCCGACCGAGGAATCTCGAGGCTGCATGCTCGAGCTGACCTGGCGCGGGGCTAACCCGCTGAACTTACCGAATGGCGAAACACGCAAATGGCTCGAAGATGGTGATCGCCTCGCGATTACGGGTTGGTGCGAAGGTGATGGCTATCGCGTCGGTTTTGGCGAAGTCTCAGGCAAAGTGATCGGAGCGTAATGTGTATTTGATTCAACTCCTCATCCCGCTTCATGACAACGAGCGGAAGGCGTTTCCGCAGGAGGAATACACCGCGGTGCGTTCCGAGCTGACGAACCACTTCGGCGGCATCACCGCTTACACACGTGCACCGGCTCTCGGATTGTGGAAACCGAATGGGAGCGAAGCGAGCCAGGAAGATATCGTGGTGTTCGAGGTGATGTCGGAGAAACTCGACTGCGATTGGTGGAGCGATTACAAACGCGAACTCGAACGGCGTTTTCGCCAGGATATGCTCGTGATCCGCGCGCAGGAAATCCGGATGCTCTAACTACAACCCGGCGAGGGAGCGATCGAGGACGTCGACCACGAAATCCGCGTCCGCTTCGTTGATGCACATCGGCGGCGCGAACCGGATTGTCTGGCCCCACAGCCCGCCTTTACCGAGCAGCAAGCCCATCTCGCGCGCCGACTCGACGACCTGTGCGCACTCCGCTTTAGCCGGCTCCTTCGTGGCGCGGTCTTTGACCAGCTCGATACCGAGCATCAATCCTTTGCCGCGCACGTCGCCGACGATGTTGTGTCGTTCTTTCAGCTTCCCAAGCCCATCGAGAATGCGCTGACCGAGTTTCAGTGAATTTTCCTGCAACTTCTCGCGCTCGATTACTTCCAGCACGGCCTGGCCTTGCGCGCAGACGACGGGATTTCCGCCGAAGGTGTTGAAGTGCGTGCGATTCGCGACTGTCGCGGCGATCTCGGGCGTCGTCACCACTGCGGCAAGCGGGCAGCCGTTGCCGATCCCTTTCGCCATCGTCACGATGTCAGGAATCACGCCTTGCGTTTCGAAGCCCCAGAAATGCGTGCCTGTTCGTCCAAAGCCGGTCTGCACCTCATCAGCGATGCAAACGCCGCCGGCTGCGCGCACATGTTCGTAGACATTCTTCAAATAACCGTCGGGAAAAACGATGTAGCCACCGACGCCCTGGATCGATTCCGCGATAAACCCCGCAATCTGACCTGAAGTTCCAAACTGGATCAGCTCCTTAACATCAGCCGCGTATTTTTTCCCCGCATCGGGATCGTCTCGGCCAAACAATCCGCGATACGGATCGGCTGTGATCGCATGATGAATGCCGAAGCTGTGCGGCACATTAAACTTCCAGGTGCTATGCGCGGTCAGTCCCATGGTCGCGGCGTTGCCGCCGTGATAGGCATTGCGCAACGCAATCAGGTCGTAGTTGCCGGTGTAAGCGCGCGCCATCATCAGCGCGAGATCATTCGCCTCCGATCCTGAGTTTACGAAATAACAAACCTTGAGGTTGCCCGGCATCTTCGACGCCAGCTTCTCGGCGTAGGTCGCGATGTTCGGATGCAGGTAAATCGTCGTGGAATGCTGGAGAATTTCGTTCTGCTGATTAGCTGCCGCGACGACGTGCGGATGACAATGACCGACGCTGATCGTGACGATTCCTCCAAGCGCATCGAGATAACGCTTCCCGCGATCATCCCAGACATACTGCGCGCGTCCCTGCACGAGCATGATCGGTTTCTTGTAGTAGAGAAAAATCCCGGGATTCAGAAACGCCTTCCGCAACCGGGCGACCTCGTCGGCTGAAGGTCCGTCGTATTTGTGCGGCTGGAAATCGAATGGTGGAAGCTGAGGCGTTGTCATGCTGCGGTCATTCTGAGCGAAGTGAAGAACCTCGCAAGCTACTCTGTGCGTCGGCAGCCGCTATGTCGGTGCCGGACTTGTGAGGTCCCTCGCTGGCGCTCGGGATGACAACGCGCGCAGTGCAATGTATACGCCGAACGCGAGGGCAAAGCCGACGAACCACGCGTAATCGTACAGGCGGACGAAGAACAGCGGCACGCTCCCAGCATCAATGAGCTTCACCGTTACCAGGAAACCCGGCAGGTTTGGCACGATGGCAATCACGAGTGCAACAATCGCTACCATGCTGAATCCGCGAGTGAAGGCATATTGCCCGCGCGCCTGATAAAGCGCTTTCACATCGAGCTGCTTCCGCCTGACGACGAAGTAATCGGCGATCATGATTCCGCCGATCGGGCCGAGCAGCGCGCTGTAGCCGACTAGCCAGGTGAAGATGTAGCCGCTCGGGTCGGCGACTAATTTCCACGGCATCATCAACACACCGATCACGCCAGTCATCAGACCGCCGACTCGGAACGAAATCTTATGCGGCGCAAGATGCGAGAAATCGTTAGCCGGGCTGACGACGTTTGCCGCGATGTTCGTCGCTAACGTTGCGATGCAGAGCGCCAGCATCGCGACGACGAGGACGATCGGGTTTGTGAAGCGCGTAAGCACATCGACCGGGTCCCAAATCGGTGAACCGTAAATGATCGTTGTTGCGGACGTGACCGCGACGCCGATGAATGCATAGAGGGCCATCGTTAGCGGGAGACCGAGCGCCTGGCCCACGACCTGGTCACGTTGCGAATGCGCGTAACGCGAAAAATCCGGAATGTTGAGGGAGAGCGTAGCCCAGAAACCTATCATGCCGGTTAACGCCGGGACGAAGAAGGCGTAGAACTGTCCGGCTTTTGGCTGACCGGGGGCGAACGCGGACGGCTGCGAAAGAATCGGTCCGAAGCCGCCGGCGTTTCGGTAAGCCCAGGCGAGAAGGAGCAAACCGAGCGCGATCAGTATTGGCGCCTTGATATTGAGCAGCCAGCGGATGCAATCGATGCCCTTGTAAACAACGAGCATGTTGATGCCCCAAAAGAACAGAAAGCAGATGAATTGCGGCGCCGTGATTCCGAGCATGCTGGCGCTGCTCTGGCCTAACGAGGGAACAAAGACCGAAAGGATTTTGAAGATCGCGTTGCCGCCGATCCACGTCTGGATTCCAAACCACCCGCAGGCCACGAACGCGCGCATCAGTGCGGGAATGTTTGCGCCGCGCGTGCCGAACGAAGCGCGACAAAAGACCGGAAACGGAATTCCGTATTTCGTGCCGGCATGCGCGTTCAGGATCATTGGAATGACGACGATCAGGTTGCCGAGAAAGATCGTCAGGATCGCCTGCGACCAGTTCATTCCGCCGCCGATCAGCGACGAAGCGAGCATGTAAGTCGGAATGCAGGCCGACATCGAAATCCAGAGTGCGGCGAAGCTGCCGACGCGCCAGTTGCGGCGGCTGGCTGGCACCGGCGCGAGGTCCTTGTTGTAAAGGGAGCTGTGCTCGATCTCGAGCGAGACCTCGACGTCGGGCGCGTCAATACTCGTGCTCATACTCGTAATCGTGCTCGTGCTCGGACCGGTCGTCGATTAGGAGCACGATCACGAGCAGGAGCACGAGTCAGAAATGAACGGGCTCGCGCTTCAACATTCGGCCGCGTCCGATCGTGCCGACGAACGTGCCATCGCGCACTGCGACTTCGCCGCGCACAGTGACAGTCTCCGGCCGTCCTTCAAATTCCCAGCCCTCGAATGCGCTGTAATCGACGTTCATCGACTGCGTCTTTGCAGAGATGGTACCGCGATATTCCGGGTCGTAGACGACGAGATCAGCATCCGCACCGATCTGGATCGCGCCTTTGCGCGGAAACAATCCGAAGATCTTTGCCGCATTGGTGCTCGCGACGTTAACAAAGGTATGGAGGTCAAGCTTCCCGGCTTTTACTCCATGCGAGAAGAGGAGTTTGACGCGCTCTTCCAGCGACGGAATGCCGTTCGGAATTTTCGTGAAATCATCGCGGCCCATTGGCTTCTGCGTTTGAAAATCGAATGGTGCGTGATCGGTCGCGACGGTTTGGATCTCGCCACTTCCGAGGCCATTCCACAGCACCGCTTGATTCCGCTTGTCGCGCAACGGCGGTGACATGACGAACTTCGCGCCTTCAAATTCCGGCCGCTCCGCATCGGTCTTATCGAGCAGCAGATATTGAATCAGCGTCTCCACCGAGACATTCACGCCGCGAAAACGCGCCGCGAGCGCTTCGCGCAACGCTTCCTCGCAACTGAGATGCACGATGTAAACGTGTGCGCCGGTCAGCTCAGCGAACGTCATTAGATGATGCACGCCTTCGGCTTCGACCAGTGGCGGACGGCTGGCCTCGTGTTGCTCCGCGCCGGTCAAGCCGGAGCCGAGCAATTCTTTCTGCCGCTCCGCCACGAGCGTCTCATTCTCGCAATGCGCGGTGACGATGACGCCGAGTTCCTTCGCCAGCTTCAAAGTGTGATACAGCTCGCTGTCGTCGATTCCGAACGCTCCTTTGTAAGCGAGGAAAACTTTGAAGGAGGTAATGCCGCTCGCAACGATCTCGCGAAGTTGCCGCGCGTTCTCATCATCAAAGCGCGTCACGCCCATGTGATAGGTGTAATCACACGCCGATTTTCCGGCGGCTTGTTGTTGCCACAGTTCGAAGCCTTGCGCAGCGCTCATGTCCCGCGACGGACAAACCATTTCGATCATTGTCGTCGTCCCGCCGACCAGCGCCGCTTTGCTCGCGGTCTCGTAAGTATCTTTCGAGGCCGTGCCCATGAACGGCAGGTAAATGTGGACGTGCGGATCGATGAAGCCGGGAAAGACGAGCTTGCCGCTCGCGTCGATCATTTCCGCACCGGCCGGCGCATCGATGTTGCGATCGATGTGTGTGATCCGCTCATGTTCGCAGTAGATATCCGCGATGTAGTGCTCGGTGCCGGTGACGACCTCGCCACCCTTGATCAGCAGCGACATTATTTCTTCCAGACGTCGCCAACGCCGTCGCCGAACCACCGCGTCGTGACGACCTTTTGCTGCGTGTAGAACTGCACGCCTTCGCGGCCCTGAATGTGCAGGTCGCCGTAGAATGATTCGTCCCAGCCGGTGAATGGAAACATCGCCATCGTCGCCGGCACTCCGATGTTGATTCCAATCATCCCGGCTTTGACGCGGTTCTTGAATTCGCGCGCGGCTTTGCCGGAATTCGTGAAAATCGAGGCGCCGTTTCCGTAGGCCGATGCATTCGCGAGATCGATCGCGTGATCGAGATCGTCCATGCGCATCACATTCAGCACGGGGCCGAACACTTCCTCGCGCGCGATCGTCATCCCGTTCTGCACTTGATCGACGATCGTTGCGCCGAGGAAAAAGCCATTAGGTGCGTCGTCAATTCGCACGTTGCGACCGTCGGCTATCACGCGGGCGCCTTCTCTCTCGCCGCTCGCGACTAATTTCATCACGTGATCGCGATGCTGCGCAGTAATCACCGGGCCCATGTCGGGCTGCGAATCGGCATCGGTCGGCCCGACCCGAATATTTTTCGCCGCTTCAACTAACGCCGGCAGCACGCGATCCGCCGCTTTGCCGACCGCGATCGCGGTCGAACCGGCCATGCAGCGTTCACCGGCGCAACCGAACGCCGCCATCGAAAGCGCGTCGACGGTGCGGGACACATCCGCATCCGGCATGACCACGACGTAGTTCTTCGCGCCGCCGTTTGCCTGGACGCGTTTGCCGTGACGGGTCCCGGTCTCGTAAATGTATTTCGCGATCGGCGTCGATCCGACGAACGAGATCGCCTTCACTTTCGGGTGTGTGAGCAAGGCATCGACGCA
The DNA here is from genome assembly GCA_045809945.1 of Chthoniobacterales bacterium. Taxonomy (GTDB): domain Bacteria; phylum Verrucomicrobiota; class Verrucomicrobiia; order Chthoniobacterales; family UBA10450; genus CADDYX01. The sequence continues at coordinate 7,518 of JBJMWW010000131.1, forward strand.
TTCGCGTCCACCGTGCACGACGTTGAGCACGCCTTTTGGCAGACCCGCTTTCTCGAGCAGCTCAATGATCAAGAGCGCGGTGAGCGGCACTTTTTCGCTCGGCTTGAGCACGAAGGTGTTTCCGCAAACGAGCGCGATCGGGAACATCCACATCGGCACCATCGCAGGAAAATTAAACGGGGTGATGCCGACACAGACGCCGAGCGGTTGCAACATTGTCTCGCAATCGACACCGCGGGCGAGGTTCTCCAGCGTATCGCCCATCAGCAATGTCGGCGCGCTGCAGGCGTACTCGACGTTCTCGATTCCGCGGAACGCACTGCCGCGTGCTTCCGCCATCGTCTTGCCATGTTCGCGACAAACGGAGCGGCAGATTGCGTCGAAATTTTCCTCGAGCAGTTGTCGGTAACGGAAGAAGACCCGCGCTCGTTCGATTGCCGGTGTGTCGCGCCATGCCGGAAACGCCGCCGCGGCCGCTTCCACCGCTTCGTTCACCACGTCAGCGCCGCACATCGGCACTTCCGCGATCACTTCGCCGCGCGACGGATTGTAGACCGGCGAGGTGCCGTTCCGGTCGATGGTTCTCCAGTTACCGTCGATGAAAACAGGACAGGGCGTCATGGGAAAAACCTCCAAGCACCAACATCCAAGCTCCAGAGAAACTTCAAGCACCAAGCTCGAATCAGCATCGCGACGTTCATTGCCTGAAGATGCTCGCGAAGATCAGGTGCAGTTCTTTCGCTTCGCGGTAGAGCTTACGCGCTTCCGACGCGAGGCTTGGTTCGGCGGCTGCGATCATCCGCAGGAAGTGTTTGGTCTCCTTGGCTTCTTTGACGCAGCGGCCGATCGTGTTGCGAAAATCCTTCTTCGAAACACCTTCGTTAGCCTCGCAATAGTTCGCACCCACACTCGTTCCGGCGCCGACGAGTTGACCGATCAGCCGGTCGTTGCCGGGATCGCGCGGAATTGTTTTCGCGAAGTGAACAATCGCTTCTCCAAAAACAGCTGTGCGCTCTTCCAGGTCGAACGCGTGTCTTTCGGCACCATTGCTGCCCGCGGTCTCCTGCATTCGCACGGCGGCGATATCGGATTCCAAATACCCGACGCGCGGCTTCGGCAGCTTGCCGCGGCCTGGAGCTTGAGTTTTGGAGCTTCTCTGGAGCTTGGATATTGGTGCTTGGAGCTTCGTCATCAGCCTCGCGCCAATGCGTCAGACTGCTTCACAAATTCGTCGCCACTCCACTCACTGTCGGCGCGCACCATCGTCTTCGCTTCGGCGGCGGCCTTGTCGCGGTCCTTGCGTTCGCGCTGCATCCGCACCAGCTCCGCGTGGGTGCTGAAGTAATCGAGGCTCTTGCCTTTGAAATCGGCAATCGTCTCGAACTTGTGCATCTCCATGAAGGCAAGCAATTCCTCGCACATCTGCTTCACGCATGCGTAGCCGAACTTCATCACGCCGGTGCAGACCTGCGTAGTGTCTGCGCCGAGCAAGATGAACTGCGCGGCGTCGCGGCCGTTTTCGATGCCGCCAATGCCCGATAACGTGCGGCCGGGAAATTCGTTGCGAATCATGGTCGCGATTTCCATCACCATCCGTAGTGCGATTGGACGAACCGCCTTCGACGAATAGCCGCCGGGCGTTGTGAAGCCTTCGACCGTCGGCTCAGGCCGAAGCGTGTCGAGATTCACCGCCATCACGCTGCGAATGGTGTTGATCGCGCTTACGCCTTGCGCTCCGGCGCGAAAAGCCGCGCGCGCCGGATCGGTGATGCGGGTGACGTTCGGCGTCATTTTCGGCCAGACCGGTTTGCTCGCCGCTTTCATGACCCAGCCGGTGACCTCCTCCACGATCTCGGGATTCTCACCCATGGCTGCGCCCATTTTCCGCTCCGGCAAACCGTGCGGACAGGAGAAGTTCAGCTCGAATGCGTCGGCACCGGCCGCTTCACAGCGCTCGACGATCTCGTGCCACGCATCATGATTGAATTCCTCCATGATCGACGCGATCAGCACGCCATCCGGATTCGTGTCCTTGCACTTCTTGAACTCGTCCATCCAGATGTTGAACGGCCGGTCGCTGATCAGTTCGATATTTTCCCAGCCGACAACTTCCTTGCCGTCGTCGGCCATGAGCTTCGCGTAGCGCGGCGCGACATTGACCACCTTCGACGAATCGAGGCTGATCGTTTTCGCAATGACCGCGCCCCAGCCTTCGCGGAAAGCGCGGTTGATGACGTTGAGATTCGTTCCCGGCGGACCCGAACCGATGATGAACGGGTTCGCTAATTTGAGACCATCGACGGTAGTGGCGAGCGTAGACATAAGCGCAAACCGGCCTTTCTAGCGGCTTCGACGCGGCAGGACGAGCATGAAATTACGAAGTGGCGACCCAGTTCATCGCCTTCGTCGCCAGTCGATCAAATGCGCGCACCGCCAACTCGAGATGCTCCTCTTTCGTATCTTCAATTTTGTTGTGACTGATCCCGTGCAGGCTTTGCACGAACATCATCACCGTCGGCACTCCGGCGCGCGAGACCTCGGCGGCATCGTGCAGGGGACCGGACGGGAGGCGATGCGCGACGTCGCATGTTTCAACGATCGCTTCCTCGCAGAAGCGAAGCAGATGTTCATTGAATAAGACCGGCTCGATTTGCCAGAGACGCTCCCACTCGGCTGAAACGTTGCCTTCGCGTGCGAAACCTTCGCTCGCTGCGCGCGCTTCGGTCAGCATTTGCGCCAGCGCGGGCGCATCGAGGTGTCGCTGATCCAACGTGATTCTGCATTCCTCGACAACGCTGGTGACGATGCCCGGTTTGGTCGTGCACGAACCGATCGTGCAAACGCCGCCGCCGCTACGCTCTGCAATGCGATAAATTTCGGGGCTCATTTTCGCCGCGGCGAGAAAAGCGTCGCGTCGGCGATTCATCGGCGTGCTGCCGGAATGTGCCGCTTGTCCGCGGAAAGTGATGGCGTGCCGCTCGACTCCGAACGTGCCGAGCACGACGCCGAGCGGCAGATCGAGATCGAGCAGCACCGGTCCCTGTTCGATGTGCAATTCGATGTAGGCAGCGGCGTTCTGGAGCTGCTTCCGCGATTCGCCGACGCGTTCGAAATCGATGCCGTGTTCGTTCAGCGCGTCCGGTAAAGTCACGCCGCTCTGGTCCCGCAATGCGCGCGCTTCGTTCATGTCGAGATTTCCCGAACATGCCGATGAGCCAAATAAGCTTTTGCCGAAGCGGGCGCCTTCTTCGTCCGCCCAATCGACCACACGAACCGTCACCGGCGGTCGCCCGCCGAATTCAGCATGAACGCGTCGCAAAATCTCGACGCCGGCGATGGTATTGAGACAACCGTCGAGCCAGCCGCCATTCGGCACCGAATCAATGTGCCCGCCGATCAACAGCTCACGTTGCGATTCGCCGCGGAGCGTGGCCCACAAATTCCCCGCAGCGTCGTGCTCGACCGGCACCGGAATTTGCTCCAGCTTCTGACGCAGCCAATTCCGCGCTTTCGTCCATGTCGGCGTAAAAGCGACGCGTTGCGCGCCGCTTTCGTCACCGGTGAGCGCGCGCAGCTCTTTCAGCTCGGCGATGACGCGCTGCGGGTGGATCTTCGAGGTCATTGGTGGACGCTACCAAAAGCGATGCGAAAGGGTCACGCGCAGAGCGGGGCGGTCGCGCGAATTAACGTACATGCTGATAACAATTGGTCTGATTTTGCTGGTTCTTTACGTATTGGGGCTACTCGCGTTCAAAGTGACCGCCGGTCTCATCCACGTCGTGCTGGTGATCGCCATCATCATGATTATCCTGCATTTCGTGCGGGGCAGGAGAGCGTAGCGATTTAATGCGCAAACTTATTGGTGGTGTTTTGCGAACGACGGTGGCGGTGGCGATTATCGCCAGCCTGGCGGCATGCGGTGCGCCGGGCCCGAGCATAAAGGAACGTGCGGACGAAGCAGCGCAGCACAAAAAAGCGAATAAAGAAAACGAAGAGTTCGCAAAAACGCTGCCGCCAACCAACGCGAAACCGATCTTCAAGCCCTAGCGTTCGTTATTTCGCGAGCGGCAGTTTGAGCGCGCTGCCGTGCTCAGCGTCGTGCAGCACGCGAATGTGCGCCGTGTGCGCGTCTTTCGCGGTCTCGTTCGCAACCACGCCCCCTGAATTGTAGTTCTTCTGAAACCCGGGGCTGTTGGGCGATGAAACGACCAGACGCAGCCGGCTGCCTTTGCCGATGCGCCGTCCAACGAATAACCCCGGCGCGAAATTGCACTTCACCACTTCGCCCGGTTTGATCAGCTTCTCCTCGCGCACCGAATCGCGATAGCGAAGTCGCCGCACGTCACTCCAAAGTGTGATGCTCGTGCCGTCGCTCTGGATTTCGTAAAGGTCCAGCGTGACGTCGGTATCGGGCACGTCGACCGACAGCCAAAGCGTCGCTTCAGGACAACCGATCAACGCGGTTTCATTTTCGAAGGCAGCGGTGTGATAAACGAGGCCATCACCCGCAATGCTGAGCGCGTAGCGCTGGTCGAGCAGCTCCGTTTTGGATCGATCTTCCGTGCCCTCGATTTCGCCACGGCGATTATCGAGCGGATCGTAGGTGTATTGATCGGCACCTTGCTTCGGCGCAGTTTCGGTCAGCGCACCGGAGCGGAAACCGGCATTCGCATCGCCGTTCTGGGAGTCGAAATAAAATGTGCGCGAACCGGCAAACGTCGCCTCCAGCGTGTCGGCGTAGCGCCATTCGCCGTTAACGGCGCTATTTCCCGGCGCGAGCACGTAATAGGCAACGCGTTTCTTCAGGAAATCCGGCTGCTTGCCGCCTTTGAGCGTCCAATCATACCACTGGCGATGCAGGTCGTTCATGTCGATCACCGCGCCGCTCCCGAACTTCACGCCAGCCACTTCATCGGTCGGCGTGCGCGTTCCCGGATGATCCCACGGTCCGATGACGAGGAAATGTTTTGCCCGCGCTTCCGCTGACGCATTGGCGAGATGATCGCGGTAAAACGTCATGGCACCGGGTTCGTCGCCGTCGTACTGGCCGGTTATCGTCAGGATCGGCATCGCGATTTTGCGGAACTGTTCGACTGTCGGAACGATTGTGTCCCAGTAGGCGTCGGGCGTCGGGTGTTTGACCCAGGTCTGGAAATGTGGCGACGGATTTCCGACGAACGTGTCGAGCTGGTTGTAGGGCAGATGCTGCCGGTAGGCTTCGAGAAATTTCGTCTGCCAGAACTTAGAATCGCCGAACCAATTCACCTGCGGCGTGCGCCCGCTGGTGTAGCTCAGCCAACGCGTGGCGTAAGATTGGCCGACGTTGTTCGAATACGGGAAGTCCAAAGGCGGATGCGCTGATGCTACCGGCACGATCGTGGCGAGATGCGGCGGAAACTCTTTAGCCGTCGCCCACTGGTCGAATCCTGCGTAGGAGCCGCCCCACATCGTCACTTTGCCGTCGCAGAACGACTGCTGCGCAAACCACTCTACGATGTCGTGTCCGTCGCGATCATCGTTTTTGAACGGCTCGAATTCGCCGCCGGAATTTCCGCGGCCGCGCACATCGATGGTCGCGAAAATGTAACCGTGCGACGCGAAGTAAGCACCGCGGGGGTAGTAGGTGTCAGAGATGTAGGGCGTGAGCGTAAAGATCACTGGCAGCCGCTGCTGACCGAGCTGTTTCGGCACAAACAGCGTCGCGTTCAGTTCCACTCCGTCGCGCATCGGAATCTTCGCACCCCACCGGACGTCGAATCCAGCTTCGCTCGTTGGAGCCTCGCTCGGTTTCGGCAGCGGCGGCGGACTCGTTGTTTGGGCAAACGAATTCGAAGTGACGATCAGCAGAGCGAGAAAGGCGCGTTTCATGTTGCGGGATTTCCGCGCATACTGCCGCAGACGATGCGGGACGACACGATAAATTACGCGGAGCGGACCGGCCGTTTGTTAAACGAAACGATCGCGTGCGATCTGCACTCCTGTCCGACCTACGATCCACGCAGCGACGCGATTCTTCAGTTGCGCAGATACCGCCAGGCGGGCGTGAAGTTCGTTTGCGTAAATGTCGGCGATTCCGACATGACACTCGAAGAAGTGATCGTGTTGTTCGCGTCGTTTCGCGCGCAGTTGAACCAACATCCGGATGAGTTTCTGGTCATCAATAGTGTCGATGAAATCGAAGCGGCAGACGGAAGGCTGGCGGTAAGTTTCGATCTCGAAGGCGCTCGCGCGCTCGGTGAAAACCTCGCGCTGCTCGAACTCCTCTACGATCTCGGTGTGCGCTGGATGCTGCCAGTCTACAACGTGCGCAACCAAGTCGGCGGCGGTTGCCACGATCCGGTGGATCAGGGCCTGACCGATTTTGGCCGCGCGTTCATTCGTGAGATGGACCGAATCGGTTTGATCAAGTGTTGCTCGCATGTCGGCTATCGCACGGCGCGCGACATTCTGGATATGACGGAAGCCCCGACGATTTTCTCGCACTCAAATCCGCGCGCGCTTTGCGATCATCCCCGCAACATTCCGGATGACCTGATGAGCGCGGCGGCGGCGACTGGCGGTGTTGTCGGCATCAACGGCATCGGCATTTTTCTCGGCGACGATGCAGCGCGCAGTGAAACGATCGTTCGCCATATCGACTACGCAGTGCAGTTAATCGGGCCGCAGCACGTCGCGATCGCGCTCGACTCAGTCTTCGACAAACGAAATCTCGAGTCCCGCTTGCAATCGGCGGTTCAAATTTGGCCTGCGTCGGCTGGATACCGCACCGGTGCGCAGATGGCCGAGCCGGAGCAATGGCCAGAGATTATCGAAGGTTTGCTTCGGCTCGGTTACTCCGACGCGGATGTGAAGGCGATTGCGGGTGAAAATTACCTGCGTGTCGCGCGCGCTGTTTGGAAATGAACTAAAACCTCGGAACCTGTCATTCCGAGCGAAGTCGAGGAATCTCCGTGATTGCCTCCGCTTCACTCCACATAACAAGCGCGTTGCACACACGTCACGTGGGGGTGACGTTCGTCGTCCAATGGAAAAGACAAACGCATTTGCCGCCCAGTCCCCGACCAGCCAACTCGCGCCGTTACCGATCCAACGCCGCGAGCCGACGGCGAAGGATGTGCAAATCGACATTCTCTATTGTGGAGTCTGCCACTCGGACATTCACACCGCGCGGAATGAATGGGGCGGGACGAAGTATCCGTGCGTCCCCGGCCACGAAATCGTCGGACGAGTCACGAAAGTCGGGAGCGAGGTGAAACGGTTCAAGGAAGGCGATCTCGCTGCCGTCGGCTGCATGGTCGACTCTTGTCGCACGTGCGAGAACTGCCGCGCTGATCTCGAGCAGTTTTGCGATAATCCCCGCGCAACGTTCACGTACAACAGCGAAGACAAGCATCTTGGCGGCGTCACCTACGGCGGCTATTCGACCCGCGTGGTCGTCGATCAAGATTTCGTTCTGCGCATTTCCGACAAGCTCGATCTGGCGGGGACCGCGCCGCTGCTTTGCGCAGGGATTACGACTTACTCGCCGCTCCGGAAATGGAATGTCCGTAAGGGTCAGAAAGTCGGGGTCGTCGGGCTCGGCGGCCTCGGACACATGGCGGTGAAATTTGCCAGCGCGTTCGGCGCGCACGTCGTGCTCTTCACAACCTCGCCCGGCAAAACCGACGACGCGCGTCGGCTGGGCGCAGAGGAGGTTGTCATTTCGAAAAACGGAGAGGAAATGGCGAAGCACAACAACTCGTTCGACTTCATCCTCGATACGGTATCGGCCAAACATGACCTCGATGCTTACCTGACGCTGCTGAAACGTGACGGCACGATGGTGCTTGTTGGCGTCCCGCCTCAGCCGGTGCCGCTCGGCGTCTTCAATCTCATCATGCCGCGACGTCAGCTCGCCGGTTCGTTGATTGGCGGGATCGCCGAAACGCAAGAGATGCTCGATTTCTGCACCGAGCACGGCATTACCTGCGACATCGAAATGATTAAAATGCAGCAGATCAACGAAGCTTACGAACGGATGCTGAAGAGCGACGTGAAGTACCGCTTCGTCATCGATATGTCATCGCTGGCTGCGTGACATCGCGCCGAAGCCCACGCAGACTAGCCCATGAAGTTTCTCGCGCTCATCATTGTCGTTCTGCTCCTCTGTTTCGGCGGACTTTACGGCGTCGCGCATCACGACGTCGTGACGAAAGCGCAGGCTCAATACAGCGAACTGGGAGCGCCGGGCGCGTCGTTCAGCCGATTCAAAGCGACGGAGAAACGCGGCCTGGCGATGTTTTGGAAAATGCATTTTGCGAAAGCGAGCAAGAGTGCGCCATCCGTCGCGGTCTGGCATTTCAAGCCGTTCGGCGACGTCACGTTCGAAGGCGGCAAAAAGTCAGAATAGCTCTGCGGGCCTGTAGCTCAGCGGTTAGAGCAGGGGACTCATAATCCCTTGGTCCCTGGTTCGAATCCAGGCGGGCCCAGCCCCGAAAGCTTTCGGGGCTGCCACGCCGTAGCGAAGTGAAGGCGGGCATGTAGCAATGCGTCTACGGCGCGCCAAAGACTGCGGCTTGGCAGGCCACCGCCGGAATGTGCGCGTTGGCATTTCGAAACGGTCGGCTGGCGCCAAGGATCGTGCGCGAACTGCGGTTCACGCGTCGTTCGTCGCGTTAGCGTGCTGCTGCGTTGGTGAGGTCCCTCGCTCGCGCTGGGGATGACAGAAAACGTGCGCAGGCGTTCATCCGCGCGTTTCGCAAACTCCGACCCTCGGGTGTGATTGTTGCTGCGAATTAGCATTGTGCGATGAGTCGATTACTTTCGCGCTCGGATGATCATCTTTCGCCGGCCACCGACTTCTGCGACACGGTCGTCGCGTCTTGCTAATTCATGATGAAAAAGACCACCACTCTTCCAGGAAAACGGCGGCCTGCCAGCTCGCCTTCGAACGGCAATGGTACCCACGAAAAGGCGTTGCTCTCCGCACTCGTCGCTTTCAAACGCGGTGATTTCACGGTTCGACTGCCGAGTGATTGGGACGGCATGCACGGAAAAATCGCGGATGCATTCAATGACGTCATCGACACGAACCAGCGACTTGCGCAGGAGTTAGCGCGCATCGGCCGCGTCGTAGGCGAAGAGGGTAGAATCACGCAACGCGCAGCCTTGAATAACGTCTCGGATTGCTGGGCAGAGACGGTGGGCTCAGTGAACGAACTCATCGGCAACCTCGTTCACCCAACCAGCGAGATGGCCCGCGTGATTGGTGCGGTGGCAAAGGGCGATCTCTCGCAAACGATCGCGACGGATATCGAAGGGCGGCCGCTGCGCGGCGAATTTCAGCGCACGGCGAAGATCGTTAACACGATGGTCGAGCAGCTCGGCGCGTTCGCGTCGGAAGTCACTCGTGTGGCGCGCGAAGTCGGCACGGAAGGGAAGCTCGGCGGCCAGGCGAAAGTGAAGGGCGTGGCCGGTACGTGGAAAGACCTGACGGAGAACGTCAATCTGATGGCCGGCAATCTGACCGCCCAGGTGCGTAACATCGCGACGGTCACGACGGCGGTGGCCAATGGTGACCTAACGAAGAAAATCACTGTCGACGTCAAAGGCGAGTTCCTTGAACTGAAGGACACGGTCAACGTGATGGTCGATCAGCTCCGCTCGTTTGCGTCTGAGGTCACGCGTGTTGCGCGTGAGGTCGGTTCGGAAGGAAATCTAGGTGGCCAGGCGCGCGTCGAAGGTGTCTCCGGCACGTGGAAGGACCTGACCGATTCGGTGAATTTCATGGCGCGAAATCTGACGGCGCAGGTGCGTAACATCGCTGCCGTTACAACGGCGGTCGCTAATGGCGACCTTTCGAAAAAGATCACGGTCGATGTGCGCGGTGAAATCCGCGAACTGAAGGAGACCATCAACACGATGGTGGATCAGCTCAGTTCGTTCGCGTCGGAAGTGACGCGTGTGGCGCGCGAAGTCGGTACGGAAGGAAAACTTGGCGGCCAGGCCGACGTCAAAGGTGTCGCCGGCACGTGGAAGGATCTGACTGATTCGGTGAATTCGATGGCGTCGAACCTGACTTCTCAGGTGCGTAACATTGCCGACGTTACGACTGCGGTCGCGACCGGTGACCTCTCGAAAAAAATTACGGTCGACGTGCAGGGCGAGATTCTCGAGCTCAAGGACACGATCAACACGATGGTCGATCAACTGCGTTCGTTCGCGTCGGAAGTGACGCGCGTCGCGCGCGAGGTGGGCACGGAAGGAAAGCTGGGCGGCCAGGCCGATGTGCGCGGCGTTGCCGGCACGTGGAAAGATTTGACCGACAACGTCAACATGATGGCGGGCAATCTGACCGCGCAGGTCCGTAACATTGCCGAGGTCACGACGGCGATCGCGACCGGCGATCTCTCGAAAAAGATCACGGTCGATGTGCAGGGCGAGATCCTCGAGATGAAGAACACGATCAACACGCTCGTTGATCAGCTCAGCTCCTTTGCGTCGGAAGTGACCCGCGTGGCGCGCGAAGTCGGCAGCGAAGGAATTCTCGGCGGTCAGGCGGATGTGCGCGGCGTTTCCGGCACGTGGAAAGACCTGACGGATTCGGTCAATTTCATGGCGGGTAACCTGACCGCACAGGTGCGCAACATCGCTGACGTTACGACAGCCGTCGCGAATGGCGATCTGTCGAAGAAGATCACGGTTGATGTGAAGGGCGAAATTCTCGCGCTGAAAGACACCGTCAACACCATGGTGGATCAGCTTAGTTCGTTTGCGTCGGAGGTGACGCGAGTGGCGCGCGAGGTAGGCAGCGAAGGCAAGCTGGGCGGCCAGGCGGACGTACAGGGTGTCGGCGGCACGTGGAAGGATCTGACCGACTCGGTGAATTTCATGGCCGGCAATCTAACCGCTCAGGTGCGAAACATCGCGCTGGTTACGACCGCGGTTGCGAATGGTGACCTGAGCAAGAAGATCACCGTCGACGTTAAAGGCGAGATCCTCGAGCTGAAGGACACGATCAACACGATGGTCGATCAGCTCAGTTCATTTGCGGCGGAGGTGACGCGCGTGGCGCGCGAGGTGGGAACGGAAGGAGAGCTCGGTGGACAAGCCGACGTGAAGGGCGTCGCGGGCACGTGGAAAGATCTGACCGATTCAGTGAATTCAATGGCGTCGAACCTGACGTCGCAGGTGCGCAACATTGCCGAAGTCACGACGGCGGTCGCGACCGGTGATCTTTCGAAGAAAATCACGGTCGATGTAAAGGGAGAGATCCTCGAGCTCAAGAACACGATCAACACAATGGTTGATCAGCTCAGTTCTTTC
>JBJMWW010000132.1:0-11117 GCA_045809945.1 Chthoniobacterales bacterium
CACCGGTGAGCAGCATGGTCAGACGATCGATGCCAAGACCGAAGCCACCGGCCGGCGGCATGCCGTGTTCGAGCGCAAGCAGAAATTCTTCGTCGATCTTCTGCGTTTCCTCGCCGACCTGCTCGACTAACCGTTGACGCTGAACGGTCGGGTCGTTCAGCTCGGTATAACCGGGGGAAATTTCCTGGCCGTTGATGATCAGCTCGTAGACATCGACCAGCGAATCGTCCTCGGGATTTTGTTTCGCGAGCGGGACGAGCTCTTTCGGGCAGTGCGTCACGAAAAGCGGATCGAACGTTTTCTCTTCCACGAGTTTTTCAAAAACGTGCTGGGTGATCTCGTGATCGACCAGGCTGGGAATAATCTCGACGCCGAGCTGGCTCTTCGCGCGCTCGCGTTTCGCATCAGTTGTCAGACCAAACCAATCGTCGCCCGCGACCTCCATGATCAGATCCCGATAACGCGCACGGCGCCACGGCCGCGAGAGGTCGAGCGTCCGCGTCACATTTCCATCCGCATCGCGGTGCTCGATTTTGAGTGAGCCTGAAACGATCTCGGCGAGATGACAGACCATGTCTTCGACGAGGTTCGCGATCTTGCTGAAGTCGGCGTAAGCCCAATACGCCTCGAGCATCGTGAACTCAGGATTGTGCCGACGCGAGATGCCTTCGTTCCGGAAATTGCGATTCAGCTCGAACACTTTGTTGAATCCGCCAACGAGCAGTCGCTTCAGATAAAGTTCCGGCGCGATGCGAAGGTAGAGATCGATGCCGAGGGCGTTGTGGTGGGTGCGAAACGGCTCGGCCGCCGCGCCACCGGCAATCGCCTGAAGCATCGGCGTTTCCACTTCCAGGAACCCGCGCGCTTCGAGAAAACGCCGGATCTCGCGCAGAATGGTGATTCGCTTCACGAAGATGTCGCGCGATGAATCGTTCGAGATCAGGTCGAGATAGCGTTGGCGGTAACGCGCCTCGACGTCCTGCAGACCGTGCCATTTTTCGGGCAACGGGCGGAGCGCTTTCGCGAGCAGTTGCAGCTTCTGAACCTTCAACGTCTGTTCGCCGGTTTTCGTCACGAAACACGCCCCTTCGACGCCGACGAAATCGCCGAGATCGAGCAGGTCGAAGATCTGCATCGCCCCGGAATCGAGTTCCTTCGCGTTCAGGTAAATCTGGATCCGCCCAGTCGCATCGCGCAGATCGGCGAAATGGCTCTTGCCCATGTCGCGACGCGCCGTCATCCGGCCCGCGATGCGGAAAGTCGCGCCATCGCTAAATTTCGAACGCACTTCGTCGATCGTGCCCGACGTTTCGAAAGCGCGCCCAAACGGCGCCACTCCAAGCGCGCGCAATTGCTCGAGCTTCTGCCGGCGCTGCGCGATTAAGTCATTCTCCTCGTCCATTATCGAGCGGCTGCGAATTTAAGTCGCGAAGGCGAAATGAACAGCGTGAATGAATCCGCCATCGAAGGCAGACCCAGCCGACTATTCGTTTGCAAAAAAAACACGCTCAGTGACATAGTTGCGCCCCGGCTGTCCAAAGGGCGGAAGGCCGGGTTTTGCTCTATGGCGCTCGATCTACCGGAAACAACTTCAGGCATTCAGGGACCGCTGGTGAAGCAGTTCTCGGTGTTCCTTGCCAACAAGGTCGGCGCACTGCTCGACATCGTGAAATTGCTGCACAAGAACGCCATTCACGTCCTGGCGATGAGCGTGACCGAATCGACCGACTCGGCCATTGCACGCATCCTGGTGAGCGATCCCGACCAGGTGCAGGACCTCTTTCAACAACACGATGTCGCGTTCGGAGTCTCAACAATGGTCGTGGTGGAGTTGCGTGAAGTCGCGACTGAGCTACCAAAGTTGCTCGCAGCTCTGGTCATGGCGGAAGTGAACGTCCATTTCAGTTATGCGTTGCTCACGCGGCCGCGCGGTTACGCCGCGCTCGCCATTCACGTCGACGACACCGAGTGTGCGTCGAACGTGTTGCAGGGCGAAGGGTTTCGGATTTTAAGCCAAAGCGATCTTTCCCGATGAACGAAGCCGATTCAATCGAAACGCCATCGAGTACGGACCGGATCATCACGATCGGGTTCGGCGTCGTGGTTGCTTTCGCGGTGGCGCAGCTTGCCGCGGTTGGTCTTCATTTCGGCCTGAACGCGCGAGCGGCCTACGTGGCGAGCCACCCAACGGTGACCGCCGTCTCAACGCCCGGACCGAGAGCTGCCGCTTCTCCGCCGGTCGCCGGCATACCGGGCGCGGAAGCAACAACCGGCGGTGCGACCGGGCCGACTTCACCGGCTGACGCGCTGTTACGTGAAGCGACCGCCTTGCACGAGCGCGGCGACACGACCAACGCGCTCGCGAAGCTGCAGGAAGCGACGCAGCGCGATCCGAAAAATGCCAACGTGCTCGCGGAGATGGCGCGCATTTATGAGTCCATCGGCGCGTTCGACCGCTCGAACGAAACGTGGCGCAAAATCCAGGAGCTTGGGCCCGCCGCCGGCGCCTTGTACGAACTCGCCGATACGAAATTAAAACTCGGCGTGCCCGCGCCCGCCGACGGAAGCGCCGAAGCGGCCGGACCGGGTCTCGCCGGCGTTTCACCTCTCGATAGCGGCACCGCCCGGGACGACGACGGCATTCCCGAAGGTTCAACCTTTGGGATCAGCGATTTGAGCATGACGCAGAACGACGATGCCGACGCGGAAACGAATCAGACTCTGCGCATTGCGGTGAAAGCGCGGCCGAACGCCGTCGGGATCGATCACACCAAAGTGAAAATCCAGGTGTTCTTCTACGACACCGTGGACAACAAGGATGTCGTCCTGACCGACGCTGACGTGAGTTACGAGTGGGTTACGCCAAATCACGATTGGAAGAGCACAAATCCGGAGGTGCTCGCCGTCACCTATGTGAGGCCGAAAAATCGTGGTCTTAGTTCTGAGGCTGCGCTGTCAGCGGCGGCGCAATCCGTTACGCCCGGCAAAAAGCCGAAACCGAAAAAGACGGACGCGGAAGCAGGCCACCGGAAATATCTCGGCTACATCGTGCGCATTTATTATAATGACCAGCTTCAAGGCGTGCGCGCTGACCCGACGAAATTACTGAACCTGTTCCCGCCGCCGTTCACCGCGCCCTCGCAGTAATGCAACTGCTCGTCGTTCACCACGACGCCGAAGTGGGCGAGCAGCTCGTGCAGATGGTTAAAGACTACACCTCGCACGCCTGCGAGCTCGCGCGCAGCGAAGCCGACGCGATCACCTGGAGCCGTAGCAATGCGCAATGCCGCTTGCTCATCACGGAATTGGATGGACCGGATATCGATGGGCTGCGCCTCGGCGCGTCTTTCAGCGAGATGTTTCCGGGATTGCACACGATGTTTCTGCCGGGCTACGCCTGCTCCGAGCAGCGTCTCGAAATCGCACACACAAAAGTGTTTCCGGAGCCGATCGACGGGGAATCGTTGCTCGATGCCATTGACCGCGTCGACAGCGCCCAGGCCGCGCCCGATTATTTTCATGTCCTCGACGTGCTGCAGATGTGCTGCCTCAGCGGCCGCAGCGGTGCGGTGCAGCTGGTGCACGATAGCGATAGCGCGATCGTTTTCCTGCGCATGGGAAACATCGTGCACGCCGAAACGGGCGACGCACGCGGCACACAGGCATTATTCGAAATTTGCTGCTGGAAGGAAGCCGAGTTTGCCTACGATCAATCTGAGCGCGCGGAACAGACAATCTCGATGCGCTGGGACGAAGCGCTTATCCAGGCAGTGCAGCGTCGCAAGGAGGCAGAGGAAGCGCTGAACGGCCAGGCGGCTTTCCGCGAGGGGACGACGTCGCTCGGGCAGAGACGAGCGAAGCGACGATTGTTTGCCGGGCTGCTCGGTCGTTAATCTTCCCATCTCGCAGCGCGATGCACTATGCTTATCGCGGGATGAAGCTGTTCTGGGTTGCGATCTGCTTTTTTGTGGCGACGCAAGTCGCGCGCGCGCAGATCCAGGTGGAACTCAAATTCAAACGCCTGCAATACGTCGCCTACGAACCGGTCACCGCAATGTTGACGATCACGAATCTCGCCGGACGCGACGTCGATCTGCACGATGTCGGAACTCAGCGCTGGTTCGGCTTCGAAGTGACTGGCGGCGAACAACAGTTGCTTGCCCCGGTGTCGCTCCAGTCAGAACCGCCGCTGCATATTGAATCGGGCAAAACCGTCTCGCGAAAGATCGATATCGCCACGGCCTATCCGGTGCATGACTTCGGCACCTATCACGTCCGAGCCAATGTCTTCTTCGCCGACCTGAACAAGTTCTTTTACTCGGAGGCAAAAGTTTTTCAGGTGACCAACGCCAGACCGATCTGGCAAAAAACGGTCGGTGTACCTGACGGCCAGCCGGGCGCCGGCGGAACACGCACCTATTCCCTCCTCTCCAATCGCTTCCCAGATCACACCTCCCTTTACGTGCGGGTCGAAGACAGGAACAACAGCATGGTCTACAGCACCTATTCGTTAGGCCGGGTCATCTCGTTCGAAGAGCCGCAGGTGGAAATCGATCGCGCGAATCAACTCCACGTTCTGCATTGCGCCGCCCCGCGCACCTGGGCCTACTCACACGTTGGTTTGAATGGTGAGCTGCTCAAACAATCGACATTCCTGCAGGTGAAATCGCAACCACACCTGCGCCGCGCCGCCGATGGACTGGTCGCAGTCCACGGCGGCGTCATCGACGAACCGATTGCGAACAAAGCTCGAAACGCGGCCCCGAAACTTTCCGCACGGCCGCCCAACATTCCGCAGGAGGATTAATCATCTGCATTTGCATTTCATGAAGTATCTGACGGTTCTCAGTTCGATCGCCCTCTCCGCATTCGCCTTCACCGCCCACGCCGCAACACGCGAAGCGGGATCCACGATCGTGATCGACGCAGGCCACGGCGGCTTCGATCGTGGCGGCGTCCCCGGCCAGCAAATCTCTGAAAAGGACAAAACACTCGATGTCGCCCTGCGGCTCCGCCAAATCCTCCGCGCCGCGGGCTATCGCGTCGTGATGACGCGCGAGGGAGATTATTTCGTCACGCTCGGCAACCGGGTCGCCATCGCGAACTCGTATCGCGGCGCGCAGTTCGTCTCGATCCATTTCAACTGCGCCCCGCGTGCTGGAGCCAACGGCATCGAAACCTACTATTACCGCAGCGACAGCGCGGCCTTGGCGACGCGGATTCATCGCAACGTCGTTGCCGGTGCGCCGTCGGAAAACCGCGGGATTCGCCGGCGAGGCTTCTATGTCATTCGTAAAACCGCCATCCCCGCTGTGCTGGTGGAGTGCGGTTTCCTGACAAACCCAACGGAAGGCCGGCTCGCGTCGAGCGCGCAATACCGACAACAGCTCGCGCAGGAAATAGCGAATGGCATCATGGGCGGACCGACGCCGGCAGCGCGTCCAATTAATCCCGGCTCGGCCATTTCGTCCGAAGTCCTTCCGCAGGAGATCGCGGGCGAAGATTTCGTGCGCGCCGGACCGCATTCGGCCAGAGCGTCGAAGCACAGCAGATCGAGCAAGGTCACGAAGGCGACAAAGAAGACGAAGAAGAAGCTCAAGCGCGAGGAAACCTGAGTTGGAGTCGCCGGTCGTCAGCTCAGCGGAAATGCGCGCCGCTGAGGAAGCGGCTTTTGCGCGCGGCATTACTGCTGAAGCGCTGATGGACCAGGCCGGCGCTGGAATCGCGCAGGCGGTCCAGCAATTCGTGCCGCAGCCCGGCCACTGCATCGTCTTCTGCGGCAAAGGCAATAACGCCGGCGATGCGCTCGTCGCGGCGAAACATCTCAGCGCGTGCGGCTGGACGATCGAGTTGCGGCTGGCGTTCGAGAAGCGCGAATGCGGCGAGTTAATGCGCAAAAAACTCGATGCCATCGCGCCGTCACCGCGGAAGTCGCACGGCCGCCTCGTGCTGCTTGACGGTTTGCTCGGGCTCGGCGCGTCTCCGCCGCTGCGCGAGCCGATCCGTACTGCCTGCCGCGAAATCAATCAGCTGCGGCATGACGCAAACGCCCTCGTTTTCGCAGTGGACGTTCCAACCGGCGTCGATGCTGACAGCGGTGAATTCGACGACGATGCCGTGATTGCAGACTGCACCGTTACTATCGGCTTCGCCAAGGGCGGTCTCATTGCCGATGGTGCGCTCGATCATGTCGGCCGCATCGAAATCGTGCCGCTATCGGACCTCCAGGTATCAGGCACCCACGACGCGACACTGGCGGCGGCCACATCGCTGCGCGGTTTGCTGCCGCGCCGAAAATTTGGCGCATACAAAAATCAGTTTGGCCGCGTTGGTGTCGTTGCTGGTTCACGCGGGCTGACCGGGGCGGCCGTCCTTTGCGCGGCGGGCGCACTCCGCGGCGGCGCCGGGCTCGTCAATTTGTTCGTGACCGACGATGTTTACGAAATCATCGCCGCGATCGCGCCGCCGGAAACGATGGTGCGCGGCGTCTCGTCTTATCACGATCTCGCCGACCGGCCGGTGAACGTGTGGGCGATCGGTCCCGGACTCGGGAAGGAACGCGCTGATGAAGTGCGGCACGCGATTCGTGTCCTCGAGCAACCCGTGGTGGTCGATGCCGACGGTCTCAACATCGCGGCGGAAACGCCGGAGATTTGGGCAGAGGCGCGCGGCCCGCGTTTGATCACGCCGCATCCGGGAGAAATGAAACGCCTTTCGCCGAATGGCGGCGAGGACCGCGCGACCCAAGCCCGACGGTTCGTCGCCGGTAATGCCGTGACACTGTTGTTGAAAGGCAGCCGGACGATTGTCGCCGAGCGTGGAAAACCGTTGAGCTACAACACAACGGGAACGCCGGCGATGGCGAGCGGCGGCATGGGCGATGTGCTCACCGGAGTTTGCGCTGCGCTCATCTCACAACACCTCTCGTGTTACGACGCAGCGCGTCTCGCGAGCTGGGCCTGTGCACGAGCGGCGGAAATCTCGCTCGGTCACGGCGGCACGAGCGAGGAATCGCTCATCGCAACCGACGTGATTCGCAATCTCGGCCGCGCGTTTAATGAGCTGCGCGCCATCGACTAATTTGCGCCCCGGCTCGCGCATCGGTATTGTCGTGCAGGGCAGCGTTCATGAAGGACGACGAGCGCGAAAATAATAACGAATCAGGCGCACAGCAGCAGTCGCTGCTCGAAAAGCTTGATCGGTTGATTGTCTTCACGCATCCGAACGACTCGAAGCGCCAGGAGCTGATCGAGCTGCGTGGAGCGGTCGAGGAGCGCGAAGAGATGCTTTCCGAAGCAAGGCAGGTAATCGAAAAGCTCGAGGAGGTAGTGAAGAAGGTTACCTCGCCGGCGAATCGCATCGGCACATTTCTTGGCGCAGTGAGCAAAGAGACTGCGCACATTGTCGTTGGCGGCTCGGACTACTATTGCAACGTCGATCCGCGCGTGCCGCTCGCGAAGCTGAAGAAGGGAACGCGCGTTCTGGTAAACGAAGCCTACGTCATCGTGGGCGATCTCGGATTCGAATCGGCCGGCCCAGTCACGAAAGTAACGGAAGTGCTCGGGACGGATCGACTCCGTGTCGGCGGAGAACACGGACTCAATGCGGTCGTTCTCCAGCGTTCCGGCGAGCTGACCAAATCGAAATTAAAGTCGGGCGACGAGGTCCGTGTAGACGCGAACTACCGGATGGCTATCGAGGTTCTGTCTCGACCGGAATCGCACGAGCATTTTCTCGATGTCGTGCCGGAGCTGCCGTGGGAAAAAGTCGGCGGCCAGGAAGAGGCACTGCAGGGAATCAAAGACGCGATTGAGCTGCCGCTGCTGCATACAGAGTTGTTTGCGAAGTTTCACCACGCCACGCCAAAAGGTTTTCTGCTTCACGGCCCACCCGGCTGCGGCAAGACGCTGATCGGCAAAGCGACCGCCTACAATCTGACCCGGCAGCTGCGCGAGAAAACCGGCGGTGAGATGAAGGAATACTTCATGCACATCAAAGGGCCGGAGATTCTCAACATGTGGCTCGGTGAATCCGAGCGCATCGTCCGAGAAATTTTCGCCACTGCGCGCGAAAAACGGCGTGAGAACTTCATGCCCTTCCTCTTCATTGACGAAGCGGAGAGCATTCTCGGAACGCGGCGCGCGGCGCGTTACTCAAACATCCTTTCAACGCTCGTCCCGATGTTTTGCTCGGAGATGGACGGCATTGATTCGCTAAACGATGTCGTAATTATTTTGGCTTCGAATCGCGCCGACCTGATCGATCCGGCGATTCTGCGGCCCGGCCGCATCGATCGTAAAATCAAGGTCAATCGGCCTAACAAGTCAGGTGCTCAGGAAATTTACCGGATCTACCTCACGAACGATCTTCCCTACGATGGCGGCCTCGCCAAGGAGGCCGAGCACATCGGTGAAGCCATCGAGAAGCTGATCGAACGGTTTGTGGAATGGCAATTCGCGCGTCGGGACGAGAACAAATTCCTCGAAGTTACGCTGCGCAGCGGCCGAAAAGAGATTCTCTATCGGAGCGACGTGATCAGTGGCGCGATCATCGCTTCGGTGGTCGAGCGCGCAAAGTCGATCGCGATCAAACGCGCGATCGCGACCGGCGTCGACCAGGGAATCAGTGAGAACGATCTGCGCGTGGCGTTCACCGCGGAATACACCGAGAACGACATTTTCCCGCCGACGGACGTGACGGAGGACTGGCTCAAATTGGTCGATTACGATCCGGAGAACGTCGTCAAAGTTGCCCCGGTCCGCCCGCTTCGCGATGCCGCCGTGCAGCATTCCTCGGGTGTGATCTAACGGGCGAATCTGTCATGTCGAGCGCAGCCGAGACATCTCCGTAGATTCCTCGACGTTGCTCGGAATGACAGACCAACAGCTCACGCGAGTCTTCGGGATCGAGACGGAGTACGGAATCACGGTCGACAACGCGGCAGACGTTGACGTGGTGGCCGAGTCGATCGCGCTCGTGCGCAGCTACACCGAACACGGGGCGTCGATGAAATGGAATTACGGACACGAAGATCCGCATCGCGACGCGCGGGGGTTTCGCGCGAAAGAATTGCTCCAGGACACGGACGAATCAGCCTACTTCGAGATTGATCGGAACCGGCCGCTGACTTTCGAGGAAATCAAAAGCGATCTGGTGCTCTCGAACGGCGCGCGCTTTTACAATGATCACGCGCATCCCGAATATTCCACGCCGGAATGCACCACAATTCGCGAGATCGTGTCGCACGACAAAGCCGGCGAGCGGATCGTCGCTGAGTGCGCGCGGCGGCGGAACGCGCATCTTGCGGAAAACCAGCGCGTTCGCCTTTACAAAAACAACACCGACTTCGCGGGGCACAGCTACGGTTGTCACGACAATTACCTGATGCGGCGCGATGTGCCGTGGGATCGCATTGTCAGTGGCATGATCCCGTTTCTGGTCACACGCCAGATCTTCGCCGGCGCCGGCAAACTCGGAATCGAAGCGGAAGGCGCCGCCAGTCATTCGGCGATCTACCAAATCTCACAGCGCGCCGATTTTTTCAGTGTGCTCGTGAGCATCGACACGATGAACAAGCGTCCGCTCATCAACACGCGCGACGAGCCGCACGCCGATCCGAGAAAGTTCCGGCGTTTCCACGTCATCATCGGCGACGCGAACATGAGCGAATGGGCGACGGCGATGAAGATCGGCACGACAGCGCTCGTGGTGGAATTGATCGAACGCGGGGAAGCGCCTCGGATCGAGCTCGCACAGCCGATCGAGGCACTGAAGGCAATCAGTCGCGATCCGACGCGCTCGTGGATAGTGGAGCTGGCCGATGGCCGAAAGATTTCCGCGGTCGATCTGCAGCGGCTCTACCTCGAAGCCGCCGCCAGACTTGGCCTCGACAACGAAGAATACGCATGGCTGCTGCGCGAGTGGGAGATCGCACTCGATGATCTGGCCAATGACATCGATCGCACACGAGACCGTGTCGATTGGGTCGCAAAGAAGTTTCTGCTCGAGGCGCTGCGGGATGAAGAGCAACTCGAGTGGAGCGATCCGTGGCTTCAAGCGATCGACTTGCAATATCACGACGCCGATCCGGAGAGCGGCCTCTACTACGAACTGGAGCGGCTCGGATCGATGCGTCGAGTCGTGACAGACGAAGAAATCAGCGCCGCGATCTTTTCACCGCCGGAAACCACGCGTGCTTTCGTTCGTGGCCGTGCCGTCGCGCGGTTCCACGGCAGGATAACCGGCATGCAATGGGACGAAATCGTGTTCCAGAAAGAGAACCGCACATCGCGCGTTGCTCTGCACGACCCGGTGCTCGCTCGCGACTCGGCCAGCTACATCGCCATTCGCGAGGCGAAGAACTACGAGGAATTTCTGCAGCTCATTTCCAACCCGTCATCCTGAGCTCGTCGAAGGATCTCTAGTAGAAAAAAAATGCAATCGTGCGCGACTGCTTCGTTTACATTCCGACGAACAAGAGCAGGGATGTATTTTACGTCCGCGTCACGAATGATCTTCAGCGACGCATGTCACAACATGCAGAAGCGCAGCTCGGCTTTGCTGGTCGTTACAATTTGCGATTGCTCGTGCACGTCGAGCAGTTCGCCGATGCGAAATCAGCGATCGCGCGAGAGAAACAGCTCAAGGGTTGGCGACGCAGTAAGAACATTGCGCTGATCACTCGCTCGAATCCGCACTGGGACGACTTAGCGGAGGGCTACTACCGATCCTTCGACGAGCTCAGGATGACGAACAGCGAGACCTGACACGTCCGATTCAGCTGCCCGCACGATTAGTAAATGCCGGGCGGTTCCGGCAACGCGCGAGGGTGAAAAAAGGGCGATTCGCGACGCGCGTTTGAGCGGGGATTTTGCGCCCAGAATTACCTCCATGTTCACCTCCATTCGAAATTTGATCGCAGCCGCGGCTATTGTCGTCGCGTCGCTTACTTTCAGCTCGCGCCCCTTGCTCGCGCAGCAAACACCGCCGGCGTTTTCGCAGATCATCCTCTTCGGCGACAGCCTCTCCGACACGGGCAACGTTAATCACCGCATCGAAGACATCACCGGCGGCCAGATCGGTTACCCGAGCGGCAGCTACAACTACAGCAACGGCCG
>JBJMWW010000133.1:0-5452 GCA_045809945.1 Chthoniobacterales bacterium
AGCGATCCGCGAGTGGCAACGACGGGCCAAGCGCCCGCGCAATGATCCGATTGCCGTGGCCAGCAACCGAGACGATGCAACCTGCAATCAGCACATTGTCGTCGGTACCGACACGCGCCCTTGTGGATATGTTGCCCAAAGTCGCTGGAATTTTTGCTCCAACTTCGTAAGCGCCGACATCCGGCGCGTCCTGCCGCACGTAATTGCGTCCGTCTCGCGGCGGTGCTCGCCGTGGATCGGCATTGTTGATTGAGGGGCTACCGGGAAGGAGCGCATAGGTCTCAGTCGCACCGCCATTCTGAGCTGGTTGTTGATCGATTAGCGGATCGGTGTTCCGCTGATCGCCGCTGGCGTCAAGCCACCCTCCCGGCTGGAAACTGGCATCACCGCCCGCAGCATCGGAGCTGATGTTGTGACCAGCAGACGAGAAGGTTGCGCCGTCCGCGTTCGCCACCGAGATCGTGCTGCCGCTCGTCTTAAAGATACAGTTGCCAACCGTTGTCGCGCCCGAGTTGACGACGAGCGGAATTGTCTCGCCGCCGGATTGGCCGAATAGCGTATCGTTCCGTAACGTCAGCGAAGCAGTAGAGCCGTCATTATCAACCGCGATCGCGCCGGCCCTCGATCCGGTGTCGAGCGAAAAAGTGCAGTTCGTGAGCGTTGCGATCGATCTGTTGTGAACAATCGCATCGGTTGACGCTACCGAGCTCCCGAAAAACGACGAATTCGTGACAAGCAATGTTGTCGGACCGGGCGAGCTGTTATCAATCGCCTGCTCACCCGGCGCGTACATAACAAAGGAGCAGTCGATTAATTCAGTCCGAGCCGAATGGGTCGCCGCAGCCGAACTCTTCACTGCAGACCCGGCACAACTGAAGAAGCGACAATTCCGCAGCGTGACCGCGCTACCGTGGTTCAGTAACGCTGAGCCACCGCTCGTATCGCTGGTGTACTGAAGCACAAGGCCTGTGATGGCGATTGTATGGCCGGGAGCACATTCAAATAATCGACCAACTGGCGGGGAGCCGTCGTCGCCATTGCCGCCCACACCGCCCAAGAACCGGTCGTTGATGATCGACACGTCGGTGGACACAACCGGCAACGGCGAACGCAAAGCAACGTCGCTGAATATGGCGAAGGTGATCGTATGGGGTCCTGGTGAGAGATTCGCTTCCAGAATGGCCTGCCGCAGTGAGCCGGGACCGTCGTCGCCCGGCGTCGTCACGGTGAACGTCGCGGCTTCGATCTTCGCGAGCGAAATCGCAAAGGCGAGACACGTAAACAGCGAGCGGCATGGAGGTATTGCCACGCATTCGGTATACAAGGCCTTACTGCTCGGCACAAATCAGGTCGTACGCTACGGTCCCTGATGCCGATTGCGTCGACAAATCCCGCAACCGGCGAAACGCTGCGGAGGTTCGATTCGTTTGGCGACGCGGAGATTGAGAAGAAGCTCGCGCGCGCGGCGAAAGCCTTCGAGCACCATCGAAACAGGTCCTTCACCGAACGGGCCGCGACTCTCGAAACCGCGGCCACAGTCCTGATGCAGGATCGCGAACGTTACGCGCGAATCATCACGCTTGAGATGGGCAAGCTCTTCCGCGATTCGATCGCAGAAATCGAAAAATGCGCGGCATGCTGTCGGTTTTATGCGCAGAACGGCGAGCGTTTTCTCGAGGAACGCGACGAGCAGACAAGTGCGGCGCGCAGTTACGTCCGCTATGACCCGATCGGCGCTGTGCTCGCGATCATGCCGTGGAATTTTCCGTTCTGGCAGGTATTCCGTTTCGCGGTGCCGGCGTTGATGGCCGGCAACGTCGGCCTGCTCAAACACGCCGCGAATGTTCCGCAATGCGCGCTCGCGATCGAAGAAATCTTTCACCGCGCCGGATTCGATGGCGGCGAATTTCAGGCGGTGCTGGTCGAAAATGCGGCGGTGGAAAAAATTATTGCTGATCCACGCATCGCGGCGGTCACATTGACCGGCAGCGACAAGGCCGGCGCAGCGGTGGCGAGCGCGGCGGGATGCGCGTTGAAGAAATGTGTGCTCGAGCTCGGCGGCAGCGATCCATTCATCGTGCTGCCGACTGCAGATCTCGATGCGGCGGTGAAAACCGGTGTGCAGGCGCGCATGGTAAACATGGGGCAGTCGTGCATCGCAGCGAAGCGCTTCATCATTCACGAGCGCATCTACGACGAATTCGTCTCGCAGTTCGTCCAACAGATGAGCGAGCTGCGCGTGGGCGATCCGCTTGATAAGACGACGCAGGTCGGGCCGCTTTCGTCCGAACACATTTTGAAGGGCGTTGCGAAGCAGGTTGAGGAATCCGTGGCCGCGGGCGCGAAGCTCCTCACCGGCGGGAAACGAATCGATCGCGCTGGTTACTTCTTCGAGCCGACTGTGCTCGCCAATGTTCCGACAGACTCGCCGGCTTACAGCGACGAGGTGTTTGGTCCTGTCGCGTCAGTGTTTCGTGTCGACGATAACGACGCCGCAATCGATGTCGCGAACGATCACAAGTTCGGCCTCGGCGCGAGCGTCTGGACAAACGATCCGCACGAGCAACAGACGTTCGCGCGCGAGATCGAATCCGGCATGGTGTTCTTCAACGCAATGGTCGCATCAGATTCGCGACTGCCGTTCGGCGGCGTGAAGCATTCCGGCTATGGACGCGAGCTAGGCGCGGAAGGCATCCGCGAGTTCGTCAACGTGAAAACGGTTGTGGTGGCGTGATCACACTCGTGCTCATGCTCCTGCTCGTGCTCATAATCGGTTTCCGAGCCTTCGATTACGAGCAGGAGCATGAGCACGAGCAGGAGTGATTACGTGGTGGAGAACTGATCCTCCTTGTTCTTGAAGAGGATGTTGAACGTCGTAAGCGAGCCGTAGCTGCGCGTGATGTACTGCTGCAGCTCAAATTTGTCCGCGTCGCTCAGCTTGTCGCTCGCGTTTACCTTCTGCTCGAGGACGCGCAGATTGTTTCGAATCATCACGATCTTATGAAAGAAGGTGTCGAGCGGTACTTCCTTCGCCTGGAGTGAGCTGTCAGCCGGCTGCAACGTCAGACTGCCACCGGCCCAGCGATTCGCGATTCCTTCAACAACGACATCGGTCTTCTGCAAGCCGAGCGCGTCGACCACCGCCTGCGCCGTCTCCCGAATCAGATTGTTCAGCGGAACCTGAAGCTCGCTTAACGTCGCCGTCGCTTCGGCCGGACTCAGCTCGCTCGTCTGCGGATCGACCGTGCGCGGCGCATCGTCGAACGAAATATCGGCGGTATGTTCCGTCAGTGCTTTGATCACGCCGTCGCCGTAGCGCGGATGCCGCACGCGCATTCCGATGTGAAGGCTCTCTATTGGAATAGACATTTGCGAAAGAGTTCCTGAAGCTCTGCCGCGCGATGATCGTAAGTCAACCGCATCCTCCGGGATTCCGCGCGCGGCGCGGCTTGAACTGGTTCGTCATCGGCCTGCTTTACGCGGCGTTTTACACCTGCCGTTACAACTTCCGCTTCGCCACGCCCGGACTGGAGCGCGAGTTCGGTTTCACGACTTTTCAGATCACCGGAATGCTGAGCGCGTGGTCGATCGCATACGGCACCGGCCAACTAGTGAACGGTCTGCTGACCGATCGGATCGGCGGAAAAACAGCCATGCTTATCGGCGCAGTCGGCACGATTGTCATCAACCTGATTTTCGGATTCGCGTCGTTCGCGGGGACGTTCAGCACGTTCGCCGCGATCTGGCTGATGAACGGTTATGTGCAGTCGTTCGGCACGCCCGGGATGGTGAAGATGAACGCGGCGTGGTTCCGCCGCACGGAACGCGGCACGTTCGCCGGCATCTTCGGCTTCATGATCCAGCTCGGGCAGGTCATGATCAACAATCTAGCTCCCGTAATTCTCGCCGGATTCACGGTCGGAGTCTTTGTCGTCGCAAAGGGCGACTGGCATTGGCTCTTTCGCATCCCGCCGCTGATTGTCGTGGTCGCCACGGTATTGCTCATCATCTTCGTCAAGGAAACGCCCGAGGAGGCTGGCTATCCGGGGGTAATTGAAGCAGACGAAAGCGGTAACACCAGCGCGCGCGTGAGTTTGCGCGAATCGTTCACGACGATTTTCACACATCCGCTCGTCTGGTTTTACGCCATCGCTTATGGCTGCACCGGCGCGGTCAGAAACAGCTCGGACCAGCTGATGATCCTCTACTTCCACGATCAGTTGAAACTGAACATGGAAGAGAAGCCGGCCGCCGTTTTGTGGACGGTAAACTTGATGCCGCTCGTCGCCGTGCTCGGTTCATTCACCGCCGGCATTGTCTCGGACAAATTCTTCAAGGGCCACCGCTCGCCCGTCGCGATGACGCTCTACTTCGTCGAATCAGTTGTCATCATGACGGCCGCGATCGTCATCGCGACCGGCGTCGTCGGGCCTACGCCGATCGGCATTTTCATCGGGTGTATGTTTCTCGTTCTCGTCGCGCTGACCGCGAATTCGACCCATGCAATCGTCGGCGCCGCCGCGCCGATGGATATCGGCGGCCGCAAGATGGCCGGGTTTGCTTCAGGCGTTGTCGATTCATTTCAATACTACGGCACCGCGATCGCGTTGCCCTTTACGGGCTGGCTGATCGATCGATTCGGTTGGGGCATCTGGTACCCGACCATGGCGAGCTTCGGCATCATCGGCGGCTGCTCGATGCTCTTCGTCATGCGCAAGCAGCGGCTTATGCTCCGCTCCGGCGATGCGCGGGCGCAAGCCCGCTAGAGGAGCGTTAACTGTTCGTTAGGCCGACGAAACGCCGCCGTGGAAAGCTTCGGCCGTGGGCCATCGAGGCCCGCGCGACGAGCGGCGACCTCGAAGATGGCGGCAATTTGATCGGCGAAAATTCCTTCGCCAGTCTGGCGTTTGCCCCAACGGGAATCGTAAAGCTTCTGTCCGCCGCGCATTTCGCGGAGTCGTCCTAACACCTTCGCTTTGCGATCGGGGAAATACTCGTCTAGCCATCGCTCGACGAGAGGTGCAACCGCCCACGGCAATCGCAGCAAGACATAAGCTGCAAACTGCGCTCCGGCTTTGCGGCACGCTTCAAGAATTGCCGGCATCTCGTGGTCGTTAATTCCCGGGATGATTGGCGCGACCATGATGCCAACGGGAATGCCGGCTTCGCGCAGTTGTTGCACCGCTTCGAGGCGCGCAGCAGGCGGCGATGTCCGCGGCTCCAGAATGCGTTGTAATTCAGGATCGAGTGATGTGATCGAGAGATTCGCCGCAACGCAGTTGTGCGCAGCGAGTTCCTTCAGCACATCGATATCGCGCGTAATCAGCCGGTTCTTCGTTAGAAGTCCGACAGGGTTTCGAAACTTCGCGAGCACCTGAAGACACCGCCGGGTAAGCTCCATCTTCCGCTCGATCGGCTGATAGCAATCGGTTACGCCGCTCATCATCAGAAG
>JBJMWW010000134.1:0-16476 GCA_045809945.1 Chthoniobacterales bacterium
GCCTGGCGACGACTCGCATCCGCATGAACCCGCTTTCGAACGATTGGCCGATCAAGCAACGCGCCGATGCCTGCGCTCGGACCGGCCGCCCGTTTACCGCGGGCGAGCAATTCTACACGCTGCTTTTTCGAGAAGCCGATGGTTTCCGCCGCGAGGACCTGAGCGAGGAAGCCTGGGCGGGGCGGAACGAAAACATCCAGCCGTTCTCGTTTTGGAAAGCGCGCTACGAGCCACCGCCACCAGCACCGCCGGAACCGCTCGGGCGTGAAAGCGCCGAGGAACTTTTGCGGCGTTTGCTCGCAACGAACGAGCCCTTGCATGGCAACGCTTGTTACGTCCTCGCAGCCATGCTCGAGCGGAAACGCATCCTCAAGCAGATCGATACCGAGCGCAGCGGCGACCGGCCGGTCCTGGTCTATGAACACGCCAAGACCGGTGAAGTCTTCCTGGTCCCGGACGTCACGCTGCGCCTCGACGAGCTTGAATCCGTCCAGCGCGAAGTTGCCGATCTTCTGAGTGATACCGCCTCCGCGACATGAATAATTCCCTGCCATGGTTCCGCGACGGCGCATTTCCGCTTTACCTCGCGCCGATGGCTGGCGTGTCGGACAAAATTTTCCGCCAGCTGTGCAAAGCGCGCGGTGCTGACGTTCTGGTTACGGAATTCGTGTCCGCCGAAGGCGTATTTCGGCGGAACGACCGCACCCGCGAATACCTCGATTTTGACGAATGCGAGCGGCCGATCGGCGTGCAGCTTTTTGGCGGTGATGCTGCGCACATGGCAGACGCGGCCCGTCACGTCGTCGAATGGGTCGCCCCTGATTTCATCGATCTGAACTTCGGTTGCCCGGTTAACAAGGTGGTCGCGAAGAATGGAGGATCTGCGCTGCTGAAGGATTGCCCGACTTTAACGGCGGTTGCTGAAGCGGTTGTCCGCGCGGTCGCGCCGCTGCCCGTGACGGGAAAGATTCGCATTGGATGGGACGACGAATCGATCAACGCACCACATGTCTCGCGTTTGCTCGAGGATTGCGGCATCGCCGCGATCGCGGTCCACGGCCGGACACGTGCACAAGGTTACTCCGGGAATGCCGACTGGAACGTGATCGCCGAAGTTGCCGAAACGGTTCGCATTCCAGTGATCGGCAATGGTGACCTTGTCACCGCTCACGACGTGGCGCTTCGCCACACTCAAACGCGAATCGCCGGCGTCATGATCGGTCGTGCGGCCATGAGTGCGCCGTGGATTTTCCAAAACGTGAAGCATTACCTCGCGACCGGCGAAGAACTGATCGAACCGGAGCTGGAGGAGCGCTGGGCAATCATTCGCCAGCATTGCCGGTTAGCGGTCGAAGGATGGGGCTACGAAGACAAAGCCATGCGCTCGATGCGCGCGCGTCTCATGGCCTACTCCAAAGGCTTTCCGCAAAGCAAACAACTGCGGGAGCGCTTCCAACACATCTCCACCCTGGCCGAGCTCGACGAGATCGCGTCCGATCACCTCGCCGCGCATGGTGTCGAGGCGATTGTGCCAACCGCCTGCTGACGGTCAGCGACAGCTCACCGTCTAACGAGGAGCGAACGCGAATGAGTAAGTCATTCGGTGCACCGCTTGTTAGCGCTCATTCCTTATCGACCGTGACTTTGACCGTCGATTTCCGGATTGTGGCTTTGTCCGATCGCCCGAAGCCCAGCACAACGGTGCGGGTGGCAGTGACTGTTCCCTCATTGCCGCTCGACGTCGTTTCGATCTCGATCATAAGCGAACCATCCTTCAGCCATCGCCTGGCGCTCTGCGAATTCATGTTCGTGGTCTTGCCTCGGTCGAGCTTCTCCGGGATATCTACCTCCAGTCCCGGCAGCTCGATCGCGCGAAAAGTGGCGCCGTCTCGCATGTAGACGGAAACCTCGCTCCCTCGCTTCTGGAGATAGGCCGTGAGCGCGAACGCCTTCGAGTCCGGTCTCCACCGCACCTTCATGACGAAGCGTGCGCTCGGGCCAATATCGGGATCGGACTCCGCCACACTCATCAAGACCTTTCCCGTTCGCTTCTCGATCAGATCGTAGGTTTGCTTCTTTAAGCCCGTGTCCTCGTCCGACTCTGCCTGAGCCTCCGGCGTCGCGACCGGTGTGTAGCGAAAAGCAAATTGCCCATCAGGCGAAGGTGCTTCGAGTGCCTCCTTTGTCCTTTCCTCCGTTTCCTGTCCGCAGACGAAGCTGGAGCAGGTCAGAAGAATCGAAACGACAATAAGACTTCTTTGTAATTGCGCCATGCGCGGCACCGCGGCTCGCTGCATCGCCTGGTTAGATGCTGAGGTCATTCGTTATCTGCTCGCTTGGTAAAGCGTCTCCTGGCGATGTCGTAAGCTTCGGCGATCATTGGCTGGAGGATTCGGAAGGTGGCTTCGCTGGGACTGAGCACGCATATGAAGTGCTGCGCTGCATAATCCGGGTGAGGCATGATCGTGTCGAGCGCGGTGAAGTCGTAGCGGCTCACATCCACCGCCTGCGGGCCGAAGAGCGATTGAAAGGTCAGTTTGCTGACGCCGACGTTGAGGCGAAAGACTCCCGGGCGATCGAGGTGCGAGACGCGCTCATAATCATTGTCAGAGGTCGCAAGCGTCGCGAATGGCAACTTGTGGTCTGACCTATAAAAAAAGAATGTGTAGCCAAAGTTCTCAGCCGTCTCCACTCCCGCGAATGTATCAGTGATGTATTCGCACACGGAACCTTCATTCATAGGTGCCGCGATCTAACCTCTAATGAGACACACGATTAAACGCCACGCCCATCGTTGGTAGACAATACGGCGGGAATGGAGCCCGCGGGAAGCGGTGCGACATGGACGAAGCCCGAAGGATGAGCATGCGGACATGCGAATCAGTGCGCGAGTGCCAGCAAATCGCGCCAGGGAAGCCGGGAACTTGGAATGGGATCCAAGGAGCGCGCGTGGCTGCAAGTTGAAGGTTCTAGCTAGTCTCAGCGGGGAAGCAGAATGGGGCGCGGTTAGCTGCATCGCTTGGTTAGGCTTCGTTCGTGGTGAAGTGATCACGGACCGGTGGCAAAAACGACATCGCGAGAATAGCGCCCGTCACGAGCAGCATACACGCGCCGATCAGTGGAACAAAGGAAGGTGGCGCCGACAAAGAGTAGCGATGCACTCTCCAAGGGATCGTAAGTACGGCGACGGCGAGGAGCAGAACAAAGATCAAGCGCGCCCACCGCTGGAAGAACCACATGCCGGATAACATGACCAGCCAAAGTGCGAGCGCGATGGCGTCTGCGATGAGTGTAGCGTAAGGGTGAGTCAACGTGAAAGTGTTGAGATGCGCTCCCCAGATGAAGAACCACTCGACCACCAGCCAACATGCGCGAATGCCAAGTAGGACGCGGTAAACCAAGGTAGCGTCCACGAGGCCTAACGAGACACAAGATCAGCGACCGCGCCCGGGAGCGCGGGTGGCTGCAAGCTGGACGGACTAAGTACACGAAGGTTACGCATCGGAGCGGGGCGCGGTTCGCTGCATCGCCTGGTTAGGCGTTCTGCTCACGTGCTTTGGCAGATGGTTTTCGGTCTCCTCGCGGGTCGCGATGTCCTGAAGCTCCGAAGACTCTATCTCCGAAAGCGCTGTGGAGAGAAGACGACGAAAGGCTTCGATCGTCGGGGAGTTCGGCGAGCCGGACTCAATCGAGTAAAGATCGTCTTCCGCATGCCGAATCAGAGCCCTGAGACGGTGAGCACGTGTAAGGCTATCGCTGCGGTGCTGGTGAAGCGACTTGCCGAGCGTCCGCGACACGTCATCGCGGCCAACAGCATAGAAGTAGTTCGCGATCCGTTACAGCCGGCGCGCGACCGATTACAAGACGCGCGAGACGCGCTTGAGCGGCAGCAGAGGCTCGCGAGCGCAAACCGCTGGACCAGCCGACTCCTAACTTTTGGGCAGTACATCATCGGCGGCCTCTTGGCTTCGTCCTTCGTCCAACAGGCGCTCTCGAGGGAGTTCGTCGGCGTCCTCGGTCTCCTCGTGCTCGTCTCATCTCTTCTTTACCAGCACTTTCGGCCGGACATCGCGCTGCGCGGTTCATGAAGCAGCAGCGGCTAGTGCTCCTACTATATTCAGGACATCGAACGGCATAAAACGGTCAAGGACGCCTAACGAGAATTAGACGAAAGTTCGCAATTAAAGACGAAAAAATTTTCGTCTATTGTGGTCAGGTTGAGATCTCTTGTTCATTATCGCGTCAATCGATAATGGGGAGCGCAGGTTTGTTTAAGACGCGCGTCTAAACCGTCGTCGAAAGGTTACCGCGCTGAGCGTTCAGCGGTCATGGAGTGGTGCCGAGCTGCTTGCTACAGGTGGCGGTGATCGATCCGCCGAAGCTGATGCATCCGATGGCGAGGCAGGTACTGGCGGCAGGGCCGGTGCCGCCGTTCTGGGCGGTGCAAAAAGAGAGGACGCCAGCGCTTCGCAGGGCAGGTTTAGTGTCGCTGAGGTTGTCGGCGTAGCAGCCGGTGGCGGTGTTGCCCACATCGAGACCGATACCGTCTCCGGTGTGACCGACACAGTTGGTGGCGGTGAAGCCGGCGAACAAGCCCGTGCCGCTGCCGCGCCCGTCTCCCTCGCAGTTAATCGCCGTCTGCCCCGCGTGAATGCCGTCGCCGTTCTGGCTGATGCCTTGCGAATTTTCCACCGACCCGTCGCTATAGATGCCGGCGGCGGCGGCGCTACTTTGGCCGCGGCAATTCAGCACCGTTCCGCCCAATATGCCGACACCGGTCTGGCTTGCACCGAAAGAGTTGGTCACGGTATTCCGGGCAAAGATGGCAGCGCCGCCACACTTGACCGCACTGGAGTCACGCACGATCGACGCGGCCAGGCCGAAGCCGCCAGCCGTATCGACCTGGCACGACTGAATCAGCGAGGCGCCGTCGAAGTCGTCGACGTCGATGCCGTTGCCCGAAACATGCGAAACGCTGACCGCGCTGACGTGGATGTTGGCCGTATTATGATTGCCCTGAGAGATGCCGTTGGCGAATCCGCCTCCTGAAAATGCGCCGCTATTGAACACGACGGTGCCCGAGATGGAGCCATTGCGGATGATGATGTCGTGCCGATCGGCGCCGATCAGAATCCCCGAGCCGGTAGCGGGAGAAACAGCGGAGGAGATGGTGAATCCGTTAAGATCGAGCGTGACGTTGCTGGCATTAATGGTGATGGCGGTGGCGGCGGATGCGACCCTTCAGGTTGCGGGTCAGATAATAGCTGCCGCTTTGGCTGATGGTGAACGGCGCTGCTGAGATAGCACTGCGCGGCTCGATCTGGTCGAGCGTTTTCATGGTCGGCGCGGGCGGGCCGGACGGCGGAGTAAGGCTGCCCTGGGCAAAGGCAAGGCTTGGGGCGAGGAGAAAAAGAAAAAGCAGCGAACGAGTTTTCATAGGCGATGAAGAGTTGCGGCTGTTGTATCAAAAGTCCGAACTGCGCGGAAGTAGACAATTCGGATCACCGCCCGGCGCGGCCGCGCCTCGAAGGCCCGAGGTGGCGGAGATTCAGAAGAGTCTTGGAATTCGTCGTCTCTGTATTCTCGCGTTCTCCGGTGTCGGGAAACGCCGGCGGTGAGTGATCGCGAGGCGCTTGGCACAAGCGTCTCTACAACGTACTTTGCTGCGTGAATGAGACGCCAGCGACGCCCGCGCCGAACTACAAGATTGGTAACGAGCGGCTGGTCAAAGTGACGGAGAACGCGTCGCGCAAGCTGACCTCGTTGCTCGAGAAGCAGGGACGGCCGCAGGGCGCACTGCGGGTAGCGGTGATCGGCGGCGGGTGCTCGGGGTTACAATACAAAATGGACCTTGTGGATGGACCGGCCAATCGCGACATCATGGTGCAGTCGCAGAATGTGCGCGTAGTGGTCGATCCGAAGAGCGCGCTCTTTGTCAGCGGTTCGCTACTCGATTTCAGCGACGATCTGCAGAAAGGCGGGTTCAAGGTCACCAATCCGAATGCGGTCGCGCATTGTTCTTGCGGCGAGAGCTTCGCCGCGTGACCGATTATTTCGCGGTCCTCGATCAGCCGCGGAGCGCGTGGCTGGACGTTGCGGCGTTAAAAGAAAAATTTCATGAACGCGCGCGGACGGAACATCCCGATGCCGGCGGCGCGAATTTCGAAGAGCTGAACATCGCCTACCGCACGCTGGCTGATCCCAAATCGCGGCTCGCGTATCTGCTGGAGTTAACCGGTGCAAAACCGGCAGCGATCACCGAGCCGCCGGCGGACCTGATCGATCTGTTTTTCGATACAGGGAATGCATTGAAAGGATCCAAGGCGATGGTTGAGGTTCACCTTACCCGACTCACGAAAGTGCGTGATCAGGTTATCGCAGGGTTGCGCACGCTTGATTGCCGCGACAATTGTCAGCTGACTGACGCGCATCGGCGACTTGCATTTCTCGATCGGTGGATCGGTCAACTAAACGAAAAGCTGGTTTGAAGAGCGATCTCCGCCAGGGACGGTGGCAGCTACAACATGTTCATTTGAACTTGACAGCGCGAGCGGCTCCCACAACGTAAACCGTGCTCACCGATCGCCAGCGCGACATCCTCGAGTTTGTTCAGAGTGAACAGCGCGAGAAAGGGATTACGCCGAGCACGCGTGAAATTCAGCAGCACTTTGGTTTTGCGAGCCAGACATCGGTCATGCAGTACCTCGATGCGCTCTCGCGAAAGGGCTTCATCGATCGGCAGGCGCGAAAGGCGCGCGCCCTTATCACCCCGGTGCAAAAGGTGCGGATCACCGACGTTCCGATCTACGGTCAAATTCCGGCCGGTATGGCAACGCTGACCGAGCAAACTGCGGAAGGCCACGTTTCTCTCGATGCCGGCTCAGCCAACGTTTCGAAAAACAGCCGCACGTTCGCGTTGCGGGTGCGCGGTGATTCCATGATCGATGCGCACATCCTCGACGGAGATATCGTTATTCTTGAAGATCGCAAAGAGGCGCAGCATGGCGACATCGTCGCGGCCTTGATCGACGGGGAAACGACGCTGAAGCGATATGTGGTCGACCGTGGCCGTCCTTATCTGAAAGCGGAGAACCCGAAGTTTCCCAACCTTGTTCCGGCCCGCGAGCTGCGCATCCAGGGAGTCATGGTGTCGCTGATCCGCAAACAGATGCGGGCGGCGCGGCGGAAACGCAGCTAGTCATTGCCGGGCGGCGCGGTTCGCGGGGAGAAATCTCGGAAGTATTCGCAGCGGCGGTGTTTCGAACGTCTGTGAGGTCCCTCACTTCGTTCGGGATGACAGCGTTAGTGTTCATTTGAACATATGAATTGCCCATGCCATGATGCGGCATGTCGGGAAGCAGCTCGTCAGTTATCGATCTGCGCAAACTGCTGGCGGAACGTTTCCCCCAGTCGTTCGTTCCGCGGCACGCACGCCTCACCACGGAACTCGCTCCGCTTGATGAGGCGACGGGCGGTGGATTGCCGAAGAGCGCGATCACTGAAATCACCTCGCCCCATGTAAGCGCTGGCAGTGCATCGCTCATTCATGCGCTGCTCGGTCACGCTCAACGCAGCCACTCATTTCTCGCGCTGGTGGATGGACGTGATTCGTTTGATCCGGCAACGGCGGGCGACGCGCGTCTGCGCCATTTGCTCTGGGTCCGTTGCCATCAGGCGAGCGAAGCAGTCAAAGCGGGCGATCTGCTGTTGCGTGATGGGAATTTTCCTCTGGTTGTGCTCGATCTGGTGCTGAACACGCCGGACGAGCTGCGGCGTATTCCGCAAACGAACTGGTATCGTTTGCAGCGGCTGGTCGAAGGAACGTCGGTCGCGTTCGTCGTGCTGACGCGGCGCAGCATGATCAGCAGCGCGCAGCTCAAGCTCATCCTCAACAATCAATGGCGTCTGGCCGATCTCGATCGCGATTTTGCTCCGGCGCGGTTCCAGATCTGTGTTGAGCGACGGCAAGGCGAACGTCTGTCGCAGACTGCCTGATGTTCGCCACGCTGCTCGTTCCAAATTTTTTCCTGCAGGCCGCGCTCCGCCACGCGCCCGAACTGCGCGACAAAGCTGTCGCCTTGATCGATGATCAAGCGGCGAAAGCAGTCATCATTCAGTTGAACGAACAGGCTGAAGAAGCCGGCGTTCGCACTGGCATGGCGCCGAGCCAGGGTCTGGCCCGCTGCATGCAATTGATCGTGCGGACACGCGATCGTCTGCAGGAACGGCTGCTCGCAGAGATCGTTTTGCAGTCTGCCTTCACGTTGTCGCCGGATGTGGAAGCGACAGCGAGCGGCGTCTGGACAATTCAATTTAGCGATACGCGATACGTGGCCGAAAATGTCCTGCGCGTCATCGACAGGCTCAGCGAAATGGCGATCAGAGCGCGCGCCGGCATTGCGCCAACTCCCGATGCGAGCCTGCTGGCAGCGCACGCCCCAATGCCAGTTCTGAAGATTGACGACGCCAAGAATTTCCTCGCGTCATTACCGCTGGAAGTGCTGGCGCACGTTTAAGTCGGGTTAGCTGCCGGCGAAGTTCGGATACTTGTCGTGCAACTGTTTCGTCACCCGATCCGCTTCGTCGCGTCGGCCTGCTTTCGCGTAAGCCGACGCCGCTTTCTGCAAGGCACGCGGGGCGATGGCCGGATCGTCGTTCAGCAGAGCGACGGCCATGTAAGCCTTGCCGGCCTCTTCGAATCGCTGCCGTTCCACTTCCACGTCGCCAGCCAATAGTCGCGCCTCGGCATTGACCCGGCCTTCCGGCTGAAGCCCCATAATTTCTTCAGCAATTCGCTGCGCTTCGTCGGGTTTGTGTGCGGCAATTTTCGTCGAGCCGAGAGCAAGTAATGCTTTTGCTTTTGCCGCCGGATCGCTGGCCACCTGGATGTATTGCTGATACGCGTTCTCGGCTTCCGCGATCTTGTTCAAATGCGAATCGGCATCGGCCAGGTAAAACCAGAAGTCCTGCTTCACCGACCCGACGTTTTCGCTGCGACTGAGCAGAGTCAGATAACGATCGGCCGCCGCGTAATTCTTCTCGCCGTAAAACTGCAGCCCGAGCGATTCGAGAATCTCGGCCGGGACACGACCGTTCGGGTCGGCCGCGAGGAAACTATCAATCTCGCGCATCAAGGACGGGCGATCCTTTAGGTAAAAGAAACAGGAGATGATCCGCAGTGTGGCCAGGCTGTAGTACTGTTCCTTGTTCAACTTGCGCGACGCATCGAGCGGCCCAAGCGCGCCTTTATAGTCGCGAGTTTCAAATGCCGCTTTGCCAATGAAGTAATTGGCCTGCGCAGCCGCGGCGCTTTTCGGGAACTCCTTCAGTAACTGCCGAAATGTGTCGGCCATACCGGCGACGTCATTTTTCTGACCGAGAATCAGCGCCTTTTGTTGGAGCGCGCCTTCGCGTTCGTGCGGCGGCAACTTGCGGCCGAGCAAGGCATTGAGGTCACCGAGCGCGCCGTCGTAATCTTTCGCGTCCTGGTAGGCGACGGCACGTTTTGCGAGCGCGCTGGTGATCTGCGGATGATCCGGAAAGTTCTTGATCAGAAACGTCAGCGCTTCGATCAGCTGCGGCTGTTGTTTCAACTGCTCACAGCAAAGCACGAGCTTGTGCGCTGACTCGCCGCGCAACTTCGGCGAGAGCTCCGGCGCAGCGCGCAGCTCGGCGTAGAGCGGGACGGCATCAGCGAACTTGCCTTTACGATAGAGGTGCTCGGCCTTGAGCAGCTTTGCCTGCACCGCTCGATCGGCGCTCGGATTGGATTGCAGATATGAGTCGAGCTCGGTGAGCAGCTCGGGCGAATCAGAATTGTAGAGATTGATCAGGCGCTGGTACTGCGCGTCTTTCGCTTCCTCGCGCGCTGGATATTTCTCCACGATCTCGCGGTAGAGCGCATCGGCTTCCCTGGTGTGGTTGAGCTGGCGCTGACTGTTTGCGACGACCAGCATCATTTCAGCGCGAGTCTCCTCCGGGATCGCATCCTGCGCGCGCTTGTACTCCGAAACCACTTTCTCGAAATTGCCGAGCTGATACTGCAGTCGCAAAAGACCGACCTCGGCGATGGCGTGCCAGCGCGCCGCTTCCGGCAGCGATGTGCCTTTCTGCAATAACGCCGCCGCTTTGTCTGCCATGCCTTTGTCGATTTTTCCCTTCTCGGGTTGGGTTAAATCAGCGGCGAGCAATCCGGCGCGCACCGTGGCCTCGGCTTTCAGGGCCGGCTTTTGCGTTTCATTCGAGAGCGCTTCGAAGTTCCGGAACGCGTCCGCCTTGCGCCCAAGCGCCTGCGCGATGGTGGCCGCCGCGACCCGCGAATCCTCCCGATATGGATTCGGATTTTTCGTATCGATGACCTGCTGATAGGCACCGAGTGCTTCGTCGTTTTTCTTTAAACTTTCGAGACAGCGCGCTTCGAAATATCGCGCGGACAACGCGAGGGTCGGCTCCTTCGATTTGGCCGCCGATTTGTGAAACAGCGGCAGAGCCGTCGCATAATCCTTTTGCGTGAACGCCGTCTCCGCCAGGCGGTAAGCGGCGGGACCGGCAAAGTCGCTATCGCCGTATTGATCGACAACGGTTTGAAAGCTGGTTCGCGCCGCGCCTTTCTTGCCAAGCGAATAATAGCACTCGCCGAGGTGAAACGCCGCGCCCGGGCGACCGCCGGCATTCGGATACTGGCCCAGAAATTTTTCGTACTCAGGCGCGGCGAGGTCGTACATTTTGCGCGCGAACAAACCGTTCGCGTACTCAAGCTGACGTTTATCCGCGTCCTGTTCTTCCGATGGCGGAGCTGATTCCGTCACGTCGGGCTGTGCTTCCTGCGTTGGAACGGCACGCGAGGGCGGTGCTTCGTCGGCGGGCTGAGCGCGCCGAATTTCCGGCGCGCGCTGTGCAAAGAGCGTGGCTGCAACGCCGATCAGGAGCGCGGCGATGCCACGAGCCGCGGCTCGCGCCGAGTTCATTTTGCGGTGGCGAAGGCCACGTTTGTCACGCCAGCCTGGCTGCAAACGTTGAGCACCGAAACGACATTCTTGTAAGCACCTGTCTCATCACCGCGAATCACCACCGCCTGCTCCGGATTCAGCTGCACGAGACCTTTCAACAAATCGGTCAACTCCTGCGTGTTCATCGTCCGCCGGTTAACGACCACATTTCCGTCCACCTTGACGTTGACGATGACGTCACCAATCGGAGCCGGTTTTTCTTTTGCCGCTGCGGCTTTCGGAATTTTGACGTCGAGCTCGTTTTCATTGCGTGCCGCGTTCCATGTCATGAGAAAGAAAATCAACAGTAGCAGCAGCACGTCGACGAGGGGCGCGAGCTGAATCCCCGGATGCTGCAATGGAGCGTGGCGACGAAGATTCATCTCTGGGAAGCGTCTGTTTCAGACGCGGCTGGCGGAGCTACGTTCAAAATTCGTCCTCGAGCAGCACGGGCGCGCGCTCCGGCGCACGTTTGCTGTACTGCAACGAGAGCAACGCGAGGGTGTGGGTCACGGCAGACTCGAGCTCGGAGATCAGCCGCTGCGCCCGGCCGCGGAAAAACGCGTAGAAGATCATGGCCGGAATACCGATCGCGAGTCCGCCGCAAGTGTTCACGAGCGCCTCGCTGATGCCGCGGGAGAGCAACGCATAACGCGCCGTGCCGAGATCCGCCCCGAGCGCACCGAACGATCTGATGATGCCGATAACGGTTCCAAGCAATCCGAGCATCGGGGCAATCATTCCGATATCCGCCAGAAGAGCGACGCGGTTGTTTAATCCCGACGCGAC
Organism: Chthoniobacterales bacterium; assembly: GCA_045809945.1. GTDB lineage: Bacteria > Verrucomicrobiota > Verrucomicrobiia > Chthoniobacterales > UBA10450 > CADDYX01. The sequence goes on from JBJMWW010000134.1 coordinate 11,778, forward strand.
ACGTGTTCCTTCGGTTTCGGCGATTTCGCGCAGTTGCTGGAAATCAGCGTTGGGATTCTTGGTCGTGAAATCGAGCATCTTCTGCACGACACGCGCGATCGCTTCACCATGACGGTTCGAGACTGCGAGCAGACCGAGGTAATCGCGTTTCCGCAGGAGCGCGTCGGCCGTCGCCATGAATCCGCTCGAAACCACCGCGCCGCGTCGAATGGTCAGGGCATAAACGATCACGAGCATGACCGAAAAGACCGAGAGCGCGAAGAGCGCATACATCACCGGCCCGGCAGCGATGATCGCTTCGAGGACAGATTTCGTGTGCGGCAGATCGGGAAGATTGCCGGCACTGACAGTTTGCGCGAGCAGAGGCGTCATGCCGAAAAGGTGGTGGGAACAATATTCGACGGCGAATCGCGACGCAAATTCAGCGGTTCACGCAAATGCGCCATCTGGAGTTGGGCGTCGAATACGGAAAATGTGGGCCGGCTGAATCGCGGGATCGAGCTCAACGTAATTGCGGCGGCCGCGCCAGCGGTAGCGCGCGTCACTGAGCAAATCGTGCACTTCGTATTCATCATTTTCCCCTGCTCCAAACTCCTCGAGCGGAACGTCGACCATGGAATTTTGACGGCGAAAGGGATCAAGATTTACGACGATGAGCACGATATTGTCGCGGGCCGCGGTCAGTTTGCCGTAGAACAGAATTGCGCCGTTGTCCGCATGATAGAAGCGGATGTCGTCATAGAAATGGAGCGCCCGATTTTCCTGGCGAATGCGGTTTAGCTGCGTGATCCACTCCTTGATGTTACCGGGTGCGTCCCAGTCCCGCTCTTTGAGCTGATACTTCTCCGAATCGAGATATTCCTCCCGTCCGGGTAACGCGTCGTTCTCGCACAACTCAAATCCGCTGTAGATCCCGTAAACGCTCGAGAGGGTGGCCGCGAGCAGCGAGCGAATCATGAAGACTGCTCGTCCGCCGTCCTGCAAATGAAGCGGCAGAATGTCCGGCGTGTTGGTAAAGAGATTGCCGCGGAAATACTCGCGCATTTCGGTTTGGGTGAGCTCCTGAAAATACTCCGTCAGTTCCGCCTTCTGAGTGCGCCAGGTGAAGTAGGTATAACTCTGCTGGAATCCGGCTTTGCCCAGCGCCTTCATCATCTTCGGCTTCGTGAATGCTTCCGATAGAAAGATGAGATCGGGAAAATTCGCCCGCACCGTGCTGATCAGGTATTCCCAGAACGGCACCGGTTTGGTGTGCGGATTGTCCACGCGAAAAATACGGACGCCGCGCTGCGCCCAGAACAAGATGATGCTCGTCATCTCGTCCCACAGCTCGCGCCAGTTCGCGCAGCGAAAATTCAGCGGATAAATATCTTCGTATTTCTTCGGTGGGTTCTCGGCGTATTTGATCGTGCCGTCGGGACGTTTGTAGAACCACTCGGGATGCTCGTGGACGTAAGGGTGATCAGGCGAGCAGTTGATCGCAAAATCGAGTGCGATCTCCATCCCGCGGCTCCGAATCTCCTGCTCGAGCCATTCGAAATCTTCCAGAGTGCCGAGCGCGGGCTCGACGTCTTTGTGGCCGCCGCCGTTAGGACAACCGGCGTAGATGTTGCCGATCGCGTAGGGCACGCCGGGATCGCCCGGTTGGCTGACAACCGAATTGTTCGGCCCTTTGCGGTTCGTCAAGCCAATCGGATGAATGGGCGGAAAGTAGATGACATTGAAGCCCATCGCTTTCGCGTCATCGATACGCGGCAGGCAATCGCGAAAAGTCGATCCGCGATCGGCGCGCCCTTCAGCGGAACGCGGAAAAAATTCGTACCATGCCGAGGTGCGGGCTTCGCGACGATCGACCGTGACGCGCGGCGGCGGCGCCCATTGTGTCGCGCTCGACCGGTCCGGATGCGTGTCCATCAACACCTCAAGCTCGCCGGAATGCGCGATGGCATTCACCTCCGCCGGCGAAGCGGAACGAACCTGCGCCGCGAGTTCGTCCAGTCGCGCCGCATCGCTCGACCATCCGGCGCGCCAGGCAGCCTGCTCAATCAGCGCCGCGCCTTCCAGCGATTCGCTGACAAGATTCGTAATGCCGGCGGAAAATTTCGCGCCGAACTCGTGTTGCCATCCGCGAAACGTATCCGTCCACGCCTCGACCGTGTACTCGTAGGTCGCATTCTCATACACCGTGCAGACGCCGCGCCACCGATCATTATCAACGTGCGCCATGTGGGTCTCGTGCCATTGCGGCTCGCCGACGATGCGCCATTTCAAAACCGCGGCGACAACGTCATGCCCGTCTTTGAAAATGTCGGCTTCGACTACGATGTCTTCGCCGACGACGCGCTTGATCGGGTAACGCCCGCCGTCGACCAGCGGCTGGAGATTTTCGATGACTGCCGTCGGAAAGCCCAAAGACATGGGCATTCCATCGACCGAAATCGCGGAGCGGAAAAGCGGAAAATCCGCTTGTTAGTTGGTCAGGCTCGCAGCGCCGTTGCCGTTTACGGGCGTGCCGTCGATTTTCGATTCGGAGTCGAAGTAGAAGACACATTCATAGAGACCGGAGGCACGCGATTCTTCGCGGCGCACTTTTGTCCCTAGCACATTCGAGATGAGATCCTGCTCGAGCTTTTGAATGAGCGGGTATTTGTCGACCAGATTCATGATCGGTGTGTGGCACTCGAGAATGTGCGGCGGTCCCAACTTCGGATCGTCCACGTAGTCGGACATGAATCCTTCCTTCTCGCGTTGCTCGACGAGCCATTTGGCGCGCTCGTTTACCGTCTGGCCTTTCACTTTTTCCTTCAGCTTCGCGGATTTACGTTCGAAGACGCTGTAGAGCAGCTTCTCCGGAGCGCTCGGGCCGTAAATGTCGGCAACCGATTTCAGGACCTCGAGCGTGAAGTCATTGCTGTCGCAGGGAAAGAGATCGTGCGTTCGCTTGGTCAGGCGATAGACCATTTCCGGGCGTCCCATTTTTTGCGGGCGACGCCAGGTGTCGAGATAACCATCGCGTTCGAGCGTGAGGCAATGCTGTTTTATCCCCATGTAGCTCATCCCCATTTTGGCTACGAGTTCGTTCACGGACATGCCCTTTGTCCGCTTGAGCGTGTTAAGGATCTGAAGCCGCTGTGTGCGGCCGATTTCTGCGATGAGTTGTTGGTTCACGGGATTAAGAGTTGGGCTGCTAAAAAGACGTCTTATCCGTAAAAGTGCCTCAGAATCAACTAAATTCTACGATTTCTTACCTACAGTGTTTACTCTAGGCCGAACGGCTTATGCGAAGGGTTGAATCCGGATCAAACAGGTGCGCCTTGCTCATGGCCATCTCGAATTGCAGCCGTTTCCCGACCTCGCGATTATCAACAGGCTGCTGACTCCGGCCGATAACAGTGTGCGCGCCGGTCTGAAGATAGAGGTTCGTCTCCGCACCCGTCGGCTCGATTAATTCCACAGTCGCGGAGAAGTTCGCCGCGTCGCTCGTATCCCCTCTTTCCGGCTGCGCGACCTGTATGCTCTCTGGACGAATGCCGAGCAACATTGGCTTGCCGACGAACTCGCGAGCCCGCGCGCGTTCCGTTGCCGGCAATCGGACCTCGACGGTTCCGCCTTGTTCCTCAGAAAAAACAAGAGCGTCGTTGTCCTGCTTCAGCATGCCGCGGAGGATGTTCATCGGCGGACTTCCGAGAAAGCCGGCCACAAAAAGATTCACCGGCTCGTTGTAAAGTTTCAGCGGCGTGTCGATCTGCTGGACGACGCCGTTGTTCATCACAACAATCCTGTCCCCCATTGTCATCGCCTCCGTCTGATCGTGCGTGACGTAAACCATCGTCGCCTGCAACTGCCGGTGCAGCTTTGTGATTTCAGTGCGCATTTGGACGCGCATCTTCGCGTCGAGATTCGACAGTGGCTCATCGAACAGGAAAACTTTCGGCTGACGCACGATCGCCCGGCCGAGAGCAACACGCTGTCGCTGACCGCCGGAGAGCGCCTTCGGCTTGCGCTCGATCAATTCGCCGATGCCCAGGATGTTCGCCGCTTCGGTCACGCGCTTGCGAATCTCGGCCTTGGAAAATTTCCGCAGCTTCAAACCGAAGGCGAGATTGTCATAGACCGTCATGTGCGGGTAGAGCGCGTAGTTTTGAAAAACCATCGCGATATCGCGGTCTTTGGGCGGCACGTCGTTCACCAGCCGGTCAGCGATGTGAATTTCGCCGCGCGAAATTTCTTCCAAGCCGGCGATCATGCGAAGCGCCGTCGACTTGCCGCATCCGGACGGACCCACGAGGACAACGAACTCGCGATCGGCGATCTCCAGGTTCATGTCGCGCACTGCAGTGACGGCGCGCCCCTTCTCGCCAGGATAGATTTTGGAGACGTTTCTAACGCTAACCTTCGCCATGCGGCATTGAGACGAACGGCAACTCGACGACTTCGACTTTACGGCCATCGGCGAGCAGCGACGTGCCTGCATCATTGTAGCCGCGTTTGACGAATGCGAGGCCGATCTGCCGTTGCAACTTATCGCTTCGTGTCGCGCTCGTAATCCAGCCGACGTCGCGTGTCGCGTCACCCGGCGCAAACAAACGCGTTCCGGTGCGCAGCGGGGCGTCGTCGATGGAAACCAGCCCACGCAAACGCTTGTTTGTCTGGCCTGACATTTTCATGCGCGAGATCACTTCCTGGCCGATGTAGCAAC
>JBJMWW010000135.1:0-3034 GCA_045809945.1 Chthoniobacterales bacterium
CGATTACGCCGGCGTCGTCTCGAAGGACGCTGCGCTGCGTTTCAACGAGCAGCTCGCGCAGTTCGAGCGCGAGACATCGGACCAGGTTCTGGTCGCGGTTTACCGCAAGATGGAATCGGATTCCGACATCGCCGACTACACTCGGCGCGTCGCACAATCATGGGGCGTCGGTCAGCGCGATAAACGTAACGGCGCTGCCCTTTTCGTCTTCATCGACGATCGCAAGATGTACATCCAGGTCGGCTACGGGCTCGAAGGCGCGCTGCCCGACATCACCGCGTTCGACATCACGGAGCGGCATATCAAACCGCAGTTCAAAGGTGGGAACTACGAAGCGGGATTCGCGACTGGCATTGACCTGATCTGCAAAGCGATTCGGGGTGAATACAAAGGTAGCGGCAAAACCGTCAGAGAAAGCTCGACCGCCGCCCAGACAGGCGGTGGTGGCGCGCTCGTACTGGTCGTTTTCTTGATCATCATATTGCTCATCATTCGCGCGAATCGGCGGCGCGGTTACGGCTACTCGACCTTCGGCGGGCCGTTCATCGGCGGCTGGTCAAGTGGCGGCGGCTGGTCGAGCGGCGGTAGCGGCGGCGGCGGCGGCGGATTCAGCGGGTTCAGCGGCGGCGGCGGCAGTTTTGGCGGGGGCGGCGCCGGCTCGAGCTGGTAACGAAATGCGAACCCACGAATTTCTGGATCGCGTCGATCACGATCGGGTCGTCGAGGCGATCAAAGCGGCGGAAGGACAAACTTCCGGCGAGATTCGCGTGTTCGTCCATCGCGGCGAATTGAACGAGGATCCCTACGTCTACGCGCAATCGAAGTTTAACAAACTATGCCTGCACAAGACACGCGAACGCAACGGCGTGCTCGTCTTCGTCGCGCCGCGCGCACAAAAGTTCGCGGTCCTCGGCGACGAAGGGATCCACGCCAAGGTGGGCGATGTTTTCTGGCAGCAGCTGGTGGAGAAAATGCGCGAGCATTTCAAGCAGGAGCACTTCACCGAGGCGTTGGTCGATGGAATCGGTGAAGTGGCGAAACTGCTCGCGCAATTTTTCCCTCGTCGGCCCGACGACAAGAACGAGCTGCCGGACGAGATCGTGGTCGAGTAGGACCACTTGCATTTCGGCCCGAATACGCTTCATTTCCGCTCCGCAGCGAGTCATCACACGTTGCGCCGTTGGTCCCTGGGGTTTCGTTGCTGAACGAAAGCCGTACTCGCCAGGGGAAACCCGGCGCGGAGGAAATTAGTTCATGCCAGTTCGATACGGTCGTTTCGAAATGCCGAAGACTCTCACCAAGGATGAGAGCACGGCGACAGACACATACGCAAAATTCACTGCCGAGCCTTTTGAGGCCGGTTACGGTCACACGGTCGGAAACTCACTCCGGCGGGTGCTCCTTTCGTCGCTCGAGGGCGCGGCGATCACCTCGATAAAAATCACTGGGGCCCAGCACGAATTCGCGACGTTGCCTAACGTCGTTGAAGACGTGACCGACATCGTGCTCAACCTCAAGCGCATCAAATTCACATCCAACGACGGACATGAGCCGCGCAAGCTCGCGCTTTCCGTTAACAAAGAGGGCGAAGTCACCGCCAAGGACATTCAACTGGTCCAGGGCTACGAAGTTCTTAATCCCGATCAGCTCATTTGCACGATCGACAAGAAGCACAAGTTCGACGCCGAACTCGAAGTGCGCGTCGGCCGCGGCTTCGCCACTGGCGATGAAAACAAACGCGCTGATCAGGCCATCGGGGTCATTCCGATCGACAGCATTTTTTCGCCGGTGACGCGTGTGAAATACGCCGTCGAGAACACCCGTGTCGGTCAGCGCACTGACTACGACAAGCTCATCCTCGAGGTCTGGACCGATGGTCGCCTCACGCCGGATGATGCATTGCTCCAGGCCAGCGCGATCCTCCGCCACCACCTCGACGTGTTCGTGAATTTCAACGAAGACGTAATCGAATTCGACGAAACGCCGGCCGGTGTCTCCGAGGAGAACATGAAGCTGAAGAAGCTTCTCAACATGAGCGTGAACGAGATCGAGCTCAGCGTCCGCGCGGCCAATTGCCTGAACAACGCGAATATCACGACCGTTGGTCAGCTCGCGCAGAAGAGCGAGGCCGAGATGCTCAAGTATCGCAACTTCGGCAAGAAATCGCTCAACGAAATCAAGGACAAGCTGCAGCAACTCGGTCTCGGCCTCGGCCAGAAGTTCGAGCCTGGTTTGATCGACGCGCCGCTTGCCGCTGTGACGGACGGCGCGAACGGTGCGACCGACCATGCGGCCTAACAAGTCATGCGACATCAAAAAAAGACGGTAAAGCTCGGCCGAACTGCCGAGCACCGGAAAGCGCTGCTCTCAAATCAGGTTTGCAGCCTGATCGAGCATCAGCGGATCAAGACGACGCTGGCGAAAGCAAAAGCGGTTCGCCCGTTGGCCGATAAGATGGTCACGCTGGGCAAGAAGAACTCGCTGCACGCTCGCCGCATGGCGTTTGCCGTTTTGCGGCAGAAGGATGCGGTGAAAAAGCTGTTCGACGAAATCGCGCCACGCGCGGCCAATCGCAATGGCGGTTACACCCGCATCATCAAGCTCGGTCAACGCAAGAGCGATTCGGCGGCAATCGCGTTTCTCGAGTGGGTCGACGCCGCGGTCGTGGAAGAAACAACGGGCGACAAGCCGAAGAAGGGCAAGTCAGCGAAAACGTCTGACGAAAGCGAGACAAAGTCATCGCGCAAAACGAAATCGAGCGAATCGAGTGAGTAGCTAACTGCGGTTACGCAGCAAAATTAAGCGAAGCGGCGGTCGTAATGACCGCCGCTTTTCTTTTGTCCCAAAAACGGAACGCCATAATCCCGCAGCTGAGGATTTGCTGTGAGGAGCGTAATCGCAGATTCTGGCGTAAGTCTCTGTTCCCGTTCGGTTTATATACGAACTACCGCACGTGGCACGGCCCTTGCATTAGGAGTGGTCACAACCAACGAAAGAAACTTATGACAGCTAACTCAATCAACGCCCAAAACCA
>JBJMWW010000136.1:0-12910 GCA_045809945.1 Chthoniobacterales bacterium
ACACTTCAAATCGCCGGTCACGGTTTTCAATTATCCGAAAGAGATCAAGCCGTTCTACATGCGCCTGAACGATGACGACAAAACTGTCACCGCGATGGATGTTCTCGTGCCGGGGATCGGCGAGATTGTTGGCGGTAGCCAGCGTGAAGAACGACTCGATGTGCTGGAAGAAAACATGCGGCGACACGCAATGGATCCGGCCGATTACAAATGGTACCTCGATCTGCGGCGTTACGGAACGGTCCCGCACAGCGGGTTCGGTCTTGGCTTCGAGCGGATGTTGATGTTCGTCACTGGCGTTTCGAACATCCGCGACGTGATCCCGTTCGCACGCACACCGGGCAGCGCGGAATTCTAATTCCGTCATCCCGAGCGTAGCGAGGGACCTCGCAGTCGCAGGTGAGTCATCCGAGTTTGCGATTGAACATCAACGGACGCTTGCGAGGTCCCTCGCTACGCTCGGGATGACCGCGAGGTGACGAATTGCGCGATCGCGTCGAACACGCTTTGATCGGCGTCGGTTTGTGACAATCGCTTCAGAACACGCAGCGAGTGATCGCCACCTTCGACGACGTGGAGCGAGTTCGGCGCGGTCATTTGCGCACGAGCCGTTTCCAGCAGCTCGAGCGGACAAAGTGAATCGCGAGTTCCCTGGACGAACAGAATCGGTGTCCGCACGTCGCGCAGGATTTTGTCCCGCAGCTTCGTCGGATCGCCTCCGCCGCACAGTGGATACCCCATGCAGATCAATCCGGCGACGTTTTCCTCGAGAGAAACATGGCAGCCAATCCGTCCGCCCATGCTTTTGCCAACCAGGAAGATCGGACCGTCTGATTTCTCGCGTAGTTCAGCGAGCGCGCTGCGATGCGCCGCGATTAACAACGGCAGCGGGTCCGGCCGTTTTCGCCGCGCGCGCATATAGTCGTAATCGAAGAGCTGAACTTCGCCGAGCTGCTGCAAGCGATCGCGCCAGCTTTGCATCCACGGATGCGTTGACGGTGCGCCAGCCCCCGGTGCGAAGAGGAAAGCTCGATTCACGCCTTCAGCGCATCCGAAAGCCGATCGAGAAAAGCCGTCTGCGCGGGGTTTATTTTTTCGCGCGCCTGTTCGATTGAGAAAAACTGTGCGCGATCAACCTCAGGAAAACTCTGCCCATGAAATTGAAACATGTTTGAGTGCACGACGAAACCACTCGGCAGGTCGTCTTCAAACGCCCACGCGTGCACGATCTTTCCGCCCTTTTGCTTAATTGAGCCAAGCTCAAACAGGTCGCGAACGTTCGGCTGAATGCCGAGCTCCTCTTCGAACTCGACCTTCGCGCGAGCGAGCAAATCCTCGTTCGGATTCGGCTCTCCTTTCGGAATCGTCCACGCGCCGGCGTCTTTGTTTCGCCAGAACGGTCCGCCGGGATGCACGAGCAAAACTTCGACGCCGCCAGCCGTGCGCCGGAACATGAGCAGACCGGCGCTCTGTTTCACCAGCGGTCATTCCGAGCGCAAGCGAGGAACCTCACAAGCGTTCGTTGATGCGTTCGTGTGACTTGCGCGTCGAGCGTTCGACTGTGAGGTCCTTCGCTCCGCTCAGGATGACCAAACGCGCGCGCTATTTCTTGCCCTGGCCCGGCCGATAATCTTCCTCGGCCGCCTGGAAAGCGCGCTCGAGGCCGACCATGTCTTCGCCCGGACGCAGCGTGTCGAACATCTCCGATTCGCGACGTAGCTCTTCTTCCGAGTAGTTCGCCGCCTTGATCGAAAGGCCGATCCGACGTTCGAGCTTGTCGACCTTGATGACGCGGGCTTCGACTTCCTGGCCAATTTTGAGCACGTCTTTCACTTTCGCGACGTGATCTTCGCTGAGCTGCGAAATGTGAACGAGACCGTCGATGTCGTCCTGCAATTGCACGAACGCACCGAAGCTCGCAAGCTTGGTGACCTTGCCCTTCACCAGATCGCCGATCTTGTATTTCTGATCGATGTTCTTCCACGGATCCTCGCTCAGCTGTTTCATGCCGAGGCTGATGCGCTGGTTGGTTTTGTCGATGTCGATCACCTGCGCTTCGACTTCGTCGCCCTTCTTAAAGACTTCGCTCGGATGATTGATCTTCCGCGTCCAGCTCAGGTCGGAGACGTGAATCATGCCGTCGATCCCATCCTCGAGTTCCACGAACGCGCCATACGCGGTCATGTTGCGGATCGTTCCTTTAACCGTGCTGCCGATGGTGAATCGCTTCTCGATCTCATCCCACGGATTGGCCTCGAGCTGGCGCAGACCCAGCGAAATTTTCTGCTCTTCCTTATTCACGCCGAGCACGACGGCTTCGACTTCCTGACCCTGCGTGAGCACGTCCGATGGACGCATGATGCGCTTCGTCCATGACAACTCGGAGACGTGAATGAGACCTTCGACGCCTTCCTCAAGCTCCACGAAGGCGCCGTAAGGCACGAGATTCGTAACCTTGCCTTTGACGCGCTGACCGGCCGGGAAACGTTCTTCGATCTGATCCCACGGATTCTTCTGCGTCTGCTTCAGGCCTAACGAAACGCGCTCTTTCTCTTTGTTAATGTCGAGCACGATCACTTCGAGCTGTTGGCCGACCTTGAGCAGCTCGCTCGGGTGCCCGAGCCGGCCCCAGGTCATGTCGGTGATGTGGAGCAAGCCATCCATGCCACCGAGATCGATGAACGCGCCGAAATCGGTCAGATTCTTGACCGTGCCCGTCACGATGTTGCCGATCTTGACGGTCTCGAGGAACTGCTGCCGTTTCTCGCTCCGCTCCTGCTCGATCAGCTCACGGCGACTGAGCACGACATTCCGGCGGTCGTCGTTCAGTTTGACGATCTTGAAATCGTAAGTGTTGCCGACGAACTGCTGGAGATCCTTCGGCGGGATAATGTCGATCTGCGATGCGGGGAGGAATGCCTCGACGCCGATGTTCACCATCAGGCCGCCCTTCACAACCGACTTCACCTTGCCCTTGATCAGACCGTCGCCGTTGTAGACCTGCGCGATCTTGTTCCAGTTTTGGCGATAGGCGGCTTTCTCTTTCGAAAGGATGACCATGCCCTCGTCGTTCTCGAGTCGCTCGAGCAGCACTTCGACTTCGTCGCCCACTTCGAGCGAATCGACGTCCTCAAACTCCTGCGTCGGAATTACGCCTTCGGATTTGTAGCCGATATCCACCAGCACTTCGCGTGGACGGATTTCGAGCACCCGGCCTTTGACGATCTGGCCTTCTTTGAAGTCACGGTACGACTTCGCGAGTAATTCCTGCATTAATGCCATGTTCGGTAATCTCCTCCTGTAAGCACCGCCGGAGAGTGACCGCGGCGGGAAAAGGGGACGCCATATTAGGCATGGTGCCGAGAGAGGTCAATACTCGCGGGAGAGCAGCGAACGTCCCATGTCGAACGTCGAACCGGGAGTCTGCATTCGGCGTTGGACGTTCGGCGTTCGGCGTTCGACGTTTGCTCTGGATGAAATGCGCTTTCGCGATATTGACGTTGCTTCTGGCGAACGCCTTCGCCGCTGCTTCCCCTGCAGAAGAGCAAGTCGCGGCAGCGGTCAAAGCGCCGAATGTGACGGTCGTCCATCTCTGGGCACCGTGGTGCTCTAATTGTCAGCACGAACTGAAGAGCGGCGGCTGGTTGCAAACGGTAAAGGAAAATCCGCAGGTAAAGTTTTTCTTCGTCTCAGCCTGGAACAACGGCGACGATGGCCGCGCGATGCTGCAGAAATTCGATCTCGCCGATCAGCCCAATGTCACCATCCTGGCCGATCCCGGCCCGCGGAAAGGCGATAACAAAACCAAGCGCTTCAATGATGAGCCGTTGAGCTGGATCCCAACCACCCGGATCTACAAAGGCGGCGACCTGCATTTTGCGCTCAACTACGGCGAAATTCGCTTCGAGCTGTTGAAGCAGTTGCTCGCCGACAGTCAGGCGGAATGGTAGCAAGCCCATGCTAGAACTCGGCACCAGCCCTCCTCTTACCGCCACCGGCGAGCGCGCGCCTGCGATTCTCTCGCTCATCGGCGATACACCGTTGATCGAAGTGACGCGCATCGATACCGGGCCATGTCAGCTTTTCCTCAAGCTCGAGAATCAGAATCCGACCGGCTCGATCAAGGACCGCGTCGCGCTCGCGATGATCGAAGCGGCGGAACACGATGGGCATCTTCAGCCCGGCGGTACGATCATTGAAGCGACTGCGGGCAATACCGGTCTCGGTCTTGCGCTCATCGCCGGGGCGAAGGGTTACCGGATCATCCTTGTCATTCCGGACAAGATGTCGCAGGAGAAAATCGCCCACGTCCGCGCACTCGGCGCGGAAGTCCGGCTGACGCGTTCCGACGTGACCCGGGGGCATCCCGAGTACTACCAGGACGTTGCGGCGCGACTCGCGCAGGAAATTCCCGGCGCGTTTTACGTGAATCAGTTTGGCAATCCGGCGAACCCGCTTGCCCACGAGCGCGGCACCGGCCCGGAAATTTGGGAACAGATGGGGCACGACGTCGACGCGATTGTCTGCGGCGTTGGTTCTGGCGGAACGATCACCGGGCTTAGTCGTTTTTTCTCGCGGGTGAAGCCGCGTCGCGGCATTGAAATGGTCCTGGCTGATCCGGCCGGTTCGGTGCTGGTCGATTACGTGAAGACCGGAAACGTCGGTCAGGCGGGAAGCTGGGCTGTCGAAGGCATCGGCGAAGATTTCGTGCCCGATATTGCCGATCTCTCGTACGTCACCAGCGCGTACGCGATCACGGATGCGGAGAGTTTTGCGAGCGCGCGCGAGCTGTTGCGACGCGAGGGAATTCTCGGCGGTTCATCGACCGGCACGATGGTCGCCGCTGCCTTGCGTTACTGCCGCGAACAAACGAAACGCAAACGCGTCGTCACCTTCGTCGCCGACACCGGAAACAAGTACCTCTCGAAGATGTTCAACGACTTCTGGATGGCAGAGCAGGGTTTCGCGCAGCGGCCGACCCATGGCGACCTCAGCGACCTGATCAGTCATCGCTACGAAGCGGGCGAAGTCATTTCTGTCGGACCTGACGACACGCTGCTCACCGCGACAAAACGAATGCGCGATGGCGACGTCTCGCAGTTGCCCGTAGTCGATAAAAGCGGGCGCGCCGTCGGCATCATCGATGAGTCGGACGTGCTCCTGAAAGTGCATCGCGACCCTTCGCATTTTAACGATGCGGTGAGCAGCGCGATGACCGATCGGCTCGAAAGTTTGCCGCCGAGCGCGAACATTACGCGGTTGCTCGAGGTGTTTGATCGTGGCCGAGTCGCCATTGTCATGGACGGAGACAAGTTCCTCGGCCTGATCACACGCAGCGACCTCATCTCGTATCTCCGCCGCAAAATGTCATGAGCGACAAACGACAGCACTTCGCCACCCGCGCGATTCACGCCGGCCAATCTCCCGACCCGTCGACCGGCGCGATCATGACGCCGATCTACCAGACCTCGACGTATGTGCAGGAAAGTCCGGGTCGCCACAAAGGTTACGATTACTCGCGCTCGATTAACCCCACGCGGCTGGCGTACGAGCGTTGCGTCGCCGACTTGGAAAGCGGCGTGCGCGGATGGGCTTTTGCATCCGGACTCGCTGCAATGGCGACCGCGCTGGACACTCTCGACAGCGGCTCGCATGTCGTGGTGAGCGATGACCTCTATGGCGGCACGTTTCGTTTGTTCGAGCGTGTGCGGCGGCGGAGCGCGAATCTCGATTTCACATTCGTCGATCTGACCGACGCGCAGAATTTCGAACGCTCGAGCAAGCCGAACACGCGCATGGTTTGGGTCGAAACCCCGAGCAATCCGCTCCTCAAGCTGATTGATCTCGAGGCGATCGCGAGTTCGGCGAAGTCGCGCAACATCGTCAGTGTTTCGGACAACACCTTCGCCAGTCCGTGGGCCCAACGGCCGCTCGAATTCGGATTCGACCTGGTCATTCATTCCGCCACGAAATACCTCAACGGCCATTCCGACATGGTCGGCGGCGTTGCGGTAGTTGGTGCGAACAGCGAACTGGCAGACAAGATGCAGTTTCTGCAAAACGCGGTCGGCGCGATAGCGGGACCGTTCGACAGTTTCCTTGCGATGCGCGGGCTGAAAACGCTCGCCTTGCGCATGGAACGTCACTGCGAGAATGCTTTCGAAATCGCGCGCTGGCTTTCGAAGCAGCCGAAAATTGCGAAGACGATGTATCCGGGGCTCAAAGGTCATCCGCAGCACGAGCTGGCGAAGAAGCAGATGCGCGGCTTTGGCGGAATGGTCACCGTCGTGCTCGATACCGATCTCGCCGGCACGCGGCGTTTTCTTGAGAACACGCACCTCTTCTCGCTCGCCGAGTCATTAGGCGGCGTCGAAAGTCTGATCAACCATCCGGCGCTCATGACCCACGGCTCAATCCCGCCGGAAATGCGGGCGCAGCTCGGGATCACCGATTCACTCGTGCGACTGTCGGTCGGTGTCGAAGACTTGAACGACTTGATCGAGGACCTGAAGACCGCGCTCGCGGCGATTTAGTGGTCATCCCGAGTGTAGCGCGGGACCTCACAAGCAGCTGCTTGAGAGATTCTTCACTGCGTTCAGAATGACAAACGCCATGGGGAGCAGCTTCGGCCAGCTATTTCGGATCACCACATTCGGCGAATCGCACGGCGGCGGCGTCGGTGTGGTCATCGATGGTTGTCCCTCGCGGATTGCGCTCACCGAAGCAGACATCCAGCGCGATCTCGATCGGCGGCGGCCCGGTCAGAGTTCGATTGTCACGCAGCGCGACGAACCGGACCGCGCTGAAATTCTCTCCGGGGTTTTCGACGGACAAACGCTCGGGACGCCAATCGCGATCCTGGTGCGCAACAAAGACGCGGATCCCGAGGCCTACAAAAAGATCGTGAACATCTTTCGGCCGTCGCACGCCGACTACACCTACGAAGCTAAGTATGGCATCCGGAACTGGCAGGGCGGCGGCCGCGCCTCAGCGCGCGAGACCATTGGCCGGGTCGCTGCCGGCGCCGTCGCGAAGCTCGTGCTGCGAAATTTGTTTTCGCAGTTCGAGCTCGTCGCCTACGTCACGCAGATTCATGAGGTGATTGCGAACATCGATTCGCAGCGCGTCAGCGCGGCTGATGTGGAACGAAACGCCGTTCGTTGTCCTGATGAAACCGCGGCGAAGATCATGACGCAGTTGATCGAACGCATTCGCGAGGAGGGCGATTCGGTCGGCGGAACAATCGAATGCGTCACGCGCGGCGTTGCGGCAGGACTAGGCGAGCCGGTATTCGACAAGCTCGAGGCCGATCTCGCCAAGGCCATGCTCAGTTTGCCCGCGACGAAAGGCTTCGAGATCGGGTCAGGTTTTGCGGCCACGCGCATGACGGGCTCGACACACAATGATCGTTTTGAAATGCGCGAGGGCCGCGTCCGCACGAGCACGAATTACTCAGGCGGTGTGCAGGGTGGAATTTCGAACGGTGAAGAGATCGTCTTCCGGGTCGCATTCAAGCCGACCTCGACGATTGCGCGCGAGCAGCAAACTGTCACTGCCGATCACGAAGCGACGAGCATCGCGCCCGGTGGCCGCCACGATCCATGCGTCCTGCCGCGCGCGGTGCCGATGGTGGAAGCAATGGCCGCGCTCGTGCTTTGCGATCACGCGTTGCGCCAACGCGCGGTTCGAACCGACCAGTGAACGGCAGCCCGGCGGCCGGTTCGCACGCGTGGCAGATGGCGTTTGTCTCCTTCGCCGTCGTCCTGATTCTCTTCCAAATGCTGCGCGGCTGGAGCCTCGGTTTGCCGCGCCAGATCGTGCGGCTCTGCGCGATCGTGGCTGCCTATGGCGCTGCGTTCCTGGGCGGACGAATGATGTTGCCGTTCGTCAGGCCGCTCGTCCGTTTGCCCGACGTGGCGCTCTCGGCGATCGGCGGCGCGCTCCTCGCGATGATTGTTTATGCAGTAATCAACGGCGTCGGGGCATTGCTATTTAAGCGAACGGCGCAGCAGGAATCCGGCTTCATCCGCATGATCTACGGCGCGAGCGGCGCATTTCTCGGTCTGTTTTTCGGACTGTTCTTTGTCTGGCTGCTGATCACCGGAGTGAGGTCCGTCGGCTCGGTTGCTGACGCGCAGGTCCAAGTCAAAACGCCAGCGTCGCTACCACCAAACGCGCATCGAATAATAAACGGCAAGCTCCTGCCGGCAGCCGACATGGACCCGCATTCACTGACAGAGCTGCTCGCGCGCCTCAAGAATTCCGTCGAGATGGGCGGCCTCGGCGAGGTAATCAAACGAACCGACCCGTTGCCCAGCGGCTCGCTCAAAACCGTCGAACGCGTCGGCGAAACGTTCGCCAAAGCTGAAACGGCTGAACGGTTCCTTTCGTCGCCCGGCGCGCGTGAGCTGGCCATGCATCCACGAATCGTTGAGCTGCGTCAGGACCCGCACATCGCGCGCATGATTTCCGAGGGGCGCGTTCTCGATCTGCTCCAGGATCAGCGGGTGATCGATGCGATGAACGACCCATCGCTCGTGGAACGGATCAAACACTTCGATCTGCAGCGCGCTCTCGAATACGCCAACGAGCAGCCGCCGCAATGAAACACGCTTCAGGCGGCGTCCGTTTCCTGATCTCGCCGGACAAATTCAAAGGTTCGCTCGGCGCCTTTGAAGTCGCTGCGCAAATTGCACATGGCATTCGGGATGTGTCGCCGCAGGCGGAAATCGAGGTCGCGCCGATCGCCGATGGCGGCGACGGAACCGCGGAAGTCATTTTTCGCGAGCGGAATGGGGAATGGATCACTTGCGGTGCGCACGATCCATTCGGTCAGCCGATCAGGGCGAGGTATGTCTGGTTACGCCACGGTGCCATCGCGGTCATAGAGATGAGCGAAGCGGCCGGGATGCGCCGCGTGACACGGCGTGATCCCCTGCATGCGAATACACTCGGGGTCGGGGAGATGATTTTGCACGCGGCGCAGCGAGGCGCGCGCGAGATCGTCATCGGCCTTGGCGGCAGCGTCACGAACGACGGCGGCTTCGGCATGGCGACTGCGCTTGGCTTCAAATTCATTGATTCAGCAGGTCGGGAACTTGACTGGTTTAACCAGTCAAGTTCGTGCTCGCTATCGCGAGTTGAAAGGCCGCTGTGCCTGCCGTTGCCGCAAATCAAAGCTGCGGTCGACGTGCGCAATCCGCTCCTCGGCGAACGCGGTGCGACGCGTATCTTTGGTCCGCAAAAAGGCGTGACCGACGATCACTTCGCGCTGCTTGAGAAGGCGCTGACGCAGCTCGCGGATGTGGTGACGCGCGATCTCGATTCTGATTTTCGCGATGAACCCGGCGCCGGCGCGGCCGGCGGTCTGGGTTTCGGCCTGATGAGTTTTTGCGGCGCGCGAATCTGCTGGGGCTTCGATGTCGTGGCGGACGCGATTCAGCTGCGCGAGAAAATCGCGCGCGCCGATGTGGTGATCACGGGCGAAGGACGTCTCGACACCCAGACGCTGGAGGGGAAAGGGCCGGCGCGCGTAGCCGAGCTGGCGCGGGAATCGAACACGACAGCGTGTGCGATTGTCGGAGAAGCGGACGAGACAGCAGCAGTGATGTTTGAGCGCGTTTGGACGCTGGTCGATGCATCGGTGGATCGAACAACCGCGATCGAGCGGGCGTCTGATTTGATTCGCGAACGCGCACGGGAACTCGCGCATTTCTATTTGGATTCGAAAAAGGCACACTAGCAGCAGATGGGCGCTGACATTCCGCCTGGCGTAACGCCATTCGTTTTTGCAGATCCGGCCGGGAAACGCTGGCCGCGCCTGCGTCTGGTGCTGCTCGCAACCGGCGTGCTCATCTTCCTCGGGACAGTGCTTTTCGTGCAAACGCTCTTCGTCGCGCCGCAGCTCAAGCTGCCTTTCAGTTTGCGGCAGCTCAAAGGCCAGCTGAAAGGCATTGAGAAACAGAACCCGGCCGGGCCGCCGCAGACCGCGAGCGCGATGCTGCTCGAGAGGTTCGCCGCAGCACGCAAGGCAGCCAAAAAAGGCGGGGCCGCTCAGCGTAATCCGCCACCGGCACGTCCGCGAAAGAAAGCGCCACCCAATGAAGTGCGTCTCGCCTTTTACACGAACGGCGATCCTTACAGTTACACGTCACTCGAGCAGCACGCGTCACAGATCACGCATGTTTGTCCGGAATGGATGTCGCTCGTCAATGGACTGGGCGATTTGCAGGTCGACGTCGATCCGCGGATTCCGAAGCTGGCCGCGAGCAAAGGCATCGCACTCATGCCGCTGCTGACAAATCTTGTCGGTGAAACCTGGCAGCCGGAAGCGGTGGAGAATCTGGCGCACGGGCCCCCTGACCGTCAGGACAGATTCATCAAGGAGGTCGTGACGATCTTGCGGAACGCGAACGCCGCCGGCGTCATCGTCGATTGGGAACAGGTCGACCCGGCTTACAAAAAAGAGATCACTGCGCTCCTCGACAAATTCACCGACGCGCTGCACTACGAGGACAAGCAACTCTGGCTCTGTGTGCCGCCGGGCCAGGATCTCGACTACATTGATTTCGAAGAATTGTCGGACAACATCGATCGCTTTGTCGCGATGTTGTTTGACGAAACCTCAGCGAACGAGCCGGCCGGGCCGCTCGCGTCGCGCCGCTGGTTTGAAGGCTGGCTGAGCGCGCTGCTCAACGGCGCAGATTCAAAGCAGTGGATCATCACGCTCGGCAACTACGGCTACGACTGGACCGGCGGCGCAAAGAAGGCAGAGCTGATCAGTTTCCCCGAAGCGATGAGTCGCGCGAGCAATGCGGAAGTGAGCTCCGCGGGCGTGGGCGCGCCGGAATACAATCCTTACATTTACTACGAGGACGCAGGCAAGGACCACTCGGTCTGGTTCCTCGACGTCGTCACATTTTTGAATCAGCTGCGCGAGGTGCGCTCCGCGAACTGTGGCGGGTTTGCTCTCTACCGCCTTGGAACGGAAGACGGCGCGCTCTGGGATGCGCTCAATGTGCCGCGCGATTTCAAGCTTGATGCGGCTATGCGCTCCACGCTCGAAGTCCTCCGCGGCACCGACACAATCACGGACATCGGAGACGGCGAGATCGTCTCGGTAGACGAAGCGCAAGCCGACGGCGCGAGAAAACTGGCTACCGACGGCGAAGGCTATCTGACGGAGAGCTACACGAAGTTCCCGCAGTTTCCGACCTTGTATCATCAAGGGGCGGGCGATCCGCATCAGGTTGCGATTACATTCGATGACGGGCCCGATCCGCGTTGGACGCCGAAGGTGCTCGCGATTTTGAAATCAGCCGGGGTTAAGGCGGCGTTCTTCGTCGTCGGCACGAATGCCGAGCAGTATCCGGATCTGATCAGGCGGATTGTTGATGAAGGTCACGAGATCGGTAACCACACCTACTACCATCCGAACCTCGCTGAGTGTTGGCCCGAGCATGTGCGCCTCGAGTTGAACGCGACGCAGATGGTGATCGAGACGATCACCGGCCGGTCTACGACGTTATTCCGTCCGCCTTATGCAGCCGACACCAGCCCGGCGAAAATAACCGAGCTCACACCGCTCAATATCGCGCAGGACCTGGGCTACTTGTGCGTCCTGGAAAACATCGACCCGCAGGATTGGGCGAGACCGGGCGCGGACATCATCCTGCAGCGCGTGAAACAACAACGGCGCGACGGCAGCATCATCTTGTTGCACGACGCGGGCGGCGATCGCTCGCAAACCATCGAAGCGCTGCCGCACATTCTCGATTACCTGAAAACTCGCGGCGACACAGTCGTGCCTCTCAGCACATTGCTTGGCATATCGCGCGACGCGGTCATGCCACCGGTGCAGCACCAGATTTCATTTACCCGCGTCGTCAGTGGCGTGGGATTTCGTGTCTTCCACGGTCTGGAAGAGTTTCTTTGGTCGTTCATGATCGTGGCGACTGCGCTCGTCGTCGTCCGGACTCTGATTGTCATCTGGCTGGCCTCGCGTTTTCGCCGTGTGCGCGGCGGCGAGTTCAACCGACCCGTCAGCGTCGTGATCGCGGCTTTCAATGAGGCCAAGGTGATCGCGCAGACGTTGGAGTCGGTTCTCGCGAGTGATTACGACGGCGACATCGAAGTCGTTGTCATCAATGACGGCTCGACCGATGCGACCGCGGCGGAAGTGGAGCGGATCGCGGCGCTGGATCCACGTGTGCGCCTCTTGCAACAGGAGAACCACGGCAAGGCGCGGGCGTTGCAGCGCGGACTGGCGGCGATGCGGAGCGAGATCGCAGTCTTCATCGACGCGGATACGCATTGCCAGCGCGATACCCTGCGCAAGCTCGTGCAACCCTTCGCCGAGGAAAGCGTCGGCGCGGTTTCCGGCCACGCCAAGGTCGGGAATCTGCGCACGTTCATCGCGCGCTGCCAGTCACTTGAATACACTTGCGGCTTCAATCTTGATCGCCGCGCCTACAGCAAATGGAACTGCATCACCGTGGTGCCCGGCGCGATCAGTGCGGTGCGACAGACAGCTCTCGATCAGGCCGGTGGACTCAGTCTCGACACGCTCGCTGAAGATACCGACCTCACCCTCGCCTTGCACAAACAGAACCAGCGCCTCGTCTACGCACCGGATGCAATTGCGTGGACTGAAGCGCCGGAAACTTTCCGCGCGCTCACGCGGCAGCGTTTCCGCTGGGCTTATGGCACGCTGCAATGTCTCTGGAAACATCGCGATATTGTTTTCAACCCACGATATCGCGCGCTCGGCTGGTTCAGTCTGCCGAGCGTCTGGTTCTTCCAAATCATCCTCGTCGCGATCACACCGATGGTTGATCTCTTCCTGATTTGCTCGCTGCCGTTTGCGGCCTGGACCGCCGTCCTGCCGTTCATCGTCGTCTTTTTTGCGATG